>CAJTZY010000010.1 GCA_910584085.1 uncultured Bacilli bacterium | reverse complement strand
GTCTTCCAGTAATAGGCGCTATAATATTAATAACTATTAGTACATTACTTACAGTAATAGCTGGATTAATACCTTCCAAACTTGCTAGTAAGAAAGATCCAGTAATTGCTCTTAGAACAGAATAAAGGTACTTGAAAAAGTGCTTTTTATTTTATATAATATTGTAGAAAGTAGGTATAATATGAAGGTATCAATATTGGGTACAGGTGCGTATGGGTTAGCTCTATCAAAAATACTTGTAGAAAATAAAAATGAAGTAGTTATGTGGACTACATTTGAAGAAGAAAAGGACGAATTACTAAAAACTAAAAAAAGTTCTAAACTAAAAAATTTTAAATTAGATAGTAATGTAGTTATAACTACCAATTTAGAAGAGTCTATAAGAATGAGTAAATTAATAGTTATTGCAATTCCAACTGCATTTGTTACAGATGTATGTAAAAAACTAAAAAAATATATAAGTAAAGATCAATATATTTGTATTGCTAGCAAGGGGATAGAGCAGGGAACTTGTTTATTTATTCATGATATGATAAAAAGGCAAATAAAAACTAAAAATATTGCTGCTATATCAGGTCCTAGTTTTGCAATTGATTTAGTAAATAATGTTCCAGTAGGTTTATCTGTTGCGTCTAAAAGTAAAAGAGTAATAAATATAGTTAGAAAAGCATTTGAAAATGATCATTTTAAACTATATCCAACAAGCGATATAATTGGAATTGAAGTATGCGGTTCAGTAAAAAATATAATCGCAATCGCATCTGGAATAATTAATGGAATGGGATATCCAATATCTACTCAGGCATTACTTATAACAGAGTCATTGCATGATATAAAATCACTTATACATGCACTTGGGGGATCAAAAAAAACAATATTAAGTTTTGCAGGGTTTGGAGATATTTTACTTACCTGTACTAGTGAGAAAAGTAGAAATTACTCATTTGGAAAATTAATAGGTTCTAAGTCATCAAAAAAAGAAATAGATGATTATAAAAATAAAATAACTATAGAGGGATTATATACGCTAAAAAGTATTTATAAGTTAATAAATAATAAAAAAATAGATATTCCAATAATAAATATAATATATGATATAGTATTTAAAGAAGAAAAAGTAGATAAGTTAATTGATTATCTTATGATTTAAAATAAAAAAATAATATATTAGTTTGTAAAATTTGTTTTGACATTTATAATTCTAAATGGTATAATTGTATAGTAAGATAGGAAAGAGGGGTAACATGAATAAAAAATTTATGTATAGAATTTTAGGAGCACTTTCATCAGCCTTGATAATAGTTTCAGTATTTGTTCCATTTGTTAAAGTAACGGGCTTTTCTCAGAGTTTATGGCAAGAATTTTCTGATAGTTCAATATATCTACCAATATTAATAATACTTTTTGGACTTATAGGAGTAATATTTTTTGCACTTAATTTTAAAATAGAATTTGCATATGCAACTACAGGTGGTATTATCTTTTATGTAATAATGAGAACTATAGATGTGATAAATCAAAATGTATTTAATACCCTAAGTGTAGGATATTATTTTATGTTAATAGGCGCTATATTAACTGCAATAATAACATTTTTAAGCAATAAAGAATCCAAAGTCAATATAGATAATTTAGAAATGGCAGAGGCCAAAGTTCCTGTTGATAATTTATTTCAACCACAAATGACAATTAATAATGGAGTTATTAACAATCAAATTCCTGATATGAATCAGCAAAATGTTCAAAATATGTCGTTTGATAGTCCAATTCCTACTCAGGATCTAGCAAGTATGAATGTTCAAACTCAAGGTGTCTCTACTAATGTAGAGCAAACACAAGGTATACCAGAAATAGATTTACCAACACCTATACCAGATGTAGTACCTATCGCATCAATTCCAGAAGTAGATACAAATATTAATTTACAACCATTAACAAATACAGTTGTTCCAGAGTTTAATCAAGGATTACAAAATCAAGTTAATCAGATGCCGCCAATGGACACTGTAATACAAGATCAAAGTAATATGCCAAATATGTCTCAAATAGTAAATCCTGTTACTCCACAATTTACAAATAATCAAGTTAATCCTGTAGTTCAAGAATTTATGAATGTAAATAGTTCAACACCTATGAATTCACAAAATACAGCCAATCAACCATTACCTAATTTCGAACCACAAATTAATAATAATTTTAATGGTGTAGAAACTGATATATTTGGTCAACCAATAAATAGGAGTTAAAAAAACACAAAAATTGACAAAAATGTCAATTTTTTATTGCAATTATATATTTTTTTTGATATAATTGTTCATTAGTTGGTTTTAATTTTTGTTAAAATTAAAATTATTGGATAAAAAAAGGGGGGGAAAAGCATGAAAAAAATTATATACTTAAAAGAAGATGATGGAAAAATATTGTATATGGAACAATGTGGTGAAACCATCCAAGAAGCTTATATTACTAAATTTAAAATTAATAGTAAAATTGTAAATTTAAGAATTGAAGAACAAAGAATTTTAACTTTGTTAGATAGCAAGACACTTATTATTGTAGATAATATTGAAATGTTGAAGAACCCGGTATTAAAAAACTTAAAAAATGATATACAAACGGAAATATTTGTAAGAGTTTGTAAAAGGGTTGCTAAAAAAACAAAATTATCTTTAAATAGAGTAAGTCAAAGTAAAAGACTAGTAGTAACAAGTGCTTTAGCTGCAACATTTATGCTTACAAGTTTTTCTGTATCAGATAGAAAAGATTCATCTGCGGCAGTATTTAATGATGATGTTTCTATAGGGCAGATGGGAAGTAGTCAAATTGACATAACTAGTAGTTTATCAGAGTCAAAAGAAACAAGTAATAAACGTTTTATATCAGATGGAACTAGTATTGAAACATTAGAGAATAGAATGAATTTTTTAAATGGAAATTTATATGTAGTAGAAGAAAATAGCAGTGAAGAAAATAGAACAGAAGATATATTAAATGAATATTTTGATCAAGTTTATGTTGAAGTAAATGATTCAAGTGTATATCAAAAATTAAATGGTATTGAAACACCAGAAACTATTGAAGAGAAAGATTTAGTTCAAGAAAATGAAACAGAAGAAGACACTATAATAAAGAAATATGCGGATATGTATTTTATAGATTATGAAGATGCTAAAAGATTTGTAGAAGAAGAATTAGAGGAAATAAATGAAAAAGAAACTTTTGAACTAGGTGTAATAAACTGTCTTAAAAATCATCACTGGTATGACGATACACTAAATATTGATAAAACACCTATAATAAGTGAAAAAACTAAAGAAGAAAAAGAAACAATTATGTTAGAATTTGCTAATATATATGGTATATATGATGAAGATACACTAGCTACATTAATTGCAATAAATAGATGGGAAACAGGACTTGGAACATCTGAGGTATACATTAATTATAATAATTGTGGCGGAGTCATGGAAAGTGGAAAATTTATCAGATATAAAACATTTGAAATAGGTGCAGAAGCTTTTGTAAGAACATTCCTAAATATAAAAAATAGTGTATTAGAAAAGGCCTCTAATTATGAATATGGCTTTAACCCAAGTTATACATTAGAAGGAAATATGGTTGGAGTATATAATGGTGGACCATCTGCAGAACAGGAAAGTTGGCTAGGTGGTGTAAAGGAACAAAAGGCAATTATTCTTGAAAGTGAAATTTTAAAAGATTATATAGATGAAGATAAGATTAAAACATTAAAGAAAAGTAATTAAAAACTTTTCTTTTTTTAAATTTTATTATATAATTATGTTGGAGGTAACTTTATGATTAAAGAAAATAAAATAACAATAAACAATTTAATTTATTCATTATTATTTTTAGTATTTGGAATAATTTTATTAACTAGCTCTGATGATATTATTGGTATGGTATCTAAAGCAATAGGAATAATTCTTGTAATAGTAGGAATTATAAAATCTGTTATATACATATATATGAAAGGGAAACTTGGAGAATATAAATCATCTGAATTAATAATAGGATTATGTATAATTGGTTTTGGAGTATTACTTATATTATTTTCATCTACTCTTAGTTTTGCTATTAGAGTTGTAATAGGTTTATGGGCTTTATTTGCTGGAATAAATAGAATTATATTTGCTATATCAGTAAAATCAATAGATAACTCAGGGTTTAAAATGTATTTAATTTCTGCAATGATAATGATAATAGTGGGAATATTACTTATATCAGGATTATTTGATAAAATAATAGGATTATTAATAATAATATATTCTATATCAGAAATTGCTGATTATATCTATTTTAGAAGTAAACATAAAGTTTATGAAAGTACAGATAATAAACCTGTAAAGGTTTCAAAGAAGGATAAAAAAGCTAAAAATGGAAAAGTAGTAGACGCTGTTATAGAAGAAGAAACAGATGAGAATTAAAAAGACTATTCAATTTGAATAGTTTTTTATTACAAATTTATTCTTGTTTATCATCTTCTAATTTAATAGTAGGGATTAGTGCCTCAAGTGAAGAATCCTTATAAGTAGGTTCAGTTCCTTTAATATAATAAAACATAGTAGCGTTCTTAGTATCACTTGTTGCAACAGTGCCACTTATAGGGTTCATAAGTACACCAACAACATTATTAGGTAAATTATACCAAGAGGTCTTTTTATCTTTCATATAATTTTCAACAATATTGGCCCACATATTCCTAATGTATTTTCCATTACTTGCATCAGATGGCTTATTGTCATCATATCCACTCCATATACCAACAACAATATCTTTATTATATCCAAATATCAAATGATCAGTATCCGTTGTTCCTGTTTTAACAGAATATTTATTTGTAATTTTAGATGCTAAATCAAAACAAGTAGGGTAATTATAGTCAATAAAATTATAATTATAGGTACTAGTTAATATTTCATTCATGATATAAACTAAACTAGAATTTAAAACCTGTTCCCTTGAATCTTTGTGTTCATATAAAACATTACCATTTGAATCTTCAATTTTTTTAATAAAATAGGGTTCTACCTTATATCCACTACTGGCAAGAGTACCATAAGCACTCATCATATCTATGAGTGTTATTTCCTTACTTCCAAGAGCAAGCGATGGTATTGCCTCAAGTTTTGCTGTTATTCCAACTCTTTTAAGCATTTCAACAAGGGTTTCTTCACCTAAAAATAAATGTGTCTTAACTGCATATATATTTTCGGAATATGAAATTGCAGCAGCCATAGTTATATCTTTATTTCCATATTTATTATTGTAATTTGCTGGACTATAAGTTTTGTCATTAGAAAAAACAAAGGTTGTTTCTTCACTAGTAAATGTAGTGGATTCAGTAAATCCATTTTCAAGGGCAACATAATAAAGAAATGGTTTTAAAGTTGAACCTACTTGTCTTTTTGCATAAAGAGCCCTATTAAACTGACTTTTAGTATAGTCAGTTCCACCGGCAAGTGCTAAAACTTCACCATTATTAGGATTCATAACTATACTAGATAATTGCATCTCCTCATCAGGAAATTCTTCTCTAATCGCATTTTCTAGTATAGTTTGAGCATTCATATCTAGTGTTGTATATATTTTAAGTCCACCTGTTTCAAGAAATGAGTTCGGAAGATCTAATTTATCTAATTCATCCATAACTGCATCTTCGTAATATCTTAAGGTTTTTAATTTATTATTTTCTATATACCCATAAAAAACAAGCTCTGTACTATATGCTTCATCCATTTCTTTTTGAGTAATAAATTTATTTTCAACCATAGAATTTAAGACCAAATATTGTCTTTCTTTAGATTTTTCATAATTTAGTAGTGGTGAATAATTAGAAGGCGATTTAGGAATTCCTGCAAGAATAGTTGATTCAGCAAGGGTAAGTTCACTCGCACTTTTGTTAAAATAGTAGTAACTTGCATTTTCAATTCCATAAACTCCACCATAATTTATAGTGTTTAAATATCCTTCAAGTATTTCATCTTTACTATACTGACTTTCAAGTTTTATTGTAAGCCATGCTTCCTTTGCCTTTCTTTCCCATGTCTTATCAAAAGTTAAAAATAAATTTTTCGCATACTGTTGTGAGATAGTAGATGCTCCTTGTAAAGTTTTTCTATTTACTAAATTTATATATAATGATTTAGCTATTCTTAAATAGTCAAATCCTTGATGTTTATAAAAGTTTTTATCTTCTACTGATATAGTCGCATCTATTAAAAACTTTGATATATTTTCAAGCTTAATCCATTGATCACTTGTACCATTAATTAAATTATTTGATGAATCATATAGATAGTATCCATTTGCAGTATTTATATTTAATTTTTTAGTAAGTGATGCAACAAAGTAAACCCCATAATATAAAGTTATAAAAATGGCCATACAAAATATGAATATTTTAAGTAATTTTTTTAATTTCTTCACACTATCACCTAAGTTCTAAGATTAGTATTGGAAAAAAATATAAAAATATGAGTGCAAAAGTAAAAAAAGTATGCTATAATGTTTGGGAGTTGATGTTATGAGTAAAATTAATTTGATAGCTAGTTTAGTATCAGATGATGAAAATTTAAATATTGAGACAATTGGTATAAAAACAAAAAATAAGATTATTTATAAAGAGAATAATATTAGTGTAACTATTCTACTATTTAATAATAAAATAGAGATGAATAGAGTATGTAATGAATATAAAATTAATTTAATTTTTGAGAATAATAAAAAGACAATGTCAGCTTATAGTTTATTTGGTGTTCCAAAAGTATTTGAACTTGAAACATTTACAAAAAATTTGATACAAGAAAAAAGTGAAATAACGATAATTTATGAATTAGAAGGAAATATATTTTCCTATAATTTAAAGTTAGGAGGTTAATATGGTAATTGATACTTTAAGTAACATACTTACAAATGTAGCAAATAATATTGGTTATAGTGAACATTTAAGAGTTATAAAGTCTAATAGACCAGATTTATGTGATTATCAATGCGATGGAGTATTTAACTTATCAAAGCTATATCACAAAAGCCCTATTGTAATTGGAGAAGAAATTGTTAGTGAGATAAATAAGATTGATGACTTTGATAATTACTTTAAAAGTGTAGAATTTTGTAAACCAGGTTTCATTAATATTACTTTAAGTAATAAATTTATAAATGATTGTTTAATAAAGATGGATACAAATTTTAAATTTAATTTAAAGATGCCAAGTAGAGTCCTTACTTATGTGGTAGACTATGGTGGACCAAATATTGCAAAACCATTACACGTAGGACATATGAGACCTGCTATAGTTGGTGAATCTATTAAAAGAATAATTGATTATGTGGGTCATAAAACTATATCAGATGTTCATCTAGGCGATATTGGACTTCCAATAGGGGAAGTAATATATGCAATAAAAAGGGATAATTTAACTACTAGTGATATAACACTTGAATATTTAAATAAAGTATACCCTATGATGAGTGCATTAATTAAAGAAGATGAAGAAATTAAAGCAGAATGTGCATCTATTATTAAAGATGTTCAAGAAAAGAAAAATTATTTAGATTATTGGAAAAAAATATGTGATGTGTCTAGTAGTGATATTAAAAGATTATATAAATATTTAGATGTATCATTTGACTATTGGTTAGGTGAAAGTGACGCATATGATTATATACCTAAAGTAAAAGAATATTTAATAAGTAAAGATTTACTTAAGGAGAGTAATGGCGCTAAAGTAGTATTTATAAATAAAGAAACGGATAAAGTAAATTATCCACCATTAATATTTGAAAAAAGTAATGGTGCATATCTTTATGAGAGTTCAGATTTAGGTACTATATATCAAAGAATGGAAGATTTTAACCCTGACTACATATTATACATTACAGATGCAAGACAAGGTCTTCATTTTGAGCAAGTATTTAGAGTATGTGAACTTAGTGGGATGACTAAAGATACTAAACTTATTCATCTGCCACATGGAACTATAAATGGAATAGATGGTAAACCATACAAAACAAGAAGTGGTGAAACACCAAAATTAGATGATTTATTTAAAGAGGTTAAATCAATATTTATATCTAAAAAAGAATCTAATAAAAATATGAGTGAGGAAGACATAAATATAATAGTAAATTCTATATTAAAATTTGCGGATTTACAAAATGGCCGTGATAAGGATTATATATTTGATATAAATAAATTCAGTGATACACAGGGAAAAACAGGTCCATATATTTTATATACTTATTTAAGAATGAATAAAATTATAGAAAAATTTGATTCAAATATAAATAATTTAAGTAATAACATATATAATAATTATGATAGACAGTTAAGAGTTGGATTATTAGATTTTGAAGAATTTTTGATGAGTGCGTTTAGAGAATTTAAACCAAGTTATATAGCAGATTATATATACAATATATGTGTTAGTATGAATTCTTTCTATCAGAATAACCATATTGCAAATTTAAAAGACTTAGAAAAATTAAATGATTGGATAAGTGTAATTAAAATTGCAAATAAAATAATTAAAGAAATGTTAAATTTACTTATAATTGATATACCTACAGAAATGTAGTTTGAGAGGAGTTATTATATTATGAAATTAAAAGATATGAAAAAAGAAGAGTTAGAGGTACTTTCTTATACAGATTTAACTGAGATGATTTTGACAGAAAATAAAAAGTCTATGAATACTGCAAATATTTTTAAGACTATTTGCGATTTGTTAGAACTTGGAGAAGATGTTTATACATCTAAAATAGGTGATTATTATACATCTCTTACTACTGATAAAAGATTTATATTACTAGATAGTGCTGAATGGGATTTAAGGGATAAACATAAGGTAGAAATAGTTTTAGATGAAGAAGAAGACGATGAAGAAATTTTTGATGAAGAAGAAACAGAAGAGATAGATGAAGAAGAAGATTTAAGTGAAAGTGTAGAAATCACTGATGATGAAATAGATTTAGATGATGATGATATGGATGACCTAAATATAGTAGATGAAGACGAAATAGATGAAGATATGTAGTCTTCTTTTTTTCTTTAATTTTAATTTGACAAATAAAAAAAATATATATAATATATACTAATTTGGTGGAGGAATATATAATGGATTGTGTAGGACCAGTAAAACAATTAAATAAAATTATAAAAAGAGAATTAATGCTTAAACAGTTAGATAATGGCAAAAAATTAGAAAAGCTATTTCATTTAGCTCAAAGATTATATTGTTATAATATTTTTGCTATAACTGATAAAATTCCTAATATTACATTAAGAGAATTAGATAGATATTTATCTATAGAAGTTATTAAATTAGAAATGTATTTAAAACTAATTTCAGAAGAATTAGGATATGATCTTTTTTCACAACAAAAGGAATTATGTATAGATAAAGTTTTAAAATGAGATAATATAATAAATACAAGCTATGAAGATATGCAGTTCCCTTTTTAAATTTATACATAATTAATTGTAAATTTTTCAATTTTATGCTATTATATTCAGATATTGGGGGAATGTTATGAGTAATAAAAAAAATAATGGGGCTAAAAAGCGTTTAACAGAAAAACAAAGATTAGAAAAGAAAAAAATGTTATTACAGATGGAAAATGAAATTAAAAAACTTGAAATGCAAATAAAACATTCAAAGTTTACTAATGCAAAAATAAATGCTCTAAAAAATTTAAAAATTTCGCTTAGGTTTGGGCAATTAATCGCACCTTATATAGTTGCCGCTGGAGTAACTTTTGGTGGCTTTTCTATTTTTGGAGAAATTCCATTTTATAGAGATAAACATAAGCAAAAACTAGAAATGGTGAAAGAATTCGATAGTCTTGGAAATATTAGATATGAGCAACAATATGCACATTATGAAGAATCAGAAGGCACTATTTCATATTATAGTAAATGGACAAGTTTACCAGATGGTTTGTATTCAAGAAATATTAAAGTTTATTCAATAGAAGATATTACTGAAGAAACTATTATGAAACTAGTAAATGGAAACAATATAGATTCTTTAGAAGAAATTTTAGGAGAACCTATTTTAAGGAAGACAGAAACTAAAAATAACTTAACTGATGAAGAATTATCTGGTGATTCATATTTGCAGGCTATTATGTATAGTGAATCAGAAAATGAATATGTTATGGTAAGAGAATCAGTTGACGATAATGTTGGATTTACATTACTTTGTATAATTTTAACTTTCTTTGCCGAATTAATTACTGCCCTTGTGCGTTCTAGTACCTCTTTTGATTTTGGTGATTGTGTAAGTGAGATTAAAAGAAACCATCCAGCTATAGATGTAGAAGAATTGACAAAAAAATTAGAAATTAAAAGGGATAATTATAATAGGTTAACGAGGTAATATTTATGTCTAAAAGGAAGAAAAGGACAGTAACAAATAATAATATAAAAAAATTAATTTATGTTGATGAGGCTCCTATTTTTCAATTTATTGATCCGAATGCTAATACTAAATTATCTGAAATGAGCGGGTTTGATTTACAAGATTTAATAATATTAATAGATGACTATTACATTCAATTGAGAAGTCGCTTAGGTTTTGATGAGTATATTACATTTGGCCTAGAATTGGAATTTGAAAATGCTATTAGAGAAAGAATTGATAGGCAGTTAATTGAGGCTTTTCCAAATGGCGACTGGAGAATTAAACATGATGGTTCGCTAAATAATGGTGCTGAAATTAATTCTCCTAAGTTGAGAGATAATGAATCAGCTTGGATAAGTTTAGATAAGGTGTGTTCAATTGTAGAACCTCTTGCATCTATCGATAAAAACTCTGGTGGTCATATTCACATTGGTACACAAACTTTAGGTGATAATAAAGAATCTTGGCTAAATTTTATCAAAATTTGGTCCGTCTATGAAAATATAATATTTAGATTTGCTTATGGTGATTTTTTAACTGCAAGACCTAGGATGTTAAATTATGCATGTCCCATGACTAAAGATTTTTGGCACAATTATGAACAGTTAAAGGCTAATGGTGCGAGTTTATATAAAATTATATCTAAGCTTTCATTTTCTAGGTATCAAGCAGTAAATTTTAAGAATGTTTCAGTCTATAATTGTAATAGTATTATGGAAAAAAATACTATTGAATTTAGATGCCCAAATGGTTCTTTAAACTCTGCAATTTGGCAAAATAATGTTAATTTTTTTGTTAAATTATTAACATATTCTCGAAATATATCTTTTAATGATGATTTAGTGCAAAAAAGACATCAATTAAATTTAAATAGATTTTCAGATTTAAAATGGTATGATGAAATATATCTTGAACAGGCTTTAGAACTATGTGATATGGTTTTTACAAATAATTTTGATAAGGTATATTTTTTAAGACAATATTTAAAATCTTTTGAGGTTTGCAAAAAGAATATAAATTATCCTAAGGCACGTGTACTAACAAAAGGTGGAATTAAAACTATAAATTAGAAGATAACATTTAAAAAAATGACAAATAATCTAAAATTTGGGATAATGTATATGTTGAAAGAAATTTCATAATCTTGTAAAGTACTTAATCTACATAAGTAAATTGAGTACTATTTTTTTACATATAAGCAAACAAAACAAATTTTGAATATTTTGTCACTTTAAACTTATACAAAATAAAGAAACTTAGTGTTTCTGCTTTCTAAAGCATTGAAAGTTTAATATAATTATAGTATAATTTATATGTTTTGAAAGGAAGAATCTTATGATAGAAAGATTAGAAAATATAGAGAAAAGATATAATGAAATAATGTCAGAATTAACTAATCCAGATATTCTTGGTGATATAAAAAAAACTATGGAACTTAGTAAAGAACAAGCATCCCTACGTGAAAATTATGAAGCATATCAAGAATATAAGAAAGTATTAAATAATATTAATGATGCAAAAGAACTTATGAAAGATCCAGAAATGAGTGAATTTGCACGTGATGAGTATAATGAAAATGAGGAAAAAAGAAAGCAAATGGAA
This sequence comes from uncultured Bacilli bacterium, assembly GCA_910584085.1. Taxonomy (GTDB): domain Bacteria; phylum Bacillota_I; class Bacilli_A; order RF39; family UBA660; genus UMGS1613. The sequence goes on along the minus strand of CAJTZY010000010.1, from coordinate 42,608 downwards.
AGCGATTTTGAGATTATGCTTTTACCAAAAGATCCTAATGATGGAAAAGACGTTATAGTAGAAATCCGCGGAGCAGCTGGTGGGGATGAGGCAAATATATTTGCTGGCGATTTATATAGAATGTATACTTATTATGCTCTAAAAGAGGGATGGAAAGTAGAGGAACTTTCGGCAGAAGTTGGGGAAGCTGGAGGTTATTCACAAGTAGAGTTTAAAATAAAAGGAGATAATGTTTACTCTAAGTTAAAATACGAAAGTGGATCACATAGGGTACAAAGAGTACCTGCAACTGAATCCCAGGGAAGAATTCAAACTTCAACTGCAACAGTACTTGTTATGCCAGAAGTAGATGATATCGATATAGAAATTAAAGATAGTGATATAAGAATAGACACATATTGTGCATCAGGCCATGGTGGGCAGGGTGTAAATACAACCCCATCTGCTGTTAGAATTACACATTTTCCAACTAATACAGTTGTAACATGCCAAAATCAAAGAAGTCAAATCCAAAATAAAGCAGAGGCTATGGAAGTTTTAAAATCAAGGCTCTATCAAATGGAACTTGAGCGTCAAGAGCAGGAACTTGGTAGTGAGAGAAGAAATAAAATAGGTACAGGAGATAGATCAGAAAAAATACGTACTTATAATTATCCTCAAAATCGTGTAACAGATCACAGAATAGGTTTTTCAACTATGCAACTTGAAAGAGTTATGGATGGGGATATAGATGATATAATAAATGCATTAATAACAGAAGATCAAGCAAGAAAATTAAGGGGAGAATAATCCCCTTTTAATAAATATAGGTGTAAAATGGAGTCAATAGAATATTTAAAAAAATATTATAAAGGGAATATAGAAGAAGCTATTAAAAGATATAAAAATGGCGAACCAGTACAATATATAGTTGGTGATGTAGATTTTTATGGTAATATAATTAAAGTTGATAAAAGAGTATTAATACCTAGATTTGAAACAGAAGGACTTGTAGAAATCGCATTAGGTTATTTAAAAAATACAAAAATAGATGTTGTAGATATCGGAACAGGTAGTGGTTGTATTGCAATAACGCTCAAAAAAAAATTACCTTCTATAAATATGGATGCTGTTGATATAAGTTTAGATGCATTATCTCTTGCTACTTATAATGCAAAATTAAATGGGGTAGATATAAATTTTATTAGTGGAGATATGTTAAACCCATTAAATAAAAAGTACGACTGTATTATAAGTAATCCGCCATATATTGCTTATGATGAAGAGATTATGGATATAGTAAAAAATAATGAGCCAGCAATTGCTTTATATGCAGATAACCATGGATTATGCTATTATGAGGAAATACTTAAAAACGCTCAAAAATATTTAAAGGATAAATATTACATATTTTTTGAAATAGGATATAGTCAAGCTTCTAAAGTAAAAGAACTTGCCGAAACATACTTAAATTGTACTGTAAAAATAAAGAAAGATTTGCAAGGATTTGATAGATATATAATAATAGAAAGTAAGTGAAATTATGGATTTATGGGCATATGAAAAAGAATTATATAAAGATGGTATAAATTTTATTGGGGGAGTAGATGAAGTTGGTAGAGGACCTTTAGTAGGTAATGTAGTTGCAGCTTGTTGTGTACTTCCAAGGAACTTTAAATTAGATGGACTTACTGATTCTAAAAAATTAAGTGAGAAAAAACGAGACAAATACTATGATTATATAATAAAAAATGCTATTTGCTATGCAGTAGGTGAGGTAACTCCGGGTGAAATAGATAAAATAAACATATATGAAGCAAGTAGAAAAGCCATGATGATAGCAATAAAAAAGGTAAGAAAGAAAATAAATTTAGAACATGTATTAGTAGATGCAATGCCTCTTCCGGACCTTGATATACCACATACTCCAATAATAAAAGGGGATGCTAAAAGTATCAGTATAGCAGCTGCAAGTGTAATTGCTAAAGTTACACGTGATAAAGAGATGTATGAATTAGATAAAAAGTATCCTAAATATGGCTTTGGAAAGCACAAAGGTTATCCAACTAAAAAACATATAGAGGCAATAAATACTTATGGATTAATTGAAGGCTATAGAAAGACTTATGGACCAGTAAAGGAATTATATGAAAATAGATAGAGTAGTTGTTGGAAAACTTCAAACAAATTGTTATATAATTTCTAAAAATCAAAAATGTATAATCATAGATCCAGGCGATGAATATGAAAAAATAAAGAAATATATAGGTGATAAAAAAATAGTAGGTGTAATTATTACACACTATCATTTTGATCATATAGGTGCTTTAAAATACTTTGATAAATCTTTAATATTAGATAAAAATAATTTAGATGAAAAAATATATAAAATGGGTGATTTTGAATTTGAAATAATATACACACCAGGTCATAAAGAGGATGCAATAACGATTTATTTTCATGAAGAAAATGTTATGTTTACTGGAGATTTTATATTTAAAAATGCTATTGGTAGAACAGATCTTGATGGTGGAAATATGTTAGATATGATAAATAGTTTAAATAAAATGAAAAAGTATAATATGAATATTATAATATACCCAGGGCATGGAGATACTACTATATTAAGGGATGAATTGTGTTAATAAATATCATTTAATTTAGAAAAAGGTAAATACTTTATTTACTTTTATTTCTCCCAGTGATAAAATATGAATGGTATATGAGGAGGTAGTAAAAGTGAGAGAGATATACGTATTTGGACATAAAAAACCAGACACAGATTCTGTAACAGCTGCAATCGCACTTTCATATTTAAAAAATGAATTAGGTATTAAGGCTAAACCTATGATATTAGGTTATATAAATGAGGAAACAAAATTTGTATTAAATTATTTTAATTATAAAACTCCAGAATTTTTGGAAGATGTAAAATTACAAATAAAGGATTTGAATTATTATAAGGATTGCTATATAAATGACAAAATATCTATAATGAGAGCATATGAATATATGAATGATAAGAATATTACTGGTGTACCTATTGTAGATAAAGATAAGAAACTTGTAGGGTTACTTACATCTAAAATGCTAGTATCAGAATTAATAAATTTAGATATTACTAAACTTAATACTTCATATGATAATATAATTGAAATATTAAAGGGTGAAGAAATATTAAGATTTGATGAAGAAATAACTGGTAATATAATTGCTGCTGCATTTAGAAGTACAACTTTTTTAAATGGTGCAAATCTAACAAGTGATACTATAATGATAGTTGGAGATAGGCATAGTTTAATTGAGGCTGCAGTAAATAGTAAAATAAAGTTATTAATTATAGTTGGTAATCTTGAAATAAAACAGGAGCATATTAATCAAGCAAGGGAAAATAAAGTAAATATTATAAGAACAAGTTATGATACCTACCAAACTTCAAAATTAATAGAATTATCTAATTATGTAAAAAATATAATTCCAAATAATGAAAATATTCACTTTAATGAAAATGAATATTATGATGACTTTAAGGAAAAAAGTATAAGATATGGACATAATAACTATCCAGTAATAAACGATGCTGGTATTTGTTTAGGTTTAATAAGAATAACAGATATAAATAGAATGAACAAAAAACAGGTAATATTAGTAGATCACAATGATGCAAATCAAAGTGTAGAGGGACTTGATGAGGCTGAGATACTTGAGATAGTAGATCATCATAATATTGGTACAATAACGACTAATATGCCTATTAATTTTAGAAATATGACAGTAGGAAGTACTAATACAATTATTTATTCATTATATAATGAGAGTAATATATCTATTCCTAGTGATATAGCAGGACTTATGTTAAGTGGTATAATTTCTGATACACTAAAATTTACTAGTCCAACAACTACTGAATATGATAAATATGTTGTTAAACGTTTAGCAAAAATAGCGGGAATAGATATCCATGAATATTCTATTAAAATGCTTAAAGCAGGTACAAATTTAAGTGGGAAATCTATTGATGATATAATTCTTGGTGATATTAAGAAATATGATGTTAATGGTAAAAAAATTGCAATTTCGCAACTACTTACTTTTAATCCAGAGGAAATTTTAAATAATAAAGATAACTATATTAAAAAAATTAATGAAATAAAACAAAATAAGGAATTTGATTTATTAATATTATGTATAACAGATATGATAAAGGACGGTTCATATATATTATATGATGAAGCAAATGAACAAATAATTAAAGAGGCATTTAATGTTGATGATATATATGAGGGTTATTTCTTATCTAAATGTTTATCAAGAAAAAAACAATTAGTGCCACTTATTATGAATGTGATAAAATAGTGATTAATTCACTTTTTTTCTATATTTTAATTGATTAGAATTGACTTATATGATAAAATTAAAATAGAACGAAGGTGTAATATGGAAATATATGTACCAGATATTTATCAAGAAAACATATACAAAATAAATTATGAAATATTGCTTTCTAGGGGTATAAAGTTTTTAATATTTGATTTGGATAATACCTTAGTAACTATAAGGGAGTCACTACCAAGGGAAGAAAATAAAGAATTATTTAAAAAATTAAAAGAGATGGGTTTTAAAATATTTATAGTATCTAATAGTATGAAATCTCGCGTTAAGCCATTCCATGATGAACTTAAAGTAGGATATATTAGTAGTGCTAAAAAGCCACATGTAGAAAAGGTAAGTGAATTAATTAAAAATAATAAATTTGGGCTTGATGAGGTTGCAATCATAGGAGATTCCATGATGGATGATATAGTATGTGGCAATACAATTGGTATAACTACTATACTTTTAGACCAAATAGATAAAAGAGAATTTCCAATAGCTCGTATAAAAAGAATTAAAGAGCGAATAATTCAAAAGAAATTAAGGGATAAAGAATTATTTACAAAAGGAAGGTATTATGTGTAAATGTTCTGGTTGTGGGGTTAAACTTCAAAATACCCTTGAAAAGGACTTAGGTTATACAAAAAATATTAACAATAAGTTATGTGAACGTTGTTTTAGAATAAGAAATTATAATGAATATAAATATGTCATAAAGAATAATAATGATTATATAAATATATTAAAAAATATAAATAATACAAATGATTTAGTTGTTCTTGTAGTAGATTTATTTAATATAAGTAAAAATATTATGAATATTTCAAAGTATATAAAAAATAATATTTTATTAGTACTTACTAAAAGGGATATTTTACCTAAATCATGTTATGATGAAAAATTAAAAAAATATTTTGAAAATTACAATATCAATATAGTAGATAAAGTTATAATAAGTAGTAAAAAAAATTATAATTTTGATGAATTATATAATAAAATAAACGAGTATAAAACAAGTGATAAAGTTTATGTAGTAGGGTTTACTAATTCGGGTAAAAGTACTATGATTAATAAAATTATTTATAATTATTCGGATAATGATATTAAAATTACTACTAGTAATTTACCATCAACTACAATAGATTCTATTGAAGTGAGTGTTAATAATAATCTAACTTTAATAGATACCCCTGGACTAATAGATGATAATGATATTACAAATTATATCAATGAGTCTACATTGAAAAAAATTATACCGACAAGTGAAATAAGACCAGTTACATATCAGATAAAGGGTAAGCAGGTATTAATAATGGATGATTTAGTAAGATTAGATTTAAGGGATAATAATATAACAATATATATGTCAAATAATACTAATATAAAAAGATACTATAAAGATGTAACTGATTTATTAAATTTAAAAAGACATGAATTAACACCAGATAATGATTCTGATGTAGTAATACAGGGGTTGGGGTTTATTAAATTTGCAAAAAAATCAAATGTAGTAATACATACTTTAGATAATGTTAGAGTATTTGTTAGAAAGAATTTAATATAGGTGAGAAAAATGGAAAATAAAGAAAAAAATAATATAAATAATAAAAATAATAGTATATTTGTAGTAGTGTTATTATTAGTAGTCGCACTTTTGATGATCTTTTTTCCTAAAATATATAGTTATATAGAAGATGCAAAAATGCCAAAAATACAAAAAAATAATAAAAAAACAGAAGAGACTGAAAGAAAAATAGATGAGGATATTATAGAAACAATTCATTATCCTTTAATGAGAAATAGTGTATATAATTCAAATACTTATTATAGCTTGGATAAATTTACAGTAAGTAACATGTCAAATAGTGATATACTTTTAAATGCATTTCTTGATATATATGAAGGTAATATGACTTCATATAGTGGAAATGTTACATGTACAAAAACATCAAAGCAATTTGATGTAGAATGGTTAGAACTTAGGATTAAAAATATCTTAGGAAAAAATGTAAAATATACATTAAGTGATTTCAATGTCCCAGAGGATTTAAATACAAAATATAAGGGTACTTGGAAGTATGATTCTAAGAGTCATAGATATATTTATAATGGTCTTTGTAAATCACAAGCTGGAAATACAAAATATTATGATTTAACAAAACTTATAAAACTTGAATATGCAAGAGCCGATAGCAATGATATAAATGCATACTATTATGTGGGATTTGCTAAAGTAGTAGGTAATTCTTATGTAATTTATAGCGATGCAAAAATGCAAAATGAAATAAATAGTGGAACAATAAGTAACGTTGATGAATTAAATACAATATTTGAAGGATTAGATACTAATAATTTAAAAACATATAAATATACATTTAAAGATACATTATGTAGTTATAATGAATATTGTTTATATGAAGGCGAGTGGGTTGATAAAATTTAATATTTAACAGACAAAATTCACCATTTTATTTAATATATTAAAGTTATAATAATATTGGTGATTTTATGTATTATTTGTTTATTATAAAAAATAATATTTTCAAAAATAATGATGAATATTTATTTCAAATTTTATATAAACTTAAAACTATGCATGAAGAAAACTATAGTTATGGGATAAGTTTATATTATAATATTTGTAATTTGTTTGATACAAATACACTTAAACATTATATTAAATCAAAAACTAATTTTAGTTTAAATAATAATAAATTTTATTTAGATAAATATAATTATTTAGAAATAAGAAAAAGTTGTTGTATAATAAATAGTGATAAATATTTAAAAGAAATATTATGTATATTTTATATATATAATAAAAATATATTTGTATGTAATTTTAAATTGAAAGAGTATTTTTGGTTAAAAAATAAATTTATAGTTACAAATAATTAAAATATAAGCATTGAAAAAGAAATTATAGTATAGTAAAATATATGTGAAAGGAAGATAATATGGATATAGTATATATATTAATAGGTTTAGTAATAGGGATAGTTATAGGATTTTTTCTAGCAAGATTTTATATGAAAAAGTATTTAAAGAAAAATCCTCCAATTAATGAACAAATGATTAAAGCTATGATGATGCAAATGGGAAGAACTCCAAGTCAAAAGCAAGTTAATCAAATGATGAAATCAATGAATAAATATATGTAACCATTAAAAAAATCCAAAATTGGATTTTTTTTGTATAAACCATTTAATAATAAAATTATTAAAATTTCTTTTGTTCTTTTAAATAAAATATAGATTTATAGTACTATTTATATATGAATAATTTAGCAGCTAGGTAATTAATATTAACATAATCTATATTATTTCAAAATATATTTGTTAAAATTTTAACTAGTGCTTTAAATTAATTGACATCAGGTTTATTAATTGTTAAAATAGTAAATCAAAAGAGGCGAACATATATGGAAATAAAGAATAATGTATTAATTAAAGTTACTGATGATGATATAGAATATGGAACTATTACAATACCAAATAATGTTAATTATATAGGTAATGAAGCATTTAAAAATTGTAAATTTTTAAAGCATATTACTATTCCAAAAAATGTAAATGGCATTGGATATAGTGCATTCGAAAATTGCGTAAATTTAAAATCTATAAGTATGTCAGATGAAATAGAAACTATAGGAAATAATGCGTTTAGAAATTGTACTTCGCTTATCAATGTTATGATTCCTAAAAATGTAAAAGTTATAGAAGTGGGAACTTTTTGTAATTGTAAATCCTTAAAAAATATAAATATAATGGGGGATTTAGAGAAAATAAAAGAACATGCATTTCGCGATTGTAAAGGTTTGAAAAAATTATTTATTCCAAAAAGTATAAAATACATAAATGCTAGTGCGTTTTATGGATGTTCTAAACTAAATTTAAATATAGAAACAAGTTTATTTAGCTTTGATGTTGGAGCCTATTATGAAGATATTATAACTTTTAAAAAACTACATATATATAATGATTGTATAACCCACAAACAGGCACTTGTATATTATGACGATTTTGGTATGAAATGCTTAAGAACTAGTATAGGTTTCTATGATTATATAATAACTTTTTTAAATTCAGTTAGAAAAAGTGAATTATATAAAATAATTCAAATTAAATTAACTCATAATATGATTATAAGTAAACTATATGATAATCTAGAAAATATTAAATATTTGAAATATAAAGAACATGAATCATTTATAGATGACTTATTAAGAAAAGGTATTATGCAATTTGATTATATGAAGGAAATTGATGACTATGTAAATAAATATATAAAAGCATGTGTTAGAGTACCAAAATCACCGATAGAAGATAGAACTTTAAATAATAATATGTTAAAATCAATATATAATACATATCAGGGAGTTGAAATATTAGATAAAGTAGATAGTGATAATACTGGCGATACTACATGCGATGTTGAAGAAGTCATAGCAGAACAAAAAATTCAAAGTAGTAATAATTACCAAAAAATATTTGAATTATTAAGTAAACTTCCTTTTGATGAATTATCACTTATAAGAGATATGGTAAAAAACGATTTTTTTGATGAAAACATCGAAAAATATATATATATGAGTAGAGAGGAAAAAATAGAATTTCTAAATGCTAAATCACAGAAAATAAATAAAGAAAAAGGCGATTTATTAAAGAATGAATCACAAGAATCAGGTAAACCTAAAGTATCACTAAAAAAAGAACCAATAGAAGTATATAAAGAAAGACAAAAGCAATTAAAAAAATAACGTATAGACTAAGTTTATATAATATTAAGACTAAGACCTAGTTATATCTTAGTTTTTTTGTTAACCAAATGTAAAAATATTGTTATAAAAGAAGAAACTATCAATATTCTTTTTGTTTCATGTTATACTATATATGGTAGTCTAACTACAAAGTAGGGAGAAATAAACTATGGAACAAGAAGAAAAAGAAGTTAATTTAGAAGTAAATAATGAACAAAATAGTAACAAGAATGCTAAAAAAAATAACAATAGTGTTATTATAATTTTAGTAGTAATCATACTTATAATTTTAATAGCAGTATGTACATTTTTATTCATGGACAAGAATAATAAAAGTAAAGAAGATAAAAAAGATAGTGGAGAAATTTCCACACCACTCAAAAAATCTGAATATAGAATTACAGGTAATTCATTAGAAAAATTTGACTTATATTTTTTACAACTTGAAAATAAAAAGGTAAATAAAATATATAGTCCACTTTCTATAAAATATGCACTTGAAATGTTAGAAGAGGGAACTAGCGGAAGTTCAAAGGAACAAATTTCTAATATAATAGGTGAATATGATGCTACAAAGTATGTTAACAATAAAAATATGTCATTTGCTAATGCAATATTTATTAATGAAACATATAAGAATTCTATAAAAAATGAATATATAGATATTTTATCAAATAAATATAATGCAGAGGTTGTTTTTGATAAATTTAGAACAGTAGATAATGTCAATTCTTGGATAAGTGATAAAACATTAAAATTAATTAATAATACACTTGATGATGCAAGTGATGATACAAAATTTATACTCGTTAATGCACTTGGAATTGATATGGAATGGGAGAACAAATTTTTACTAATGCCAGGTTCTGGAGTATCACATAATGCTAGACATGAAAAGTTTTCTTGGCATGGTCCAGCTAATGTTTCATCAAATAAATTTGATAATACTCAAAAAGTGTCAGGTATGAAAGTTGTGGCATCAATTAATAATTATGATATAGTAAATGTACTTGGTGAAGATAAAATAAGAGAAACAGTTGGTAGCGAATATAGAAAATATTTAGCTGATCAAAAAAATTATGCACTTGAAAATGAATTAAAAGGCGATTCTTCAGAAGAAAATGTTAATAAGGTAGTTAATAAATACTTAGATGAATATATTAAAGAAATTAATATGAATTATAAATATGTCAGTAGCTCAACAGATTTTTCAATATATGTAGATGATGAGATTAAAGCATTTGCAAAAGATTTAAAAGAATATAATGGAATTACTTTACAATATGTTGGAATAATGCCTAATAATATGGAACTAGAAGAATTTATAGATATAGATAGAGTTAATAAAGTAATAAGTAACTTAAAAGAATTAAAATCTGAAAATTTTAAAGAAGGAGTAGTAACAAAAATTATTGGATTTATTCCTAAATTTAAATTTGATTATGAATTAGATTTACAAGGTGATTTAGAAAAATTAGGTGTAACTGATATATTTGATGCAAGTAAAGCAAATTTAACAGGTATCTCATCTGAAAAAATGGTTATTGAAAAAGCACTTCATAAAGCTAATATAGAATTTACACAAGATGGTATAAAAGCAGCAGCAGTAACAGCCATGAGTGGTGCTGGAGCAGGTGGACCTTTTGATTATTTATATGAAGTTCCTGTTGAAGAAATAGATTTAACTTTCGATAAACCATATATGTTCTTAATAAGAGATAAGAAAACTGGAGAAGTTTGGTTTACAGGTACTGTCTATGAACCACTTTCTTGGGATAAAGAACCTGAAACTAAGTCAAATAACTAAAAAATCCATTTTTTGGATTTTTTTGATTGCTTAAAAATATGTATATAATTTGAATTGACATGAAACATATTAATTGTTAAAATAGTAAATCAAAAGAGGCGAATATATATGGAAATAAAGGATAATGTATTAATTAAAATTACTGATGATGATATAAGGTATGGAACTATTACAATACCAAATAATGTTAATTATATAGGTAATGAAGCATTTAAAAATTGTAAATTTTTGAAGCATATTATTATTCCAAATAGTGTAGAAGGGATAGGTAAAGGAGCATTTGAGAATTGTATTAATTTAAAGTCAATAGATATGTCATGTAATATAAATAACATAGAGGGATCGGCGTTTAGAAACTGTACTTTACTTACTAGTATTATAATCCCTAAAAATGTAACCACTATAAAAGAATATGTATTTTGCGATTGCAAATCATTAAAAAATATAAATATAATGGGAAATTTAGAAAGAATAGAAGAAAACGCATTTAAAAACTGTGAAAGTTTAAAAAAATTATTTATTTCAAAAGGTATAAAGTATATAGGTGACTTTGCTTTTTATAACTGTTCTAAATTAAATTTAAATATAGAGACTAGTTTATTTAATTTTTATATCGACTACTTTTATTATGGACCTTTTAAAAAGTTGCAAATATATAGTTGTCATATAACTTATAAACAATTAATTGAAGTAGATAACGGACTACTTGGTATGAAATGGCTAAAAGATAAATTTTCTTTCAATGCTGGTATGTTATCTTTTATTAATTCAGCTAGAAAAAATGAATTACATGACATAATTAAAAATAGACTACGTGAAAATGGTATTAAAAATATTAAGTATTATAAAATTAAAGAACATGAAGACTTTATAAATAGATTATTGACAAAAATTTGGAAAAAAGGTAATGATTTTGATTATGATTATATGGTAGAAATTGATAACTATGTAAATAAATATATAAAAGCATGCGTTTCAACTTCAAATTTATTAATACCAAATAAATTTATTAATGATAATATTAAATCAATTGATACCTCAGAAAAAATAGAAGATGAAATAATAAAAAATGATATAATAAATAGTAATAATGCAAATGATACTATATGTGAAGAAATGGAAGTAACCGATAATTCCATTAATTCAAATCAATTAAATAATAATCTATCAAATGTATTTAAAAGACTAAGTGAATTACCTAGTGACGATATTGCACTCATAAGAGATATGGTAAAAAACGATTTTTTTGATGAAAACATCGAAAAATATATAAATATGAGTAGAGAGGAAAAAATAGAATTTCTAAATACCAAATTACAAGAAATAAATAAGGAAAAAGGAGATTTATTAAAGAATGAATCACAAGAATCAGGTAAACCTAAAGTATCACTTAAAAAAGAGCCAATAGAAGCATATAAAGAAAGACAAAAACAATTGAAAAAAATAAATTGACTTTAGTAAATAAATGTATTAAAATAATCATCATAATTTTAGAAATTATGGTGGTTTTATGTTTATAGGGGTTAATGAAAAATTTGAAAACCCAATTTTTGGAGGAACTGAAGCAAATTTATATATAAAAGGAGATTATCTTTATAAAATATATATAAATAGTAATAGTAGCATTCTTCATTTAATGAATTTGATAAATATGCAAAAGTATATTAAAAGAACTGTTTTTCCAGATGCTATTTTATATTCAAAAATGAATGGTTTAGGTGATGAATTAACTAATTATAAACTACTAGGATGCAGAATTAGATATTTTAAAGAATATGTTACTTTAAATAAGATAGCTGTCCCACTTAATGAAAAATTAAAAATTTTAGAAGAGATAATTGTTACCTTAAAAGAACTGCTTGATAATAATATATATCCAGAGGATTTAAGTATATCAAGTATTTTGGTTGGTAAGGATATAAAAATAATAGATTTAGATACATTTGATACTAAGATTACTAATTATGAAGATAAAGAATTATATCACTTTGTTTTAAAGGTATTTAGAAATGTTTTATTGAGGACCATTTATGAAGACTTTGATGAAAAAAGAAATCTTTATAATTTAGAAGAGTTTTTATATAGTAAGAATCTTGGTGCTAATATAATTAAAGATATAACAAGAGAAATGTTTGATTTTAAAGATGCAGAAAATCTAATATATAGTTTAAAAAAATAATATTAATTTTAACTTGATTTATTGTACCATATTTGGTACAATTTTTTTTGAGGAGTGATTTATATGGGTAGACATTTAGTAAATGGAGTTTTAACTAGATTTAAAATAAAAAAAAATAATAATTATTATAGTAATTTTGATTTGCAAAAGGAACTATATAATGTTTTAAAGGACATGGGTAGAATTATTGATGTATCACTTTATGAACTAACAACAAAAGGCAGTGATTATTATGAATTTTCTTTAAAGCCTAATATTTTTGATAATAATATACATGATTTAATTAGGGAAATAAGTCCACTTACTTTTCCTAATGTTAATTATTTTGCGTATTCTAGGAATAAATTTGGAGATATCAATAATAAAAGCTTTATAGATAATTTTCCATTTAAATGTAAAATTAATTCTAATGGTAAATATTATATTGAAATAAATGACAATAAAATAGATGAAACACAATGTTTTATGCCTATGCATTGGATATTAAGTAATTATGAAATAAGGGAAAATGTTAAAATTAATGCTTGTATTATTTTGTTATGGATTGATGAAGATAAATATGATGGAGAAGATGAAACAAATATACTTAGACTTATAAATAATATGAAAACAAAATATTATAATTCTGAACTATCTAAAGCATTAATCTATCATGTAGATTGAAGGATAATATGAAAAAATGTAATGTGGAAGAGTTTGAAAAAAGAGAAAAAATATTGCTTGATTTAGAGTATCAATTAATATCTGATTTTATTAAAATAAGAAAGGATAGTCATTTAAGCCAACAACAGATGGCAGATGAATCTAAAACTATTAGAACTACAATTGCAAAGATTGAAAATCAATTAATTTCGCCACAAATAAATACATTAATAAAAATTTTAGAACCACTTGGTTATACTTTAGGAATAGTTAAAATATCTAATAAAAGTAGTATTAAAAATAAAAAAGAATAGGGGTAAGTATGTTATGCAATGGAGGCGTTTAAAATGAATGCAGAATTAGAAAAATATAAAGAGAAAGTATTTGATGATATAAAACATATTGATAAAAATGGAAATGAATATTGGGAAGCTAGAGAATTACAAAAAATGTTAGAATACAAGGAATGGAGACTATTTAACAATATAATAGAAAAAGCTCAAATTGCTTGTTCTCAAAGTAATAATAATATTAATTTCCATTTTGGAGTTTACCACAAAATCGTAGCGGCAGGTAAAACTACTAAACCAATTATAGATTATAAATTAAGTCGTTATGCTTGCTATTTAATAGTTCAAAATGCAAATTCAAAATTTAAGCCAGTTGCTTTAGGTCAAACTTATTTTGCAGTTCAAACTAGAAAAATGGAGTTGACTGAAGAAGAGTATAGTAAGTTAGATGAAGATGAAAAAAGATTATATAGAAGAAAGCAAACAAAAGATGGTAATAAAATTTTATATAAGATTGCAAAAGAAAAGGGTGTTAAAAATTTTGATGAATTTACTAATGCTGGCTATAGGGGACTTTATAATGGAGAAACAGCAAATGATATAGCAAAAAGAAAAAATTTGAGATATAGGGAAGATATTTTAGATAATATGGGAAGTGCTGAACTAGGCGCTAATATATTTAGGATAACGCAAACAGAAGCACTATTAGAAAAGCAAAAAGAGATAGATGGTCATCTCGCTACTGATACACATTTTAAAGTCGGAAAAGCTATTAGAAATACTATAAAAAGTTTAGGAGGTACCATGCCTGAAGAATTACCAACTCCTAAAAAGTCAATTAAGCAAATTGAAAAAGAGAAATTAGATAAAATTGATATAAATGTTAAAAGTGGATAAAAAATGTTTTAAATTATTAATATTTGTGCTATTATATTAATAATTTTTAATTTTGTGGGGGGTGTAAATAAATGCAAATAAAAAATAATCTGGATGAAATTAGAAACTCTGGTAATGCTTCATTGCCAGAAAAATGGCTATATGAAGTAACTGATCAGGATATAAAGGATGGTGTATTTGAAATACCAAATGGTATATCCATAATAGGAAAGTTATGCTTTTATAATTGCGAAACATTAAAAAAAATAATTTTTCCTGATACTGATAATTGGATTGTTATTAGAGAAAGTGCATTTTATCAAACTAATATAGAGGAACTTACTTATAATGGTAGTATAAGCATTTTTGTTAATGCATTTTGTGAATGTAAAAAGTTAAAAAGGGTTTATTTACCTGAAAAAAGAAGTATAGGAGATAGTGTGTTTTGTGGTTGTACAGCTTTAGAAACTGTAGATATTCATAGTATAGATTATATGTCAATTGGATTATTTAGAGATTGTATATCTTTAAAAAAAATAAAATTATCTAAACAATTGCGTAGTGTTGGTCGTAATTGTTTTGAAAACTGTTGTTCACTTACTAATTTAACACTTCCAAATACAATAGAATATATAGGTGAAAGTGCTTTTAAAAAGTGTTCGACACTTGATTTAGTAATCGACACCAGTTTATTTGACACAGATTTATCGAAGTTTAAATATACATTTGATGTAAAAAGTTTAACTATTTATAATAACGAGATTGATCTAAATGATTCACTAGAAAATATAACACGAAAAATGAAATTTATTCAAATGAAAGAAATAGAAACATTAGTAAAAAATATAATTTGCCAAAATAATATAAATGTTTATGATATTAGTAAACAAGATTCAGATAAAATTGAAGAAGCAAAACAAACTTGGCTGAAAGAAATAACAAGAAGTTATATTCGAATTTTTATAGATAAAGTAACAAAAATTATCGAAAAATATAAAAAGAATTTACCAGCACTCGGCAGTTATAATTCTTTTATAAGTAAATCCACAGAAGAAATATATAATATTATTAACAATTTTAATCCTAATGTTACAATTGAAACAATAGATGATATTCAAAAGTATGGAAGTAAATTAGTTTTCTTTCCTACATATATTACTAGTTCATACTTAGATTTTGTTCGCACAAGAAATGATTATAATGAAACAATTATAAAAATGAAGGATGTTATAGATAGATTGACTAAACATAATGATAAAAAAAGCTTAATAAAGAAAATATTTCTTCGTAAAAATTCTAATAAGAATAAATTAGAATTAAATACTGAATTTATTAATGACTTAAATGATTTTATTAATGTTAATGAAGTAAACTTAAGGGAGGAATTAAAATTTTTAGAAGAAAAAAAGAAGTTATTAGAAATTTTTATAAATAAACTTGAAGGACAGATAGAATTTATTCTAAATTATGATAATGAAACCTTATCATCAGATTCTCAAATAGTATTATTAGGTAAATCAAATGATTTGAAAACATCGCTATTACTTATGAAAAGTTTAAGTGATAAAATAGGCATACTTGGTGCATCTAATATAGTCATCTATAATAAATTAGAACTTCTAAAAAATACCGTACTTCCCAAAATTATACTGGATTTAGTTATAGATAATAAGATAGAAAGAAATGAAAGTACAATAAATGCATTAAATAGTTTTTCTAAAACATTAGAAGAGGTTATAGTTTTAAATGAGGAAAATAGGGAAGTATTAAAAATAGATACAAGTGATAATACTAAAGAGGATGAGAAGAGTCATTCTAAAAGAAAAATAAAAAATTAAATACTCAATGTATAATAAATTAATGTAAAAATTATTAAAATTTTACATTGATTAAACCTGTAGAAAAGCGAATGTAAATGTGTTATAATAAATGTAAGGAGGAGAGCGTATGAAATCATTATTTGATGAGATATGTGAAAAATTGGGAGGATGTAGTACTGTGAAACAATTTGCTGAACCATTAGAAATAATAGAGGTTACTTCTACAGTTTCTGTAGAAGATCAAATGAGAATTGAACAGAATTTTTCAAGAAGTTGTGAATTATTACAAGCCGAAGAATTGGAATCATTGTCTGCTATGGATGAGATTGTAGCTGGTGGTCCTGTTATGCAAAAAAGCTTAAGAAGTAACTTTATAAAATAATGTAAAAACTGTACAAAATTCATAAAAACTTATTGACAATCATACTATTAAATGGTATATTATTTATGCATTTTAATTTAGATTTGCCTTGTGCAAATCTTTAATTAAGGTAAAAATGAAACACCTGGAGGTGTGGAAAGAAAGGAGATAAATATGCCAACAATAAATCAATTAGTTAGAAAGAATAGAACTAAGAAGACAAGAAAGAGTAAATCACCTGTTTTAAACATAGGATATAACAGTAAAGATAAAGTACAAACAGATAAAACAGCTCCACAAAAACGTGGTGTATGTACTCGTGTTGGAACAATGACACCAAAGAAACCAAACTCAGCTTTAAGAAAGTATGCTCGTGTTAGACTTTCAAATAATATGGAAGTTACTGCATACATTCCAGGAGAGGGACATAATTTACAAGAGCACTCTGTAGTACTTATACGTGGTGGACGTGTTAAGGATTTAATCGGTGTTCGTTATCACATTGTTCGTGGTACACTTGATACAGCTGGTATCGAAAAACGTCGTCAAGGACGTAGTAAATATGGTACTAAAAAACCAAAAGCAACTAAATAATAAAGGAGGAAATTAAATGCGTAAAAGACGTGCAGTTAAAAGAGACGTTTTAGCAGATCCTATATATAATTCAAAATTAGTTACTAAAATCATAAATACAATTATGAAAGATGGTAAAAAAGGAATTGCTCAAACAATCTTTTACGATGCTATGAATATAGTTAAAGAAAAAACTAATAGCGAACCTATGGAAGTTTTAAATAAAGCCTTAGAAAACATAATGCCTGCACTTGAAGTTAAGTCTCGTCGTGTTGGTGGTGCTAATTATCAAGTACCAATTGAAGTTAAAGCTGATCGTAAACAAGCATTAGGAATTCGTTGGTTAATTAATTATGCAAGATTACGTGGAGGACACTCTATGGCAGAAAATCTTGCCAATGAAATAATTGATGCATCAAATGGAACAGGTGCAGCAGTTAAGAAACGTGAAGAAACTCACAGAATGGCAGAAGCTAATAAGGCATTTGCTCATTATAGATGGTAATAAGAAAGGAAACAAAAGTATGGCTCGTGAATATAGTCTAGAAAATACTCGTAATATAGGAATAATGGCACATATCGATGCAGGTAAAACTACTTGTACTGAACGTATATTATTCCATACAGGTAAAATCCATAAAATAGGTGAAACACATGATGGTGAATCACAAATGGACTGGATGGCACAAGAACAAGAACGTGGTATTACAATTACATCAGCTGCTACTACTGCTTACTGGAAAGGTCATAGATTTAATATAATAGATACTCCAGGACACGTAGACTTTACAGTTGAAGTATCTCGTTCACTCCGTGTATTAGATGGTGCGGTAGCACTTCTAGATGCACAAGCAGGTGTTGAACCACAAACAGAAACAGTATGGCGTCAAGCAACTGAATTTAGGGTTCCAAGAATGATTTTCTGTAATAAAATGGATAAAATGGGAGCAAGTTTTGAATACAGTTTATCTACAATTGATAATAGATTAGGTGTAAATGCAAAACCTATACAGTGGCCAATTGGTGCAGAAAATGAATTTGATGGAATTATAGATTTAGTAACTCGTACTGCTTATCATTATGATAGAGAACAACATGAAAATGCAACTATAATAGATATTCCAGAAGAATTAAAAGATATAGTAGAAGAAAAACGTAATGATTTAATAGAAGCCGTTGCTGAATTTGATGATGAATTAATGGAAAAATATCTTGAAGGACAAGAGATTAGCGTTGATTTAATCAAGAAAGCTATTCGTAAGGGTACACTTGCTGTTGAATTCTTCCCAGTAATGTGTGGTACTGCTTTAGGAAATACAGGAGTTAAGTTATTACTAGATGCAGTAGTTGACTACTTACCAAGTCCAGTAGATGTTGAATCTATCAAAGGTGTTGATTTAGATGGTAAAGAAATTGAAAGACATCCAAAAGACTCAGAACCTTTCTCAGCACTTGCATTCAAAATAATGACAGATCCATTCGTTGGACGTCTATCATTCTTCCGTGTTTATTCAGGACACTTAACAAGTGGCTCTTATGTATTAAATGCAACTAAAAACACAAAAGAAAGAATAGGACGTATACTACTTATGCATGCTAATAACCGTACTGAAATTACTGAGGTATGGACAGGAGATATAGCTGCAGCAGTAGGTCTTAAAAATACAACAACTGGAGATACATTATGTGATGAAAAACATCCATGTATACTTGAATCAATGGTATTCCCAGAACCAGTTATTGAACTTGCTGTTGAACCAAAATCAAAAGCAGATCAAGATAAAATGGCTATAGCTTTACAAAAGTTATCTGAAGAGGATCCAACTTTTAGAGCTTCAACTAATCATGAAACTGGTCAAACAATAATTGCTGGAATGGGTGAGTTACACCTTGATATAATTGTTGATCGTATGAAAAGGGAATTTAATGTAGAGGCAAATATTGGTCAACCACAAGTTGCTTATCGTGAAACTATTACTCAGGAAGCAGAATGTGAAGGTAAATACATTAAACAATCTGGTGGACGTGGACAATATGGACATGTTAAAATTAAATTCGAACCAAATCCTGGTAAAGGATATGAATTCGTGGATGCTATTGTTGGTGGTGTAGTTCCTCGTGAATATATACCAGTAACAGACAAGGGACTTCAAGATGCACTTAAAACTGGTGTACTTGCTGGATTCCCAATGATAGATGTTAAAGCTACATTATTTGATGGTTCTTACCATGAAGTAGACTCATCTGAAATGGCATTTAAAGTTGCTGCATCTTTAGCTTTAAAAGAGGCTAAAAATAAATGTAAAGCAATACTTCTTGAACCAATCATGAAAGTACAAGTAGTTGTACCAGATGAATATTTAGGAAATGTTATGGGAGATATTACATCTCGTCGTGGACGCCCTATGGGTCAAGAATCTCGTGGAAATGCTATTGCAATTGATGCAATGGTACCACTTTCAGAAATGTTTGGATATGCAACTTCACTACGTAGTAATACACAAGGTAGAGGTACATTCGTTATGGAATTTGACCATTATGAGGAGGTTCCAAGAAACATTGCTGAAGAAGTAATTAAGAAAAATGGAAATTAGTTTGTAAGATAAGAGCAAAATGCTCTTATCTATACAAAAAAAATAAAAAAGTATTGATATTTTTTGCTAATTGATATAAAATATTATTGTATTTAAATAAAGGAGGAAATAAATATATGGCAAAAGCAAAATATGATCGTTCAAAACCACATGTTAACGTTGGTACAATTGGACACGTAGATCATGGTAAAACAACTTTGACAGCAGCAATAAGTGCAACTTTAGCTGATCAAGGTAAAGCAGAGAAAGTTGATTTCTCAAATATTGATAAAGCACCTGAAGAAAGAGAACGTGGTATTACAATTAATACTGCTCATATCGAATATGAAACAGATGCTAGACACTATGCACACGTAGACTGCCCAGGACATGCTGACTATGTTAAAAATATGATTACTGGTGCTGCTCAAATGGACGGAGCTATCTTAGTTATAGCTGCTACTGATGGACCTATGGCTCAAACTCGTGAACATATTTTATTATCACGTCAAGTTGGAGTACCTCGTATGGTTGTATTCTTAAATAAATGTGATATGGTTGACGATGCTGAATTATTAGATTTAGTTGAAATGGAAGTTCGTGAATTATTAACTGAATATGGATTTGACGGAGACAATACTCCAATTATTCGTGGATCTGCTCTTAAGGCTCTTGAAGGAGATGCTGCTTGGAGAGAAAAAATCAACGAATTAATGGATGCAGTTGATAATTGGATTGAAACTCCAGCTAGAGATACTGATAAACCATTCTTAATGCCAATTGAAGACGTTTTCACAATTACTGGACGTGGAACAGTAGTTACAGGACGTGTTGAACGTGGACAATTAAAATTAAATGATGAAGTTGAAATAGTTGGTTTAAAAGAAACTAAGAAAACAGTTGTTACAGGAATTGAAATGTTCCGTAAATCACTTGATTATGCTGAATGTGGAGATAATGCTGGTGTATTATTACGTGGTATTGCTCGTGAAGATGTTGAACGTGGTCAAGTATTAGCTAAACCAGGAAGTGTTACACCTCATACTAAGTTTAAAGCACAAGTTTATGTTTTAACTAAAGAAGAAGGCGGACGTCACACTCCATTCTTCTCAAATTATCGTCCTCAATTCTATTTCAGAACTACAGACGTTACTGGTGTAATTGAATTACCAGAAGGAGTAGAAATGGTTATGCCTGGAGATAATGTTGAAATGACAGTTGAATTAATATCTCCAATAGCTATTGAAAATGGAACTAAATTCTCAATCCGTGAAGGTGGTAGAACAGTTGGTTCTGGTTCAATTTCAGAAATTATTAAATAATTAATTAGACTTTAAAACTTAAGATTAATTTCTTAAGTTTTTTGTTCAATTTTTCTTAAATCCTTGTTATAATATAAGGTATAAATTTATACGAGGTGGTAAATATGAAATTAGATAATAAATTGCTTACTACTTTAAGACAAGAAATAAGGGCAGGAAAAGATGAAATTATTATACCAAAGAGTGTTAAAGAAATTCCAGCGCGTACATTTTCGCGTAGTAATGTTAAAAAAGTAATTATAGAGGATGGAGTAACAAAAATTGGTGAAGATGCATTTTCTTTTTGTGGTAATCTTGAAACTGTGATAATACCAGATAGTGTATCGGAAATAGAAAAAGGTGCATTTATGTGGTGCACTAGATTAAAAAAAATTATAATACCTAAAAATGTAAATTTAATATCTGACTATATGTTTCACCAATGTCATAGTCTAGAAGAAGTAATTATAAAACCTGGTGTTGGTGAAATAGGTCAGTATGCTTTTATGTATTGTCAAGATTTGAAAAAAATAATAATTCCAGAAACTATAACAAAAATAGGAATGTGTGCATTTTATGAATGTTTAAGTTTACCAGAGATAATACTCCCAAAAAATTTAACTGAAATAGGTGATAGTACATTTTATCACTGCTTGAGCTTAAGTGATATAGCAATCCCAGATGGTGTAAATAAAATAGGTCAGTATGCATTTTATGAATGCACAAAACTAAAAAAAATATATATGCCAAAATACTTAAGCAATATAAGTATCTGTACATTTAGTAGATGTGAAAATTTAAGTAATATAACAATTCCAAATGGAGTAATAGAAATAGGAAAATTTGCATTTAATGAGTGTTGTAGACTACACAATATAACTATTCCAGATAGTGTAGAATATATAGATGATAGAGCGTTTGCTAACTGTGTAAGTCTAAAAAATATAACGATACCTAATAAGGAAGCAAAAACAGGTAAAAATGTTTTTGAATCCTGTTGGAGCTTAGAAAATATAATTGTTCATTCATATAAAACATTTTCAACACTAGATTTTTTTGATAAAAATATTGCTGTGTTTGATATAGTTAAAAATTATTATTTAGGAAAATTCAAATTTAGTAATGAAGATATAAATATGTTTAAAGAATATATAAAAGAATCAAAAGAAAAAAAATTATTACTCCATTATACCAATGGAGATAAAAAACTAGTTGAATTTATGATATATGAAATGGAAACGATTTTAACATTAGAAGATATTAATAAGTACTTAAGGAATGTTAATGATATTGAGATAATCGCACTTTTGCTTAACTATAGAAATGAAAACTTTAAATATAAAAATTCATTAGATGAATTAAGTTTAGATGATGAAAATGATGATGAGAAGGGTAATCAAAAAAAATTAATATTGTAATTAAACATTATTAGTGTTATAATTAAATTGTTTTAGTAGGGAGGTTTTTATGGAAGCTTATAATTTAGATAAGTATTTTGATAGTATTGAAGATAAATATTATGATTCAAAATTGCTTACAGAAATATTGGAGGATATAACTGGTAAGAGTTTTACACAAATATTGAGTGATATAAATTCAAATAGGATTAGTGTTACTGAAGAACAAATAGTAGAATATTTAAATAATGAGTTTGAAAAAAATGATTTAGAATTAAAGCAAAGGATAGAAAAGCGTAATTTAGAAAGAGCAGAAAAGAAAAATGATAGTTCTAAAAACGACTCTAGTATTTTTAAAAGGATAAATGAAAAAGAGGCCGCACAAGAATTTGTAGATAATTTGAGTGCTAGTAGATATTCTTTCACACCATATACTTTGAAATATTATAGAAAATATACATTAATATTAAGCAATAGACTTGTTACTCTTTTGGGTATAATAGAAAAAATTAGTTTAAAACGTGGTGAGGAAATAGAAGAACAATTATATGATTTAGATATTATTTTAGATGATAAAGGCAATATTTCAAAAAGTGATATTATAAGATTAATTGTTCCAACAATTTATAATTTTAATACATTAAATGAAAAAACTAAAGAAGCAAATGATTTATCAACATATTTAACATTTAAATTAACTAAAGAATTAATATATAAAAAGGGTATGAATGATGAATCAGAATTATACCCATCAAGAGCTATTCAAATAAGGTCTTTACATGGATATGATGAAGTAGGTACTATACCTCTTACGGAATATCAAAAAGATGAAATGAATAAATCTTATGAAAAAAGCATTAAAAATAATTCGAAATTTTTAATCCATTTATTTGATGAATAGTTGTAATAGAATAAGTCTAATATTATTAATTAAGAGTGATTGCAATAATTAAAGTCATATAGTATAATTATATTGAAAGGTAGGAGAAATGTATGAAAAGAATATTTTATCTATTAGGTATTATTTGTGCCAGTATAACACTATGTGCATGTGGTTCAACTAATAAAAATGTTGAAGGTGAACTTACTGACATAATGGACAAACTTTACACAGGAGTAAAAGAGGAAGAAAAGCCAATGGCCTTAACAACAACAGAATTAACTGATGATATTTTTGAAAATTTTGCATTTGTAAGTGATATTGATTATAAGGAGGCAGTAGTTAGTGAATCTATGACAGGTTCTATTGCTCACTCAGTAGTTTTAATTAGATTAAATGATGCAAATGATGCTAAAAAAGTAGTAGAAGAAATAGAGAAAAATGCTGATCCTCGTAAATGGATATGTGTAGAAGCGGAAAAGGTTTACGTTATGTCTAAAGGTGATTTAGTTTTACTAATTATGTCAGATAATAACTTATCATCTAGAATAAAGAGTAACTTTGAATCTTTAAAATAGAGGAGAGTAAATGGTATTTTCAAGTCCAAGTTTTCTCTTCTTTTTTTTACCTATTCTTTTACTTTTATACTTTTTATCACCTAAAAAAATTAGAAATTATATTTTATTAATATTTAGTTTAGTTTTTTACTTTTTTGGAGAAAAAAACTATACATTACTTTTAATATTTTCATGTTTTATTAATTATATATTTGGGTTACTTATATCAAAAAAACAAAATAAAAAATATTTAGTTTTAGGACTTATAGTAAATATTTTAATATTATTTTACTTTAAATATTTTAACTTTTTCATAAATACTTTTAATAATATATTTAACCTTAATATTAATTTTATTAAAGTTATATTACCTCTTGGAATAAGTTTCTTTACATTCCAAAATATAAGCTATTTAATTGATGTATATAGAAAAGATACAGAAGCACAAAAAAATTTTTTCTTGTATTCTACATATATAACATTATTTCCTCAGTTAGTAGCTGGTCCAATTGTAAGATATAAAGATATTAATAATGAACTTAAAAATAGAAAAGAATCATTTGAATTATTTTGTGAGGGTGTAAAAAGATTTATTATAGGTCTTAGTAAAAAAATTTTGATTGCTGATATTTTGTATGGCATGTGTATAAGCATAAATAATAGTAATATGTCTGTTTTATCCTATATATTAGTTGCCCTCATGTATACATTTCAAATTTACTATGACTTTTCTGGATATAGTGATATGGCAATAGGTTTAGGTAAAATGTTTGGATTTAATTTTAAAGAAAATTTTGATTATCCATTAATCAGTTCATCTATTACAGAATTTTGGCGTAGATGGCATATGTCATTATCCAGTTTTTTTAGAGATTATGTGTATATACCCCTTGGAGGAAATAGAGTATCCAACTTTAAGTGTATAAGAAATATATTAGTGGTTTGGTGTTTAACAGGCTTGTGGCACGGTGCGGATTGGAATTTTATTTTATGGGGTTTTTACTTTTTTGTTATACTCATAATAGAAAAATATTTCTTAAAAAAATATTTAAAAACAGGTGTACTTTCACATATCTATACTTTTATACTTATAGTTATTAGTTTTGTTATATTTAATATTACAGATTTAAATGAACTATTATTATTTTTTAAAGGAATAATTGGAATAAATACTAAGTTGATTAATTTTGAAAGTATTTATTATTTAAAAAATAGTATTATTATACTTCTTATTTCAATTATAGGAATGGGACCATTTATAAAAGATAAAATAAAAATTTTGAAAGGAAAAATAAGTAAATTAGGAGATATTATTGAAATAGTATATTATTCATTTATATTTATTTTATCAATATCAGCAGTTATATCTAGCTCTTTTAATCCTTTTATTTACTTTAGGTTTTAATATGAAAAATAAGATTATTGGTATTATATTTATTATAATAATTTTTGCTTTTCCTATTTCTTTACTTGTTACAAAAGATAAGCCTATTTCATATTTTGAAAGAAGGCATTTAACGACAAAAGAGGATTTAAAAGAAGACTTTACAAAAGAACTTGAAGGTTACCTAGATGATCAAGTTCCAGTAAGAAATATTTTAATAGGAATAAATGATATCTATAATAGATATATTTTAAATAATAAAGAGAGTAATCAAGTATATGTAAATGATAATTATATTTATGAAAAAAATTATCCATTAAACTTAAAAAGTGTTAATAACTTTATAAATAAAATTAATTATATAAACGAGAGTCATATAAATAATTCAAATGTTTACTTCAGTATAATTCCTGATAAAAGTTATTTTTTAGATAGTAATAAATACCTAAAAATAGATTATAATAATTTAATTAATAATTTAAAAAGTAATATTAATATTGAATATATAGATATAATAAATTTACTTAATTTAGAAGACTATTATAAAACGGATATTCATATTAAACAAAAATCATATATTAAAATAGTAGAAAGTTTAAGTAAATATTTAAATTATGACTATAAAATAATAGATTATAAAGAAAATACATATGATAAATTTTATGGAGCATCATATTCTAAAAATCCTATAAATAAACCAGATAAACTAATTTATTTAAGTAGTGATGAAATAAATCGTGCGAAAGTATGGCATTTAGAATATGGAGAAAAAAATGTATATGACATAGAAAAATTATGTAATATAGATTCTTATGATGTATATTTAAGCGGGGCTAGTTCTTTAATAATAATAGAAAATGAAAATGCCCAAAGCAATAAAGAATTAATTATTTTTAGGGATAGTTTTTCAAGTAGTTTAGCCCCATTACTTATTCCATATTATAAAAAAATAACACTAGTTGATTTAAGATATATAAGTTTATCAAATGTATTAAACTACATTACACTAGATAATAAAGATATACTATTTTTATATAGTACATTAATAGTAAATAATAGTGGTATATTGAAGACAAATTAAAAAGACTTATTTGTCTTTTTTTAGTATGTATCTAACTGGTTTAGAATTCCTGTATAATCCATATAAAACATTATTTGTAATAAGTTCAAGATCACCAATATATTCAACACATCTTGCATTAAAACTTAATTTAAATTCATTTAATCCATTATATTTACTATCTATATTAGGATTAGTCATACCACCTAAATTAAACCTTTTATATTTCTCATTTGAATATTTTTCTATTAATTTCCATGTCATTAAGTGTTTTGCATTTAATCTTTTAAAATCTTTATTATATCCATCCATAAATATATATACTTCATCACGATATTTAGTAATTAACATACTTGCAAGAATAACACCACTTGGATTTTCCTTTAATAGTTTAGTTGCATATATTAACTCATTTTTTATTTCATTAAGTTTATTTTCTTCATATATTTTACTATTTATTACTTTATTATTATTACCTCCTGCATTTTTAAATAATTTGTTATTTAATTTATTACAAATTTCAAGTTGTTTTTGATATTTCCTTTGCACATTAATTAAATAAGCATTCGTGTCAAGTTTAGCATAATAATAATCAATCATATTTCTTTTTTCAAAAAAATATAATACATTTTCAAAATATTTTTTATCTCTTGGATATTTATTCTTAATTTCTTCATATAAATAGTCTAAATCATTAATATTTCCCTTAATTATTCTAACTCCATTTTTATCAGCACTCTTAACCTTTGTTTTAAAATTTTTATTCATATTACCAAATAGAGTAGTAATAGGTTTATTTAAATCTATAATAGCGTTATATCTTGGTTTAAAAGCTTCAAACAAATTATTAAATCCTAAGTGATAATAACCTAGACTTTTAAGAAATTCCATTTGTTCATCAAAGTTTGGATTAAAATTTGTTAAATTAGTTATGTAATCATATGAACTTCTTATAATCATAGGATTTATTTTTATAGCCATAATTTTTTTCTTATTTAGATACCTTTTTATGAGTCTTGTAAATTTTTCAACTAAGATTTTATCACTATAATCTATTAGAAATCCTTTTGGGGCATAAGCATATTTAAACATTTGCTCTTTTTCTATTAAAATTAAACTAGCTGCTAATATTTTATCGTTATCATCAATCATACCTAAGAATAATGATGTATAATTTTGGGTATTCATAATGAAACCATATTCACTAGTTTGATAAATAGATGAATCTACAAAGTTATCAGTAAATTCGTTAAATTCAGCATTTGTTAATTCTTTTATATACATAAAATCACCTTCATAAATATTAATTTATATTAAAATTTTACTACAAAAAAGTAAAAAAGTAAATGTAACAAAAAAAGGAATTAATTCCTTTTATCATAGCTATCACACATAGTTGATTCTTTTTCTTTGCAGTCATCACAATTACAAACCTTAATTTGATTTAATGAACAGCAGTCACTATCACAATCACAGTGTTTGCAATCATGCACATTGCATTTTATTGTTTGTTTATCTTTTTTCATAAAATTCCTCCAATAATAGTATTAACTTTATTTTAATTATCATACAATTAATAAGGTGATAATATGAAAATAGGTATTCCAAGAAGCTTAAATTACTATTATTTTAAAGACCTATGGATAAATTTTTTTGAATTTTTAAATATAGAAACTATAATAAGTCCTGAGACTAATAAAGAAATAATGGATTTGGGATTAAAATATTCTACTGATGAAATGTGTTTATCTATGAAAAATTATATTGGACATGTTGCATACTTAAAGGATAAGTGTGACTATATATTAATTCCAAGAATAGATAACTATGGAAGAGATTATCAAACTTGTACAAATTTTTTAGCTATATATGATATTATAAATAATTTGTTTAATGTCAAAATATTGAATTATAATATTAATTTAAATAATAATGAAACCGAGCTTAAAGGATTGATTTCTATAGGTGAAAAGTTAAATATCAGTAAAAATAAAATTATAGATGCATATGATTTTGCTAAAGCAAAAGAATTAAAATCTAGAAAAACTATGGTATTTAATAATATGAAAAAATTAAGATCAAATAAGAAGAAAATACTAATTATAGGTCATCCATATAATACTCATGATAAATTAATAGGAAAACCAATTATTGATATGTTAGAAAATTTAGATATTGAAGTTATATATAGTGATTTATTTGATAAAAAAGATGAATCTATAAAATATTCAAAAGGATTATATTGGAAATATAACCGTGAGAATATAAGTAGTCTTAGTAAATGCATAAATGATATAGATGGTGTTATATTTTTATCAAGTTTTCCATGTGGACCTGATAGTTTAGTTAATGAGCTTGTTATGAGAAAACTTAATAAACCTTATATTAACCTTATAATAGATGATGTTGAAAGTAGCGGTGGGATTGAAACTAGAATAGAAAGTTTTGTTGATATAGTAAAAATTAATATTTAACATTTTATTATAATTTGATAGATATTTTTGAAAATTTAAAAAATTCTAATAACATTGTCAAATATGCCATATATTGTAAAAAAATAAGAATCACTAGTATTTAAAAATATTAGGATATTTAAAAATTATACATAGAGATGACTCCATCAATTAAAATAAGTATAATTATGACAAAAAATAGTATAAAAAAGTAAATTAATGTTTGAGTAAATAATAATTTTTATTGTTAATAATTGCCATATTATAAAATATAAAAGCACATTTTAAATTTGAGAAACTACTGAAAAAGTAGTCTTTTCCTTTACACTTTAAATTATGAAAAAATTAAATCCCTATTTTTGAGCATATAGGTGTCAAAAGTGGGGGATAACATATAAAATTAGTATTATTTTGTATACATAAGTGGAGAATAAAAAAATCAGATTTTTCATTTCTTTGAAATTTCTGACTTTTTCAGCAGCCTCATTCTAAAATAGAAATTTTTTTAGTGAAGCATACTAAGAAAATAATAAATAATATCATTAAAATTTAAATATTTATAATTATGCATAAAATGTCAAATTTTGCACATAAAGCAATTGAAAAATGTATGTTTTAAATATTTATTCATATTTCGAACATTAATTTGATGTTTTTAGACAAATTGCCTTTTTTTTTGTCATTTTTTTAACATATAATTTAATTAAATTCAACTTATGATTTATTTACAATTTTTATTATGATAGGTGGTGGTAGATAAATAAATATGTAAAATACAAAATTATAGAAATATTTTATTTTGATTGGAGGAAGGTTAATTTATGAAAAGAAAAATTTCTATTTTTATTATGTCTATATTATTAATGTTTATAGCTATTCCGACAAGTATGGCGGCATCAACAGAAACTCCAGTATTCGGTCATGTAATGACAGGTGGTATTGGAAGGGTTACAATTTATGTAGATGGAACTACAGCCCCAACAGCCTCATACTGGGAATTTTTATTAGTAGATGCTGTTGATAATTGGATGTATACTGGATATGGAGCAAATGCTTTCTATGGAATTTATGTAAGTTCTAATGTAGGATCTAAAATGGATATTTATGGTAAGACAAGTAGTTATTGGGGAGCTGATGGGCCATATGTGTTAGCTTCTACAGGCTTTTATGATGGTGATAATGTTCCAGTTAATCCATCATATAATGACTGGTATTTTGCTCAAATTGATTTAAATGATACTGTTTTAAGAAGAGATGATATTAGTAATACACAAGCTACTGGAACTTTCATTCATGAAATGGGACATGCATTTGGTTTAGCACATAATAATAGCAATGTAAATAGTATAATGTGTCAAACAGGTTATGGACGAGCTGTACAAACTGTCCAAAAAGTAGATAATGATGCATTAAATATATTATATTAGGAGGAGTTATGATAAAAAAATTTAAATATACTTTAATTTTTAGTTTATGTTGCCTTTTTGTTATTACTGGTTGCTCAAACAATAACAAAAATAAGGATAAAGTAATTACTAGTAATGATGAAAATATAGAGAGTAGTACTTATGTAGTAAAAAGGACTGCTGATATGCTACTGGATACTTCAAATGATAGTGAAATGTATGAAGAAAGTTCTTATGTTGCAATAGTAACAGTAGAATCAATAGTAGATAGTGATAATTACAGTTATATAAATAATGAATATGTTTTGCCGTATACGCATGGTAAAATGAAGATTTTAAAGGTATTAAAGGGTGATTTAAAGGAAAATACTACTGTAGATTTTTATCGTTCAGGAGGAACTCTTACAACCGAAAAATATTATGAGGGTTTGAGTGAATTAGAAAAGGTAAAATTTAATAGTGTTAGAGCAAATATAAAAGAATTATCAAAAGCCAAAAATATTAAAGTTGCTTATGAAGATGATATAGATGTTATTTTAGGAAAACCATATTTGGTTTATTTAAAGGATGACAAATATTATAGTGGCGAAAAAAATTCATATGTAATTTTTGGAATGCAGGGTGGTTTAAGAGAAATACAAACAGTTCAAAATATTGGTGTTAAATTATTATCTGAAGTAAAGGTATTAAATAACTTTACAAAAAAATGGGAAACTTTAGATAAAATCGTTAAATAAATTTAATAGTGCTTTAATAAAATATTCAAGAAGGTTATTAACTTTTATTTCGTTGGCAAAATTTATTGGAAACTAATTTTGCCAACGATTATTTTTTTATATGCAATTATATCAAATTTTTAAAGATGTATAAAGTGATTTTTTTTCTAAATTGATAAATAGTATTATTAATGAAAAATAGGTTTTTTTCAAAGGTATCTAAAATTATAAAAATTAAATAAAAAACTTTAAAATAATTTTGCTCAGTGTTATAATATAACAAAATGAAATGTATAATCATAGAGATAAAGAGATTAAATTTAGTGAATATATATTAGAAATTCAAATAAAATTAACAATTAAAAAAGTTTTTTTATGATAGAAAAAAAATTATAATAATATTGTATAGTATTTAATGTAAATAGTCTACAAAATATAAATTTATTTGAAACTTTTTTTTTATAAACAGGGATTATTATATTGTAGGTGATAAAAATGGTTAATCAATCAAATCTAGATAAGTTCAATTATATATATGATAAAACATATCAAGATATTTTTAAATATGTTCTAATTAAATGTCATGATATAAATAATGTAAATGATATCATTCAAGATACATATTTAGAATTATGGAGAATATTGAATAAAAAAAATTTAATTGATATTAATATTAAAAGTTATCTTATAGGAATTGCAATTAATAAAATAAAAAAGCATTATACATTAATTCAAAAAGTTTCTACTATATCATTATTAAAAAAAGATTTAAATGATATTGAATTAATTAATACTATTGATGATAAAATATGCATTGAAGATTTAGTAGTAAAAAATGATGAGTGGGATACAATATGGAATTACATTAAGAATAAGAAAAATAAAGATATAGCTAAAATATTCTATTTACATTATAAATTAGAATTATCAATTAAAGAAATTTCTCAAGAATTAGATGTAAGTGAATCATATGTTAAAAATTTAATTTATAGAACATTAAAAGAATTGTATTCACTTTTTGGAGAAGGGGTGTAATTATATGAACAATAAAGAAAAAATAAAAAAATCAATTAGTAAAGATTTTGATAAAAGAAAAAATTATAATATGATAATGAAGTCAATAAATAAAAACAAAAATAATTTTTTAAAACTTTCAATTTTGCCGTTGTGTATATTGTTAGTATTATATATAGGAATTGTATTAAATAATAAGGAAATAGTACCAGATAGCAACTTACCAAGCCCAATTATTAATATAAATAAATTAAATAATATTAAACGAGAACCTAATGATTTTTATGGATCAGCAATTGATTTATCAGGAGAAGAATTGATCATAAAGCAAAATTTTACGTTAAATTTTTTAATTCCAAATAATTTAAATTTATATAGATTTATAATGTTATATAGTATTAATCAAGAGTTTATAGGATATAATTTAATATATTTTAATTCAGAAAATACAAAAGTTATTGATATATTTTATTCTGAAACAAGAACTAAAAGATTTCAATGTGTTGATATTGAAAAGAATAATATGAGGAATTCTAAAATTAATAATATTGATTTCTTAATTGGTAATTTTAATGATGAATATTTTGTTAAATTTAAATATAACAATATGTATTTTGATATTGAAACAAGGGGAATATCTGAAACGGAACTTATAAATTTATTAACTTCAATAGTAAAATTATAATTTATGGAAAAACACACTATGTTGTAAATTTTGAGGTTGATAATTGTAGTCTTTATATAAATTAACAAAATCAAGATACTATAGTTATTATAAACATTAAAATATTTTATTTGAGTTGATTTTATTATAGTATTTTTTTCAAAGTCATCTGGATGGACCCATATAATCTACAGAATAATTTTGATATTTTGAAAATATAAACTAGTCTAAATATTCTTGTAAGTGGTTGATATAAACATTATGAAATTGTGTTAAAAATAATACTAATTTATAATGAAGAAAATTAATATTTAATATATTATTATAATTTGATAGATATTTTTGAAAATAATAGATTTTTGAAATTTGAAATTTAAAATACTTTAATCTAATAAATAATATTAATACATAACGAGTAATCTAATAAACAATTTGCTAGATGATATTAGTAACCAAATTTCTTTTCATATCCTATTTTTTTTTTAGATTAAATCTATCTTTTTTTTTTACATTTTGATATAATTAATATGATGATAGAGTGTGATATTATGAATGATAATAAAGGACAGGCTTTAGTAGAATTTGTTATAATCTTACCTATACTGTTATTAATTTTGATATCTATAATGGATTTTGGTAATATTTTGTATAAAAAGTATTCACTTGAAAATGATTTGGATGTAGTAGTAGATATGTATAATTCAAATGATTATGACAGTATAAACGATTATGTTAATAATAACAATATTGAAATAAACTACTCTGATAAAGATAATTTACTTGTTATAAATATAAAAAAAGATATTAATGTTTTATCTCCAATATTAAGGGCTATAATGGGTAAAAACTATGAAATTGATGTAAGTAGGAGTATCTATAAAAATGAATAATAAAGGGCAAGTATTAGTTTTATTTGTTCTACTAATTCCAATAATTATTATCTTATTCGCACTTGTAATAGATTTAGGATTTTTGTCTATAGAAAAAAGAAGCATTAGCAATAACCTAAGTGATGCAGTAACATATTATTTAAATAATATTGATGAAACTGACATTTCTAAAAGGGTAAAGAAATTACTTAATGAAAATCTTGATAATATAAATATAGATATAAAAGAGGATGAGAAAAGTGTAGAAATAATAGTTTCAAAAGAATATAAAAGTATATTTAATATATTTTCTAAAAAAGATATAAGTATTACTTATAAAGGATTTAAGGATACTAATAAAGTTATAAAAGGGTGATAGTATGGCTTTAAATAAAGCAAAAATATTTACAATTACGTCAGTAAAAGGTGGAGTAGGAAAAACTACTACAACACTTAATTTAGCTGGTATATATTCAAAATTAGGTAAAAAAGTATTGATACTAGATTTAGATTTTTATTCTGGAGATATAGCTGCATCTTTAAATGTTAATTATGATATAGATATATATAATTTATTTGAGGATTTAAATAATAATAAATTTAGTAATCTTGATAATTATGTTATTAATTATCATGATAATATAAGTTTGATTGCAGCCCCAAAGGATCCACGTTTTGCTCGTAAAATAAGTAGTAAAATACTAGAGGTAATTCTTTATAAATCAAGTATGAAATATGACATAATACTAATTGATACTAATCATATTTTAACTGATATAAATTTATTCGCACTTGATTATAGTGATGAAATTATATATATCATTAATAATGATTCTATGAATTTAAAGAATATGAAAACTATGATATCTATATTAAATAATATGAATAAAACAAATTATAAGGTAATATTAAATGAATCAAATATTAAGGGTAAAAATTATTATAATAAATATGATATAAAAAATATAATAAACAAAAATGTTAATTATATAATACCTAGTAGTTTTTATATTAAAAATATTGATAAATATATTATAGATGGCAAAATACTTACTTTAGATAAAAATATTTATACCAAAAACAAGGCAGCTATGAAAATATATAATTTAATAGCTAGCGACTTATTAAAAGAAAGTAAGGTGGATTAATATGAGTAAATCTTTTATACAAGAATTTGAGGTTAAGGATACTGAAAAAAGATATACTGATATACCAGATTATGAAGCATTTACAAATAAAGAATTACTTGATGAACTTAGAAATAGGATTATTCAAAATTTAATAGATAATAATACTAATGGTAAAATAGAATCTCCAAATTATATTAGAAAAGAAATAGATAAGACTTTGGAGGGATATGATTTAAGCATAATTGAAAGAAGTTATATAAATAATTTAATAGATAATGAAATAAATGGTTATGGACCTATTACAGAACTTTTAGATGACCCTAGTATTACTGAAATCATGGTAAATGGAATAAATGAAATATATATAGAATTAGATGGTAAACTTATAAAGGATGATAGTATATCTTTTATAAATAACGATCATATAATAAGAACAACCCAAAGATTAATTCAGCCAATTGGTAGAACAATAGATACAGCAAATCCAATGGTAGATGCAAGATTATCAGATGGATCTAGACTTAATGCGATTATTGAGCCTTTAAGCTTAAAGGGACCAGTTCTTACTATTCGTAAGTTTAAGAAAGAACTTGCAACTATTGATGACTTTTTAAGAAATGGAACTCTTACTCCATATATGGCAAGGTTTATAGAAGCTTGTGTTAAAAGTAAAATGAACATTATAGTTTGTGGGGGGACTGGAAGTGGTAAAACTACATTACTTAATGTTATGTCTTCATTTATAAATAATAATGAAAGAATTATAACAATAGAAGATGCAGCAGAGCTAAAATTAGAACAAGAACATGTTATTTCACTTGAAACAAGAGGGGCTAATTATGAAGGTACTGGTGAAGTAACAATTAGAGATTTGGTTATAAATTCACTTCGTATGAGGCCAGATAGAATAATAGTGGGGGAAGTTCGTGGAAAAGAATCCTTTGATATGCTTCAAGCTATGAATACAGGACATGAGGGAAGTATGACAACACTTCATGCCAATAGTCCAAAGGATGCTTTAAATAGGCTTGAAACTATGGTACTTATGGCGGGAATGGAAATTCCTATTAAGGCAATAAGGGAATATATTGAAAATGCAATAGATATAGTAATAAATATATCAAGACTTACTGATGGTAAAAGAAAGATTACAAGTATATCAGAGGTTGTTGGTTTTGAAAATGATGAAATAAAATTAAATGAAATATTTGCTTTCAATCAAACAGGTGTTAAAACTGATGGTGAAGTAATGGGAGAATTTGTTTTAAATAGTGCGACTCCTGTTACATATGAAAGACTTAAATCTCGTGGAATAACAAATTTAACAGATATATTTGAAATTGGGTGATAGTGTGAAGGAGTTAAGTATAGAAAATATAGAAATTACAAATGAAGATGTATTAGTTACTTATACTCCTTCATCAGATGTAATTAATTATTCTTATATAATAGTAAAAGATGGTGTAAATGGCAGTTCTAACTATGTTAATAGTAATAAAATATCTAATATATTACTTGAAGATACAGGAACATATAAAATAATAATTACTACAACTAACCCAAAGGGTGTAAAAAAGGTAATAACTAGTGGCGAGTATAAAATAGATAAAGAATCACCAATAATTAATATTAAAAATAAAACATATAAAATTAAAAGTAATCAGACTATAGATTTTATGGAAGGTGTTACTGCTAGTGATATAACAGATGGTGACTTAACAAATAAAATAGAAACTAATATAGATGATTTAGATTTAAGTCATGAGGGAATTAAAACTATAGAATATAGTGTTAGTGATAGTGCAGGAAATAAAGTCACGGAAACTGCTTTTATAACTGTTACTCGTGATAATACTAATTTAATTAGATTAGGACAAATAGGCATAGTAATAACAGCAATGTTAATAATTTTATTTTTAGTTAAGTATATAAGAAGTATAAAATTAGAAAAAAGATTTTCAAGATATACGATTAATTCATCTAAAAATAAATCAATC
This sequence comes from uncultured Bacilli bacterium, assembly GCA_910584085.1. Taxonomy (GTDB): domain Bacteria; phylum Bacillota_I; class Bacilli_A; order RF39; family UBA660; genus UMGS1613. The sequence continues at coordinate 5,547 of CAJTZY010000010.1, read as the reverse complement.
TCACTTTTTGATAATTTATATTATCAATATTTAGATTTTGTAAGTAAACTTAGTAAATCATTATCAAAATCTGCATTTTTAAAGAAAAGATCAAATAGATATAACAAATATGAGTGTTTTTATAATAAAGAATATAATGCTATGGACTTTATGGCTAGAAAAATTATTGTTGGATTTATTTATATAGTGGTTGCATGTCTTGCAAAACTAGTTAATTCATCAATACTTACAGTATTTGAAATGATTATTCCGTTTATTATAGGCTTTTACACTTTAGATATTATATATATATATAAGTATACTATGTACAAAAAGAAAATAGAAAATGATATGTTAAATGCTATTACGATTATGAATAATGCATTTAAAGCAGGAAGAAGTATAGTACAAGCGGTTGATTTGGTTACAATTGAACTTAAAGGGCCAATAGCAAAAGAATTTAAAAAAATTCATACAGAAATATCTTTAGGACTCGATGTTGAAGTAGCATTTAAAAGATTTGCAGATAGAATTAATATAAGTGAAGCAGTATATTTGACATCTAGTCTTTCAGTGTTAAATAAAACGGGTGGTAATATAATTAAGGTATTCGATTCAATAGAAAAGAACGTATTTATGAGAAAAAAATTACAAGATGAGTTAAAAACTTTGACAAGTAGTTCAAAACTTATCACTTATGTATTGATATTTGTTCCAATTATATTTATAATATTTATTGGTATTATTAATAAAGAATATTTTAATCCATTATTTGAAAATCCACTTGGAATAATTTTAATGTTAATAATGCTTATTATTTATATTACATATATTATAATAGTAAAGCGTTTAATGAAAGTAAGGATATGATAAAATGAATAATGGAATTATAAAAAAAATATTTAGATCAAAGGATATTAAAACTATAGATGCTAAACTTAAAATGCTAGGAAGTAATAGAAAAATAAAATTTAGTGCAGTAGAATTTCTAAATATTAGAATTATCACTACAGTAATACTTACAATAATTATGTTGATATGTAATATAAATTATTACATAATACCTTTTGTAATTATTATTTACTATAATATGTTTTACTACTTTTTAATTACTAATGAATTAAATAAGAGAACAAGGAAGTTAGATAGGGAAGCACTTACATTTTTTGAAATTTTAACACTTACTTTAGAATCAGGAAGAAATTTGGAGAATGCTTTACAGATTACAGTAAAAAATATAGATAGTGAGCTTTCAAATGAGTTTAAACAGAGTTTAATTGAAACAAAATATGGTAGATCACTTATGGAAGCATTAGAAGATTTAAAAAATAGAATACCATCAGAAACAATTAATAATATTATTTTAAATATGAAAGAAACAAATATATTTGGAAATAGTATCATAGAAACTATGAATAATCAAGTTGATTATTTAAGAGAAAAACAAATTATGGAAGTTAAATCACAAATTAATAAAATTCCAAATAAAGTAAGTATTATATCTGTTATTTTTATAGTACCACTTATATTACTTATAATACTTGGGCCATTTATTATAAACTTATTATGAGGAGGAATTATGAAATATTATATGGCTGGAATTAAAGGGGCTGGCATGAGTGCACTTGCTAATCTTTTATCTGATTTAGGGCATGAAGTTACTGGTTATGATGATGCTAGTGAACATAGATTTACAGAGGATAAGTTAAGAGAAAAGGGAATAAGGATATATACTGGACCTAATAACGATTTAGATAATGATACTGTTGTTATTTATTCACCAGCATTTAAAATTGACACACATCCCGAAATGATTAGGGTTAAAAATATGGGACTTAAAATGTATGAATATCAAGATATTCTAGGTAGACTTAGTAAAATGTATAAAACAATTTGTATTTCGGGTTGTCATGGAAAAACAACTACGACTTCAATGTTAAGTCATATTATGTGTGATGCAGAAGGATGTAATTATATAATTGGTGATGGAAATGGTCATGGAGATAAAAATTCAGGATTATTCATATTAGAGGCATGTGAATATAGAAGACACTTTTTAGCATATGATCCTGAATATGTAGTAATTACTAATATTGAAATGGATCATACTGATTATTATAAAAGTATGGATGATATGATTTTAGCATATCAGGAGTTTGCTAATAAAGCCAAAAAGTTAGTTATTGCTTGTGGCGATGATCCATATACACATATGCTTGAAGTAAATCCTCAGATATTTTATTATGGATTATCTGAAGATAATGATATTCAGGCAAGGGATGTTGAATATAGAAATGATGGTACAAGTTTTGATGTTTTTGTAGAAGATGAATATTATGGACATTTTGATTTGCCTTTATTTGGTAAACATATGCTACTTAATGCACTTGCTGCAATCGCCATTTGCTACTATGAAAGGATGGAGGCAAAGGAAGTTTCTAAATCACTTAAAACATTTAAAGGAGCAGATAGAAGATTTAAAGAAACATTCATAGGTAATAATGTATTAATAGATGATTATGCACATCATCCAACAGAAGTTAAAGTTACAATAAAAGCTGCTAAACAAAAATATCCTGATAAAAAAATTATTGCAATTTTTAAGGCACATACATTTTCTAGGGTAGAGGAATTTAAAGATGAGTTTGCCCAAGCACTTAATTTAGCTGATAAAGCATATGTTATGGATATCAATTACGATAGAGAAAATCCTGAAGATTATCCAAATACGAGTGCTAAAACGATTATTGATAAATTAGATAATGGTGATTATATTGAGCAAGGAATGGCTTCAAAATTACTAGAGTATGATAATTCAGTAATACTATTTATGAGTAGTAAAGAAATTTATTTACTTGAAGATGAATATAAAAAGTTATTAGAGGAAAAACTAAGAGAAACTAATATATAATTTTTATGCAATTATGATTATGGAGTGAGATTGATGAAAGCAAAAAGAAAAAAAATAGGGTTTAGATTGATATTATTATGTTTACTTTTAATACCAGGTATGCAAGTATTATTTATAGTGGGAATTAATTCACAATATTTAATAAGAAAACCCTTTCTAGTATTAATAAGTATAATAGATGTATTACTTTTTATGGGATTAGTTTATGGAATTAAGCTATTTCAAGATAATAAAAAATCTAATAAAAGAAAATTAAAAAAATGGGTTAAAGTTACATTTTCAATATTTATGACATTTTATATATGTGGATGTATATTTTTTACATTGTTATTATATGGACCAAGTGAAAAGTTTAGATCTTGGTTAATTACAACTGCTATGCAAACTATGGATCACCAATACTATTGTAAGATTTTCTATAGTGATTCACAAATAGAAGAAGTAATGAGTAAAAATTATGTTAAAGAACCTGAGGAATCTACAGATAAAAATTTAATAAATAAAGAAGAACCTGTTACATATAAAAATGAAGATGAAAAAAATCTTATGGAGCATGAAGAAGGGCAGTTATATAAAGTAGTTACTTTTGAGGTAAACGGTGCTAAGGCATATATGGCTGCAATTTATGATCCTTCTAAAGTAAAACTTGCAGTTACTAGTAAAATAGGTGTAATAGGCGAATATGTAACTGAAATGATGAGAAAAAATGATGCAATTCTTGGTATAAATGCAGGTGGATTTGTAGACGCTGGAAATAATTTAGGTGAGTCCCCAACAGGAATTACTATTGTAGATAAAAAAATTGTTACTAATAATGAGTATGGGCCAGCACCTTCATCAGGAGGAATAATAGGCTTAACAGATGATAATGTACTAGTATTACTTAAGAATACAACTGCTGAACAAGCGCTAGAAATGGGTGTAAGAGATGCAGTATCTTGGGGACCATTTTTAATTGTAAATGGTATTTCGGCTGAAGTCTCAGGTAATGGCGGTTGGGGCGGAGGAGCCAGAACTGCTATAGGTCAAAGAAAAGATGGAACTATATTATTCCTAGTAGTAGATAGCAATTCCATAAGAACATCGGGAGCTAAAATGAATGATTTAGTTGATATAATGGAAAGATATGGTGCTTACAACGCTGCAAACTTAGATGGTGGAACGTCTAGTGTTATGGACTTTAGAAAGGATATAGCAACTAAAGATTTTGGAGCTGATTGCCATGACTATTGGTCAACTTATGCATGTCACATTAATGATCCAATTGATGCAACAGGTACACATCAAACAAGGTATATAGCTGATGCTTGGATTGTAGTAGAATAGTATAAACTATTCTTTTTCTTTACAAAACTAGAAAAAAATGGTAAACTCTTTTTAGAGGTGAACTTATGATTTACTCCATTAATGACAAATTCAGAGAAGAAATATATGAAAAAAATACAAGAGAATCGATTATAGACTATTTACTTAAGCAAACTGAAAATAAAAAAGAATATATATTGGGGTTGATGATCAGTGATTGGTATAAGGTAAATTATGTTTTACAGGAAGAAAGAATTTTATCTTTTCTTAATAATGGAACAAGAAATATTATTGATTTGTGTTTAAATAATCATTATTTTATATCTGTAATATATGATGAAGCTAAAGCATTTTATAATTCACCATTAATAAAGAAAATAATAGTTATTAATAATACCTCAGGTACTACTGAAGAAAAAAAATTATATGAAATATTTAAATTTCATATTTTAGATAAAATTTCATATTCATTTTCACATGATTTAGATGATTTTAATGAATACTATTTAGATTTTAATGAAAAAAATAAGGACTATACTAATAAAGACTTTATCTTTGAATTGATAACAACTGAAATGCAACATTTATTTAAATTAAATATTAGTAAATATATAGAAAATATAATAGTATTTATGCAAGAATATTATAAATGGAATTTTTATAAAAAAGAGAGGCTAAATGATAAGCCATTATTTCCTAATGATTATGATTTCTTAAAACTTATTGAAACTTTACCCTTTAATAATTTAGTGGATGTATCGATACATAATTCTGATTTTTTATTTACTATGATTAAAGATTATCTAGTTTATAGAAATTTTACTGATGAAGAAGAAAACGATAGGGCAAATAATTTTTTAATGGAAAATACATCTAACGAATTTCAAAAGAAACTAAAAATAAAAGGTTAATTACCTTTTATTTTTTCAGTATTTTTAAAATTTAATTTAGCAATATCTTTTAATTTGTCAAATCCATATTTTTCAACTATCTTTTTTGCAACATCATCAACTATAGTACCTGAACCTTTTGGTAAAACAGTACCAATACTATTAGATAGTTTATTAAATTCATTTATAAATATATATCTACTAATTAATGAGGCACAGGCTACAGATAGATGTTTATCTTCTCCCTTAGTAAAAAAATCAATATTTCTAACTACATTAGAGCTTCCTTTTAAATAATTAAAATATAAATATGGTTTAGCAAATTCATCAACGATAATATGCTCATAATCAGTAATTTTACTACTTAATTTAAATAAAACTTTATTATGAAGAAGCGCTTTTATCTTATTCATATTAAGATTGCTTGAATATTTTTCATTATATTCTTTATTATTAAGTATA
>CAJTZY010000009.1 GCA_910584085.1 uncultured Bacilli bacterium | reverse complement strand
AGAGTCTTTAGATATTTTTACTAAAAATCCCAAAAACTCTTTACACTAACAAAAAGAAACTAATTTAAGTTTCCTACTGTACAGTAAATTTTTTTGTATAAACTTTTTCTTTATCAATTACTAGATTTGACTTATTATCAATAATATCACCTTTATTATCATATCTATCTAAAATTGACTTTTCTATGTATATATTATCATCTATTGATCCATTAATATTTTCTAAATTATTATTTTTAAAAATATTCATATTAAATAATTTAGGTACTTTATTTAAAACCTTTTCTAGTTTTTTCTTTTTAGCATATTTTTTTAGTTCATTATAGTTTGCTACTTTTTCTTCAATGCAATAGGCATTGCATATATCATAATTATTTCTAGATTTTATATTGGTTGAAATATAACCATAAGTATTATCAGTAACTTGATCACTTTTAATAGATTGATTTTCATAATTAACATTGTATTCTAAGTCACAATTATTAAACTCAAGTAGGGGAAATATATAACCAGTATAAACCTCTTTAGCGTATAAAAATCCTTCTTCATCTACGACTTTTTCATATATGATATTAATTTCTTTTTTATTAATTTCAAAAAATTTATATGTTATTCTATTAATAATACCAATAGAAATAGAATCTTCAATTTTAAATTCATTATTGTTTTCAAATTTAGAGAAATTATCATAAAGTGCGTGACCTTCCGCACCACTTAGATTATATGTTGGTTTTAATATAGATACTATATTATTTTCATCTATTGAAAACTTAATTTTTTTAAATTTAATATCTTTTTTTAATGTAATTTTTCCTTTATAAAATTCACTCATAATAATATCCTTTACTGCTTAAATATAATTTTTAATATTCATGATAAAATATAGGTTCACAAGTTAAATTAACAAGTAGACTTCTAAGTGCCTCTAAATCAGATTTCTCTACGATATAAGTTGCATGTGCATCTGAATATTTAAGTTTTTTTAAATTTTTAATTGCATTTTGTACTATAGGATTTGTTGCAGAACAAATACTAAGTGCGATTAATACATCATTTAAGTTAAGTGTAGTGTCATTATTTAATGATTCTTTTTTAAGTTTTAAAATGGGCTTTAATACACTTGGCGAAAGTAAGTCAATTTCATCTCTTATATCAGTTAAATATTTAATAGCATTTAAAATTACGCTAGATGCTGGACTTAGTAATTTTGTTTGTTTTCCTGTAATAATTTTCCCATTACTAAGTTCTATAGCAATAGATCTTTTCTTTGATTTTTTTTCTTTGTTAAGTGCAGCATCAATTACTTTAAGTAATGATCTATCAATATTTAATTCGTTAATTAATAGTTTAATTCTTTTAGGAATTTCTTCATCAGCATTACCGAGTTTAGCATCAACTAAGGCTTTATAATATCTTCTAAGTATTTCTTTTTTTGCCGCAGTTTGTATAATGTCATCATTTATAATACATTTGCCAATTGAATTTACACCCATATCAGTGGGAGATTTATAAATATCTTCACCAGTTATTTTGTTTAATATGTTTTTTAACACTGGAAATACTTCTAAGTCTCTATTATAATTTACGGCACTTATTCCATAATTCTCAAGGTGAAATGAATCTATCATATTTATATCTTTTAAATCTGCAGTAGCAGCTTCATATGCTACATTAACAGGGTGTTTTAATGGTAAACTCCATACAGGAAATGTTTCAAATTTTGCATATCCAGCTTTTATTCCTCTTTTATGTTCATGATATAACTGGGAAAGACAGGTTGCAAGTTTACCACTGCAGGGACCTGGTGCATTTACGACAACTAAAGGTTTTGTTGTTTCTATATATGGATTAGCTCCATAACCTTCATCACTAACTATAACATCAACATCAGTGGGATATCCTTTGGTTGGTGTATGAATGTATGTTTTTACTCCCATACTTTCTAACTTTTCTTTGAATTTATTCGCACTAGGTTGGCCTTTATATAATGTTATAACCACACTATTAACACTTATTTTAAGTTTTCTAAATATTTCAACTAATCTAATAACTTCCATATCATAGCTAATACCATAATCAGCTCTTATTTTTTTCTTCTCGATATCTTGAGCATTTATACAAAAAATAATTTCACATTGATCTTTTAATTCTTCTAAAAGTCTAATTTTAGAATTTAGTTCAAATCCAGGCAAAACTCTTTTTGCATGATAATCATCAAATAATTTACCTCCAAACTCTAAATATAATTTGTTATCAAACATCTCAATTCTTTTTTTAATAGTTTCAGTTTGTAAACTTACATATAACTCATTATCAAATCCAACTTCTTTCATAAAAAACTCCTTCTCACATAAAAAATACTAGAGAAATCCCTCTAGGCTCTTTTTCATTATAACATTTTAAAATTATAAAAAAAAAGACTTTTTTTTATGCTTGGAACGTGCTATAATTGAAATAGTCACCCCCAAAAAGTGATAAAATTCGACATTAGTTATTCTAATGTTTTTTTTATTACATAGAGTTAAATAGGAGGGGTTATGTTAAAGAAATTTTTTAAAACTTACAAACTTCCATTAATACTATTGTTTTCTATAGTAGTAGGATGTATATTAGGTGTAATACTAGGTGAAGATGCAAGTATTTTAAAACCATTTGGAACAATATTAATTAATATGCTTTATGTAGTAGTAGTTCCACTTGTATTTTTTACTATATCAAGTAGTATAGCAAGTATAAAAAGTTTAAAAAAATTAGGTAAAATATTTGGAGTAATGTTTATAGTTTTTATAATAACTAGTACACTTTCCGCACTTTTTATGCTAGCTGGAGTAAAAATAATAGATCCTGTTGGAAATATTAGTTTAAGTCTAACTAAAGGAGTAAAAGAAACTATAGATTTTGGAAGTAAGATTGTCGATATGATAACTGTACCAGATTTTTATCAGTTACTATCAAAAAGTAGTATGTTACCACTTATAATATTTTCTTGTATATTTGGTTTTGCTGTTAATATGGTAAAGGAAGATTCAAACAAAATTTCAAACGCACTGAATTCTATGTCAAAAGTTATGATGAAGGTAATTAATATAGTTATGTATTATGCACCTATTGGCTTATGTGCTTATTTTGCTGCACTTATAGGTGAATATGGTAAAGAAATAATAGGCAGCTATGCTAGAAGTATGATATTTTACTATGTTATGGCGGTATTATATTATTTTATATTTTACTTTATTTATAGTTATATAGCGAGAGGTAAAAAAGGAGTAAAAAGCTTTTTTAAAAATATATTTACTCCAACTGTAACATCCCTTGGAACTTGTTCATCAATTGCAAGTCTTCCTGCAAATATAGAATGTGCAAGTGAGATGAATATAGATGAAGATGTTGCAAAGACTACACTTCCAATTGGAGCAACTATGCATATGGAAGGTTCAGCTATGGCATCTATTTTAAAAATAGCATTCTTATTTGGTGTATTTGGAAAAAGTTTTACGGGGATAGATACATATTTAATTGCGATACTTATTTCAGTACTTTCTGGAGTTGTAATGTCGGGAATACCTGGTGGAGGATTAATTGGAGAAATGTTAATAGTTTCTTTATATGGATTTCCACTTGAAGCATTCCCAATTATTGCAACAATTGGTTGGATAGTAGATCCACCTGCAACATGCCTTAATGTAGTAGGTGATGTGGGTAGCGCTATGTTAATAGAAAAACATGTCAAGTGACATGTTTTTAGAATAAATTGTTTAATAAAATATTGATATATAAAATTGATTAGATGAATTTAATTTAGAAAATTTTGATAGTTGGCTGAGGTAGTAAACTTAAAATATTAAAAAAGTAAAAAATTTTACTTGAAATTATATATATAAATAGTATATAATTGATTGGAATTAGTATTAAATTTTGCTTTTATTGTACTTTGTACTATCGTAGTTCTTAGAAATAAGAATTAACTAAAAAGAAAACACCAAATGGTGCTTTCAAAGTCATTGAACAGAGATTGCATTTAACAAGACAATATCAAATGTATCTCTTTTTTATTATATGAGAATTTTCTCACTAAATACATACTAACATAATTTGTACTATTTGTCAAACTTAAAATTTGAATAATTAATAATAATCAATTAAAAAATCGGTATTTTCTAATCTTTTCTTTTCTTTAATTTTTTGCCAAATTTCCTCTTTCTCACCACTAAGAGTACTATCAATTTTTGGAGTTGTGCAAGATTTAAGTATATCATAGAAAGGAATATCAAAAATTAAAGAAAGAGTAGTTATATTAAATAAAAAAATATCAACTGAATAATCTAAATCATTTAGTTTTAAGTATGATCTAGCATATGAATTCAAAAGTGATGGTTTATAGTTATAATTATAAACAGAATCGTCAAAATCAATAATTTTGATTTTTGCACCTTTACACATAATATTAGATGGACTTAAATCCAAATGAATTATATTGTTACTATGCATCGACAAAATTGCATCCTTAGAATGCTTTAAAATTCTGATTTTTCTTTTTAAATTAATATCTTTTAAATAAAAAATTGATAAATAATTATATAGATATTCTGTAAGATATCCAGAAAATTTATTTTTATCATATACTAAATGCATAGGTAAAGTTAACTTTTTATTTTTAATACTTGATATTTTTTCTAATGTACTAATTTGTTCTTCAGTAAAGTCATAAGGCTCTTTATATATTAATATTTTATTATTAAATACACAAGTGTATAATTCTGACTCGCAACCAAGCATTTCTCTTTGATGTATTATATCTTTTAATTCTGATTTTTCTATTATGTTCATTTTTTTCACCACTAGAACATTATATAATATATAAAATATTTGTCAATACTAAAATCAATATAAAATCACTGTTAATTTGATATTTTTTAGTGTATAATACTCATGAATGGAGGAATTTCATGTTTATCGATGAAGTAATAATAGAATTAAATGCTGGACGTGGTGGGAACGGTTGTATGGCATTTAGAAGAGAAAAATATGTTGAAATGGGTGGACCATTTGGCGGAAATGGTGGACATGGAGGCAATATAATATTTGAGGTTGATGAAGGCCTTAATACATTGATTGATTTAAGGTATAAAAAAATATATAAAGCAAAACAAGGTGCACATGGTGAGGGAAAGGGCTGTAATGGTAAAAATGCAGAAGACCTTATTATAAAAGTTCCTGTTGGTACAGTTATAACGGATATAGATACTAATTTGATAATAGGTGATTTAACTAAAAATGGAGATAGAGTAATAGCTGCAAATGGAGGACGCGGAGGCCGTGGGAATATGGCATTTGCAACACGTGCAAATCCAGCACCAGCATTTTGTGAAAATGGAGAACCTGGTGAGGTAAAAAAGGTTAAAGTTGAATTAAAGCTTCTTGCAGATGTTGGACTTGTTGGAATGCCTAGTGTAGGTAAAAGTACATTTATAAGCAAAATAAGTGCAGCTAAACCTAAAATTGCGGCATACCATTTTACAACACTTACCCCTAATCTTGGAGTAGTAAAAACAACAGATAATAGATCTTTTGTAGTAGCGGATTTACCTGGACTTATCGAAGGTGCTTCACTTGGTGAAGGTCTTGGAGATAAATTTTTAAAACATATTGAAAGAACAAGAGTAATCGCACATATTATAGATATGTCTGCTTTTGAGGGAAGAGATCCAATCGAGGACTATAAAGTTATAAATAAGGAACTGGAAAATTTTAATAAGAAAATAATGGATAAACCTCAAATAATAATTGCAAATAAAATGGATATGGAATCATCAAGTGAAAATTTTAAAAAATTTACGAGTGAAATTGGTATTCCAGTATATCCTATAAGTGCGATAACAGGCGAAGGTATAGATAAAGTTTTAATTCATCTTGCAGATATGTTAGATAAAATAGAAAAACAACCATTATATGAAGATGAAAAATTTGAAAGTCATGTTCTATATAAATTTAAGAAAGAGCAACCATATAGAATAGAAAAACAAGGTGATACCTTTGTAGTAATAGGTGATGAAATAGAAAAAATACTTAAGATGACTTGGTTTGCAAGTGATGAGGCATTTAGAAGATTTTCTAAAAAATTAAGACGTCTTGGTATAGATGATAAGCTAAAAGAAATGGGAATAAAAGAGGGAGATACAGTACGAATTCTAGATTATGAATTTGAATATAAGGATTAAATAAAGGTGTTATGTTTGATGAGGGATAATAATGAATTGTTAAGAATAAAGGATAAATATGGGGAATCTATGATGCATTTTTGTCGTATGATGTTTCCAACATTACTTGATAAGGGGGTATTATTTGAACTACTTAGTTCAAAATTTCCATATTCTAAATTTTTATATACAGATATAATTAATAATAATTTAAGTATAAAGTTTAAAAATTATATTTATGGAATTATCGACACTAATGAAAATAGAATAATAACTGATAAAACTCCAGAAGAATTGCTTAAAGAAGCTGGTTATACACTTTATGAATGTACATCAGAGAAAGATATTCAAAGTTTTAAAAAGTATTATGAGATAGATGAAGAGATTTGCACATTTATATATCAAAATAGATTAAATTCGTACTTTGTATTTTTTGCTATTAAAGATAATATAGATGAAATAAAAAGAAAAAATTTTCCTAATCCAGATAGGCAGGATGAATATGGCACATCAATTTTAAGTATTCAGTTTATGAGAGGGAATATTAATCATCTATCAATAAAAAATAGATATAACCATACAGTATTAAATCCTGATGCTACATTTTCAAATAATTTAGATAATATAATGCCTGGTTTAACATATGCTTTTGAAAAAAAATATAATTTAATGGTTACAGGTGGAATAGCAAACCTTGAAATACCTCTTTATACTGTTGCAAATGATGGAAAATATTATAAATATAATTGTGAAATAAATAATATTTATTACTGTCCAAATAATATAATAATTGATAAATTTGAAGTTATAAAATATGATTCAGAAAGATTTATAGTGTTTGATTATTTTATACTAGATTTAAAGGAAAAGAAAATTAGTTTATATGATGATAAAATTAAGGATAGTTTTATAAATGATTTTACAGATAATATAAAAAAAATAAATATAGTAAAAACAAGTGAATATAAAAAAATTGTAATCACGCCAAGTACTGGCAGTGAGATAATTATGGTACTTGATAAATTAAATAGAATTATTAAATATAGCAATGATAATATAAAAAGGCTAGGTAATAAATATTTATATAATTGTAGTAAATTAAATTATATAAACGTTAAAAATGTTGAAGAAATAGGTGATGACTTTTTAGTTTATAATGAAGAGTTAGTGAATATAGAAATACCTAAAACAGTTAAAATTGGGAAATGGTTTTTAGGAAAAAATAGAAAGTTAAAAAGTATATCTGCTCCAAATTTAGAAGATATAGATATATTCTTTTTAAATGAAAATATAACATTAGAAGAAATAAATTTTCCAAAAATGAAAATGTTTAAAAGAGGAACTTTAGAAAAAAATTATAAAATAACGGAAGTATATTGTCCAAATTTAGAAGGATATGAACAAGAATGTTTAACTGAAAATAGGTATATATCACTTCAAAGTATTATTTGCAAAAATAAACAAAAAGTATTAAAAAGATAAATATAATAAATTTTATGGAGGCTTTAATATATGAGTAATTTAAGTCAAGAGTTATTAAAAATTAAAGATAAATATGGCGAAAATATGATGCATTTTTGCCGTAGAAAATTTTCAACTATATTAGAGTCACCAGGTTTATTATTTAGTTTATTAGAAGCTAAGTTTGCTCACTCTAAATTTTTATATGATGATATTATAAGTAATAATTTAGTATATGATTTTAAAAATTATATTTATGGATTAATTGATATTAATTTTAATAATAAAATTACTAATAAAAGTGCAAAAGAATTAATGAGTGATGCTGGATATCTTCTCTATGAATGTGAATCGGAAAGTGATATTAATAGTTTTAAAAAGTATTATGCTAAGGGTGAGGCTCTTTGTACATTTAATGAAAATAGATTAGAAGAAAATTATGTGTTTTTTGCAGTGAAGAAAAATGTAGATGAAATAAAAAGGGAAAATTTTTCTAATCCTAAAAGGCAAGATGAATATGGAATATCTGTTATAAGTATTCAATTTGAAAGGGGCAAGGTAAATACACTATCAATAAAAAATAGATATAATGATAGGGTTGATAGTCCAGATGCAACATTTTCAAATAACCTAGAAAATATAATACCAGGATTAACATATGCTTTTGAGCGTGATTACAATTTAAATATATATGAAAATAGTAATGATGAGTTTAGTATACCTGGATATATTAAAGCAAGTGATGGTAAATACTATAAATATAATTATGAAATAAATGGAATATATTATTGTCCAGAAAATATAATAATCGATGGAAAAGATATAATCGAATATGATCAAAAGGAAAGGTATATAGTACTTGATTATTTTATACTAGATTTAAAAGAAAAAAATATAGGGTTATATGATGAATTTTTAACTGATTCATTTGGTGATACCATAACTAATATTAGTACTATTTTTATAGAAAAATTAAAATTAAGTAATAATAAAAATATACATATAGAAACTTTAGATGGCAACGTTATTACTATACAAATAGATAAAACCAATAAAATAATAGGATATTATAATAATTTAAATACTGAAATAGGCGATTTCTTTTTACATAGAAACACATCATTAAAAGATGTATATTTACCAAATAATAAAAGGATAGGCAGTTTCTTTTTAAATTTAAATAATAGTTTAAAGTACTTGTATATACCAAGTACAGAAGAAGTAGATGATTACTTTTTATATGCTAATTCAGTATTAAAAGAAATAGTTTGTCCAAGCCTTATAAAAAATGGTGATTATTTTTTAGAAAACAATTCATTTAAAGAGGAAATAGAAAATCAGAAATATAGTAATCCATCAGGAAAAATTATATAATTAATATTAAAATAATAAATTTTAAAGCACTTGAAAAAAGTGTTTTTTTTCTATATAATAAAAATGGTGATTTAAATGGTTTTTACATCTGCTCAAAATAAAAAAATAAAAAGTATAAAAAAATTAAATTCTAAAAAGTATAGAGATGAATTTAATGAATTTTTAATAGAAGGTGAACATTTAGTTAATGAGGCATATAAGAATGGATATTTAAAGGAATTGATACTTGAAGAGGGAACCATTTTTAACTTGAATATTGATACTATTTATGTAACTAATAATATATTAAAATATATAAGCGATTTAGATAATCCACCTAAAATTATGGGTATATGTAAAAAAATAAATGAGAACAATATTGGAAATAAGATAATTATATTGGATGATGTACAAGATCCAGGTAATCTTGGAACAATAATCAGAAGTGCAGTAGCTTTCAATATGGATACAATTGTTTTAAGTAAAAATTCAGTTGATTTATATAATTCTAAGGTAATAAGAGCTACACAAGGTATGTTATTTAATATAAATATCATAGAAAAAGATTTATTAGAACTTTTACCAAACTTAAAAAAGCAAGGTTATAAAATATATGGAACAAAGGTAACTAATGGAAAAAGTATAAAAATGCTTGAAAAGTGTGAAAAATTTGCTATAATAGTTGGTAACGAAGGAAATGGAGTAAATTCTAAAGTACTAGAACTATGCAGTGACTATGTATATATTGATATGAATAATAAATGTGAAAGTTTAAATGTAGGAGTCGCTGCTAGTATAATTATGTATGAATTAGATAAGTAGGTATATTATGGATTTGATATATATAGGAAAACTTGTAAATACACATGGACTAGAGGGCGAAGTTAGAATTATAAGTGATTTTAAATATAAAGATTTAGTTTTTAAAAGTGGTAATGAAATAATTATTAATGATAATAAATATACTATAAGATCATATAGATGTCATAAAATGTATGATATGATAACAATAGAAAATATTAATACAATTGATGATGCATTAAACTTAAAAGGACTAAATGTTTATGTTGATAGAAATAGTTATAAATTTGATGGATATTTAGATGAAGATTTAGTTGGACTTTCTGTATATGATAATGATATTTATAAAGGTAAAGTTGTAGAGATACTTAAGACTGATTTATATACTGTACTTGTAATAGATGGTATAAAAAGGCATATGGTACCTAATATCTCAGAATTTATAAAAAAAATAGATTTAGAAAATAATAAAGTAAATATAAATTATATAGAGGGTTTAGATAATGAAGATTGATATTTTAACACTTTTTCCAAGTATGTTTAATGGATTTATTAATGAATCAATAATTAAAAGGGCTATTGATTCTAATAAAGTAAAAATTAGTATTCATAATATAAGAGATTATTCACTTGATCCACATAAAAAGGTTGATGATTATGGATTTGGTGGAGGAAAAGGCATGGTTTTAATGCCACAACCTATATTTGATGCGGTTGAATCTTTAAAGAAGAGTGATTCTAAAGTAATACTTATGACTCCACAGGGAGAAAAGTATACTGAGAGTACTGCTTATGAATTATCTAAAGAAAAACATTTGATAATAATTTGTGGGCATTATGAAGGTTTTGATGAGAGAATAAGAAGTATAGTAGATATAGAAATTAGCATAGGTGATTTTGTATTAACAGGTGGAGAGATACCTGCTATGGCAATAAGTGATAGTATTATAAGATTAATTGATGGTGTAATTGAAGAAGAGTCACATATAAATGATTCATTCAATGATAATTTACTTGATTATCCAGTATATACACATCCTAGCGATTTTAGAGGAATGAAAGTTCCAGAAGTATTATTATCAGGTCATCATGCTAATATCAATAAGTGGAGAAGAGAAGAGCAAATAAAAAGGACTAAAGAAAGAAGACCTGATTTATTAGAAAAGAGATGATTTTAATGAGTGAAAAACATTATTATATATATAAAAAAGATAATACCTCTGAAATTATTTATTTAGATTATAATAAATTAAAGGGTTTTAATTTTACTCCTCAAAATCATATAAAATATGATGGCGTTGTTGTAAATAAGATGATTATTATAAAGCCTTCAATGATAGAAAAGGTATTAAAAAGAAAAATTAAAAGAAAACTTGATTTATATTTAAAATTAATAATAAATTTTATAGATAGTGATGATAGTTCATCATCAGATACATTAAGGGAGGCACTTAATGATTTAAGTAGATATAAAAATATAGTAGAATATAAGTATAAAAAGTTTTTAGATGAAAAGTATCTAAAAATTCTATTAAAAAAAATTGCAATATTGGAATACGAATTAAAATCTAAATTAATTACTATTAATGAATATAATTATGAGCTTGATTATGATGAAGAAAAAACTTCACATAGAAGAAGATAAAAAGGTGAATCTATGGTTATTTATAAATTAGGAATATATAGGGATAATAATAGTAAATTATTCGATTTACAGCAAATTATATATGTAGAACCTTCAAAAAGTTTACAAAACATTGATGAATTTACAAGAAAATTTGAAAGTGAAAATGAGTTAAAGGAATATTTATTAAATAAAAATATATTAGGTAAAGATGAGATGCATGAAAAACTACAAGTTTTATATAAAAATCACGGAGAAGTTAAAACTTTGCCAATTATTTATTCTAAGCAAAATCGATTATTAAATATTGGAATAATAAATATGAAATTAAAAAGTTTAGCAACTAATGTGAAATTTTTAGAAAAATTACTAGAACATTATGATTTTTATCAATATGAAAGAAATCCCCAAAACTCTAATATTTTAAATATTAAATTATATTTGAATGACATATATAGAGATGGTAAAAAAGCTATAAAGTATGATAGAAAATTAATAGAAAAAACTTTAGATAATTTTGTTTTAGTTGCAACTAGAATTTTAGATAAAAAAAACAATAATTTTAAATTTAATTATAGGGGATTTAGAGATTTAGCACTCCTAATTTATAACTTTGAAGAAATAGAAAAATTAAAGGAATTAAAAGTTAATATAAAACAATGGGAAGATAGTGAAGATGAAAAAGAAACTTTAGCTAGATTAAATGGTAAGTGGATTTTAAGCAGTGAAGGTGATCCTGACTTTCCACCCAATTCCGAAGAAGAAAAAATGAGAATTGAGTATGAGGATAATATATTAAATTCAATTAATCCAAATGATTATGATGAAGATGATGATTATACAAAATATAGAAAATAAAAGGACTAATTTTTAATTAAAAACTGAAAAATTCAAGATTTTCAGTTTTTTTATGTACATTTTAAAATTTTTGGTATATAATATTAATATATGAACAATTATTCATATATAGGAGGTAAAAATGAAATTATTAGATGACGACAAAATAATAGATATGTCAGAATTGTTTAAAATATTTGGAGACTCTACTAGGGTAAAGATAATTAATATATTAATAGATCAAGAAATGTGTGTAGGAGATATTGCAAATGAAATAAATGTTAGTCAATCAGCAGTATCTCATCAACTTAGAATTTTGAAAAGTTCAAAATTAGTAAAATATCGTAAGGATGGGAAAGAAATATACTATTCCTTATCGGATGATCATGTAGAAAAAATATTTAGAATGGGATGTGAACATATTGACGAAATATAAATATAATATTAGTAATTTGGATTGTGCGAATTGCGCAATGAAGATTGAGGGATTACTTAATAAAGATAAAAATATTAAGAGTGCTACAGTAAATTTTTCAAGTTTAAAATTAACTATTGAAACTGATATGGAATGTGATGTTTTAAAATATGTAACTAAAATAATAAAAAAGGTAGAACCGGAAGTATCAATATATGAAAGTGAAGTAAAGTCAGAAAATATATCTAATAATATTATAAGGCTTGTTATTGGAAGTATACTAGGTATTCTTGGAATACTTTTGCCATTTGGTATATTAAGTGAAATATTATTGATACTTTCTTATATTGTACTTTTGTCTAAAACACTTATTAAGGCCGTAAAACTACTTGTAAAGGATAAAAGTTTAAATGAAAATTTTTTAATTACAATATCTTGTGTAGGGGCATACATAATAGATAAAAAAAGTGAGGGATTAATGGTAATTATTCTCTATGAGATAGGTAAAATACTTGAAGCAAGAGCAATAAATAATTCAAGAAAATCTATATCAGAACTTATGAATATAAAACCCATGTTTGCTAATTTAAAAGTCAATGAAAAACTAGAAACAGTATCTCCAAAAGACGTAAAAATAGGAGATATTATTATTGTAAAAAGTGGAGAGAAAATACCACTTG
This sequence comes from uncultured Bacilli bacterium, assembly GCA_910584085.1. Lineage (GTDB taxonomy): Bacteria > Bacillota_I > Bacilli_A > RF39 > UBA660 > UMGS1613. Next base: position 43,559 of record CAJTZY010000009.1, on the reverse strand, counting down.
ATGGAGTTATTATTAAAGGTTCTTCAAAGCTAAATACAAGTGCTTTAACAGGAGAAAGTAAACTTAAAAAGGTAAGTGTCAATGATATAGTTTTATCAGGAATGGTAAATGTTGATGGGTTATTGGAACTTGAAGTTATTTCAAATTATGAAGATAGTACTGTAAATAAAATATTAGAACTTGTAGAGAATGCTACTGATAATAAAGCTAAAACTGAAACCTTTGTATCAAAAGCAGCAAAAATTTATACACCACTTGTATTCCTATTTGCAATTTTACTTATTTTATATGGTGTAATATTTACAAATATTTCGTTTAGTGAATGGTTTTATAGAGCACTCGTATTTCTTGTAATATCTTGCCCTTGTGCAATTGCTATATCAGTCCCTCTTAGTTATTTTGCAGGTATAGGTGCTTGTTCTAAAAGAGGAATTCTTGTTAAAGGTAGTAACTATTTAGACAACTTAAGAAATATTAGGAAGATTATATTTGATAAAACAGGAACCATTACTACTGGTAAATTTGAAGATATAAAAATAAATATATTAAGTGATAAATATAGTGAGAGTGAATTAAAAGAAATAATAGTAAAAGGGGAATCATTATCAAATCATCCAATTGCCAAAAGCATTGTGAATTTATTTAATTTAGAAATAAGTGATAATAACGTTAAAAATTTTAAGGAGCATAAAGGCAAAGGTATTTCATATGAAATAGATGATAAAAAAATATTAATAGGTAATTATAAATTTTGTAATTCAAAAGAATCATCAGAATCTGTTTATGTAAATATTGATGGTGATATAGTTGCTAATATAGATATAATAGATAAGATAAAAGATGATGCTATAGATTTAATAAAAGAATTAAAGAAAAATAATATTAAATGTGAAATGTTTACAGGAGATAATAAAGAAATTGCAATTTTTACTGCTAAGAAGGTAGGAATTGATTATGTTAAATATGAATTATTACCTAATGATAAATATAATTTGCTTAAAAAATATATAGATGAAAATAATGAAATTATATCATTTGTTGGAGATGGAATAAATGATGCTGCAACACTCGCACTTTCTCATATTGGTATTTCAATGGGTGGGATTGGAACAGGTGCAGCAATCGAGGCATCAGATGTAGTTATCATGACAGATGAATTAAGTAAAATAGGTAAGGCTATAAATATTTCTAGGTATACTAGTAAAATAATAAAACAAAATTTAATTTTTGCAATTGGCACAAAGTTGATTGTATTAATTCTTAGTGCATTTGGTATAGCTAGCATGTGGCAAGCTGTATTTGCAGATGTTGGAGTTACACTTTTAACTATAGTAAATACAACAAGGATATTAAAAAAATAAAATAATGTGATCATAGTATCACTTTTTATTTACAAGTTGTGTACATTGTATTTAAATAGTGTTATAATCAAGGTGGTGGTTTAATGGAAAACTCTAGTAAAAGAAATTATTATATTGATTTTTTAAAGATGGTTTTTAGTATAGTTATTGTTTATTATCACAGTTGGGTATTTACAGGAAATTATGGTTCAGGATATTTTAATAGAGGATACTATGCAGTAGACTTTTACTTTATTGTAACAGGATTTTTATTTATAAAGTCTTTAGAAAAAATATATAATAAAAAAAGCAAAGATCCAGTTGGATTATTAGATATAAAATTTGTATTTAATAAAATAAAGGAACTTATACCATCTATTCTTTTTATATTTATAGTTGGATATTTTATGGTATATAGGACAAGTTCAATTAATTATCATATAACATTCTCTGATAGTATTATTACGGAGATATTCTTTTTAGGATTTCTTGGAAAAGGTATGACTGTTAACCTTGGATGTTGGTATATATCAGTTATGATTTTAACCTTATTTATTTTATTTCCACTTGTATATAAATATAAAAAAAATTTTAATTATTTAATCTCTCCGTTAATTATAATTTTATGTTTAGGTCTTTGTAATTATTTTAAAATTGCTATTACAGATCCTTTAAGTAGTAATTATATCTTTATAAATGGAGTTTATAAAGGATTTATATTTATAAATCTAGGAGTTATATCTTATGAATTATGTAACATCCTAAAAAAAATAAAATTTAATAGATTTATAAGAATATTTTTTACAGTATTAGAAACTTTAATTTATATATTTTTATTTTTAAACATGCATTACTATATTGCTGAAAGTTATATGAATGCAATATTATTTACATTTAATATCGCACTTACTTTTAGTAATTTAAGTTATACATCAGTCTTATTTAACGATAAAATATATCAATCAATAGGTAAGTTCGGATTTATTTTTTATTTAAGCAATATACCTGTTAGAATATTTGTTATGTCAAAATATTATGGAAGTTATGGTAAAATGTTATTAATTTATTGGATAATAATTATTATACTTTCAACTGCAACTTATATAGTATCAAATGTAATTTTGAAAAAAATTAAACAATTAAAAGAAAAAGCATAAAAAAATAAGTTTATTTATTAAATAAAATAGAAATTAAATCTATTTTATTTTTTATTACATAAAATTTAATGGTGATAAAATGTTTTATAAAAATATTCATACAAGAATAAAAATAATTATTTTAATAACAATATTTCTTTTTGTAGTAATTATTGGAAAAGTGTTTTATATTCAGGTAATAGATTACAAAAAATTAAATAAGTATGCAACAGGACTTTGGAGTAGAAATTTGCCACTTGCAGCAAACCGTGGAGTTATATATGACACAAATGGAGTAGAACTTGCCACAAATATAACAACAACTTCTCTTGTACTTATACCAAACCAAATAGAAGATAAAGAAAAAGTTGCTAAAGATTTATCAGAAATACTTGGAGTAGATTATGATGAAATGTATAAACATGTATCAAAGAAAACTTCAATAGAAAGAGTACATCCAGAAGGTAGGAATTTAAATTATGAAATATCAGATAAAATTAATAATCTAGGATATGATGGTGTATATCTTGTAAAAGAAGCAAAAAGATATTATCCATATGATACATTGCTTTCACATACTATTGGATTTGTTGGAATAGATAATCAGGGATTAAGTGGCCTTGAACTCATTTATGATGACTATTTAACAGGTAGTGATGGTTCAATTAAATACTTTAGTGATGCGAAGGGAAATAGCCTTTCTATGTCACAAATATATGAACAACCCCAAAGTGGAGTAAATATGACATTAACAATAAATTTTAAACTTCAAGAAGCACTTGAAAGAGAACTTGATAATGCAGTTAGTCAGTATAACCCAGATCAAGCACTTGGTCTTGTTATGAATCCAAATACAGGGGAAATACTTGCAATCGCATCTAGACCAGATTTTAGTCCAAGTAAATATCAAAATTATAAGGTAGAGGAGATAAATAGAAATTTACCAATTTGGATGACATATGAACCAGGTTCAACATTTAAGATAATAACGCTTGCATCTTCTTTAGAAGAAAAAATAGTGGATTTAAGTAATGATCACTATTTTGATGGTGGAGCTGTAACTGTAGGTGGCGCGACACTTCATTGTTGGAAGCATGGTGGACATGGTGAGCAGACGTATTTAGAAGTTGTTGAAAATTCTTGTAACCCTGGATTTGTTAATTTAGGCTTAAAACTAGGAAAAGAAACTTTATTTAAATATATAGATTTATTTGGGTTTGGTAAGAAAACAGGGGTAGATTTAAATGGAGAATCTAGTGGTATCTTATTTAATGTAGATAAAATAGGTGATTTAGAGCTTGCAACGACCTCTTTTGGTCAAGGGGTAAGTGTTACACCAATACAACAAATAACTGCAGTATCAGCTGCAATTAATGGTGGTATTCTTTATAAACCTTACATAGTAAAAAGTTTAAATGAACCAGAAACAAATAGCGTGATACTTGAGAATAATCCAATTGCTGTAAGAAAAGTTATAAGTGATGATACAAGTGAAAAAGTAAGATACGCACTTGAAAGTGTTGTTGCAAGGGGTACAGGACATAATGCATATATTGCAGGATATAGGGTTGGAGGAAAAACAGGTACTGCACAAAAAGTAAAGGATGGAAAGTATTTATCTGGAAATTATATAACAAGTTTTATTGGTTTTTTACCTGCTGATGATCCACAGGTTATAGTATATATTGCAGTAGATAATGCAAAAGGAATAACGCAATATGGTGGAACTGTAGCAGCTCCGATTGCTAAAAATGTGCTAATGAGTGCTATAGATATACTTGATATAGAAAAACGAAGTGATGCAATAGAAAGAGAATATCTTTTTACTGATAAACAGTATGCTTTAGTACCTAATGTAGTTGGTATGAGTGTGAGTGATGCATTAAAGGAGTTAAAGAAATTTAAAGTAGAGTATAGTGGTAGTGGCGATATTATAACTTATCAATCACCAAGTGCAGGGGAAAATATTTATGAAGGAGAAACTATTAGATTATTACTTAGTGAATAATATGAGATGGCAATGGAAAAATATAAAAATATGTGGTATAATTTTAATATAGAAGTAGTGATGTTGGTATGTTAAATTTATATATTTCTTTTCTTTATTTATTAATTTCATTTTCAATAACAATTATTTGTTATAAGAAATATGGAAAATATGGCCTTTATATTTGGATGTGTATATTAGTAATAATATGTAATATTCAAACTGTTAAAATGTCAGAAATATTTGGTTTTACTATAACACTAGGGAATATTTCATATGGTGCCATTTTTCTTACTACAGATATATTAAGTGAAAAGTATGGTAAAGAGGCTACTGACACGGCAACAAAATTAAGTTTTATATTTATGATCATATTTACATTATTTATGTCTTTATTTCTAAAATATGAACCAAGTTCATCTGATTTTTCACAAGAAGCTTTAACAACTATTTTTAATTATATGCCAAGAATTACTATGGCAAGTTTAAGCGCTTATTATATTAGTCAAATGTGTGATGCAAAATTATATCAATTATTAAAAAGCAAATATAACAAAGTTTGGATTAGTAATAATGTAAGTACTATAATTAGTCAAACAATTGATACAATTATATTTACTACAATATCTTTTTTAGGAACACTAAGTTTTCATGATATTATAGATTTAATGTTTACAATGCTTATATTTAAATATTTGATTGCGCTTTTAGATACTCCATTTATGATTTTGATAACAAAAATAAAAACTAATAAGGAATTATAATGCTTGCTAACACATAAAAAATATTATATAATTAAATTGGTGATAAAATGAAAAATAAAGTTGTAATAGTAGGTTGTGGAAATGTAGGTATGAGTTATGCTTATGCCCTAATAAATCAAAGAACTTATGTAAATGAACTGGTGCTTATTGATATAAATACAAGAAAGGTAGAAGGAGAGGTTATGGATTTAAATCATTGCCTTGCATACAGTCCTTCTAAAATAAACATAAAACTTGGTAGTTATCAAGATGCAAGTGATGCTAAAATAGTAGTTATAGCAGCAGGAGCTAATCAAAATGTTGGTGAAACTAGGATGGATTTAATAAATAAAAATAGTCATATATTTAAATCTATTGTAGATAGTATTATGGCTAGTGGATTTAATGGAATATTTTTAGTTGCAACAAATCCTCTTGATGTAATGACATATTTAACCTATAAATATTCTGGGTTACCTCAAAATAGGGTTTTGGGAACAGGTACTACACTTGACACTGCCCGTCTTAGATATTTAATAAGTGAAAAAGTTGGAATAGGCCCAAAAGATATACAGGCCTATGTAATTGGGGAACATGGTGATAGTGAATTTGTTCCATGGAGTAATGCAAGTATCGCATTAAAAGGAATTGATGCATATTTAAGCAAACAAGAATTAGAGCAGGTTGAAAATGATGTAAGAAATTCAGCATATGAAATAATAAATAGGAAAGGTGCAACATACTATGGAATTGGTATGTGTCTAGTTAGAATTACTAATGCTATACTTGGTGATGAAAATGTAATATTATCAGTTTCTGCATATGATAAAGAAAATGATGTTTATATATCAACTCCTGCTATTGTAAATAGTAGTGGTGTTAAAGAAAAAATATTTATCCCACTTAGTAAAGAAGAAAAAATAAAAATTAAAAATTCTATAAATGTAATAAGGGAAGCTATAAATAGTTTATAGTTTTTTTCTTTGCAATTTATTTCTTGTCCTATTTTTAATACTCTAGAATAAAATTAACTAGAGGGATATTATGATAATATTAACAAAAGTGGTACTTGTCATGATGATTAGTTTAATTATTTCAATTGCGGTGGGTATTTTTTTAATACCATTTCTAAAAAAAATAAAAGCAGGTCAAAGACTTAGTGAGTATTTAGAGGAAAGTCATAAAACTAAACAGGGCACTCCTACAATGGGAGGATTAATATTTATAATACCTACAATAATTGTTATGTTGGTTATGTATTTTTTTGGCAAAATTAAATTTAATACAACAATTATTATAGTTATGATAACTTTTATATTTTATTCAGTTATTGGTTTTATTGATGATTTTTTAATAATCAGACGACACAATAATAAAGGTCTTAGTGAAAGTGCTAAATTTATATTACAAGTAATAGTTGCTATAATATTCTTTTATTTATTTATGATAAGTGGAAATGAACCATTACTTTGGATACATACATTAGGCATAAAATTAGATATTGGATTTTTATATGGAATAATAATATTACTTGTGCTTGTATCGAGTAGTAATGCTGTAAATATAACAGATGGACTTGATGGCTTGGCTGGAGGACTTTCCTTAATTGCATTTTTAACACTTGGCATAATAAGTTATAATACAGGTTGGTTAGAGGGGTATGAGGAAGTATCACTTTTCTGCTTTTCGTTAGTTGGTTCCTTAATTGGTTTTTTACTTTTCAATTCAAATCCAGCACGTATATTCATGGGTGATACAGGTTCTCTTGCACTTGGGGCCACTATGGGAAGTATTGCGATATTAACTAGACATGAATTATTACTTGTAGTTATAGGAATAGTTTTTGTAATAGAAACTTTAACTTGCATAATTCAGAGACTGTATTATAAATTTACACATAAAAGATTATTTCCAATGACACCAATTCATCACTCGTTTGAAAAACTAGGTTATAATGAAAGGGAAATAGTTAAAATATTTTGTCTAGTTGGAATAATTGCTAGTATGATAGCTATTATATTTGGAGTAGTATTATAAATTTATATAATTGGTGGTGATATTATTAAAAATAGGAAAATAGAATTAACCTTATTTATAAGTGTAATACTAATATCTTTATTTGGCGTTATTATGATTTACTCTTCGTCATATATATGGGCAGGGTATAAATATAATGATCCTTATAAATATCTAAAGAACCAAGCCTTATTCTTTGGAATTGGAGTAGTACTTATGATTATAGTAAGTAAAATAGATTATAGAAAATACTTTCAATATTCAAATAAAATACTGTTAACGTGTGTTGCACTTTTAATTCTAGTATTAATACCTGGGGTTGGGACTGTTAGAAATGGTTCTAGAAGTTGGTTTGGAATAGGTTCATTTGGTATTCAGCCTAGTGAATTTGCTAAACTTGGACTTATCATATTTACATCTAAATATTTATCAAATAATCCAAATAGTATGAAAGATTTAAAGAGGGGGGTACTACCAATTCTTTTAATAACACTTTCTATATTTGGAGTGATTATGTTGCAACCAGACTTTGGAACAGGGACAATACTTGTTATGACTATAATAGGTCTTTTATTTGTCGCAGGATTAGACGTTAAAATATTTTTAAAATTTGGTGCTATCGGAGTTATTGGCGTTGCAGCACTTATTCTTATTGCGCCATATAGACTAAAGAGAATTCTTTCATTTTTAGATCCTTGGAGCGATCCTCTTGGTAGTGGATTCCAAATAATTCAATCATTATATAGTATTGGTCCAGGTGGTTTATTTGGCTTAGGATTTGGAAATTCAATACAAAAACATTTTTATCTACCTGAACCGCAAACAGATTTTATATTTTCTATTATATCTGAAGAATTTGGATTTATGGGAATAATAATTTTATCATTTTTATTTATAACGATATTTTATAACTGCCTTAAAATAAGTATGAAATGTGATAATTTATTTGGAAAATATTTATCATTTGGTATAACATTCGGGCTTATATTTCAAAGTGTACTTAATTTAAGCGTGGTAGTTGGATTGATTCCAGTTACAGGAGTAACACTTCCATTTCTTTCCTATGGAGGATCTAGTTTACTTATAACCATGGTAAGTATAGGTATTATTTTAAATATTAGTAGATTTGAAAAATAATACTATATAGTGAAATATTGTTTAATATAATATTCCAAAGTGCTTTTCTAAAAAAGTAATAAAAAGAAAAATTAAACATAAAAAAACACTGATTTACATCTTAAACTATACGTGATATAATAAATAAGAAAAGGATAAGTGAATATGAAAGATATTTTTAAAAGAGTAGTAGCATACATTATAGATATTGTTTTAGTTTCAGTTGTTATAACGGTTCTTACATCTAACTCTTATATAAATAAGGATTATGATAAGTATACCGATGTTTATCAGGAATATAAAAATTTCTCAGATAATTATAATGAATTTTTAACTGAAATAGAAGAAATTTATAATGAGGAAGTTGTAACACAAGAAAGTATAGATTTATTATTAAAAAATCATTCTGATTATGAAAAATATATAAAAAAAATTAATGTTAGTCAGTCTTTATCTGAAGGAGATTATGAAAAGATAACTACAGATATTAAAAAGTATTATGAAGATAGATTAATTGATTATAGTTATAAACTATCTAAATTATCAATAATTCAAACTATTATTAGTGTTTTATGTATACTTATGTATTTTGTAGTTATAGAGTATTATTTAAATGGTAAAACATTAGGTAAAAAGCTTTTAAAATTACAGGTTGTATCAAATAATGGTAAAAAATTGACAATACTAAATTATTTAATTAGGAGTTTAATACTTAATGAAGTAATTATCAGTCTAATGAATATAATTTTTATATTAGTTTTATCTAAAAATAATTATATAACTTATAATCAAATAATATATTTTGTTACATATACACTTGAAATGGCAATATTATTTATGGTTATGTTTAATAAAGATAATAGAGGACTACATGACTATGCCTCTAACACAAAAGTAATAAGTTTAAATGGGTAGGAGAAAATTATGAGATGTAATAATTGCGGTAGAGAAATAGAAGAAAATGAAATATTTTGTTATGAATGTAAAAATAAACTCAAACTTTCATCATCAAGAGGCGAAGTTAGTGAGTTAGAAAAACTTATTGAAGAACAAAAAAAATTAAATGATTTAGAGGTAACAAAAGAATTAAATACATTAGATAATTTAGAAAGTATAAGTTTAGCCGATAGTGGGACAGTTGATAATAAGAGTGAAGAAATATTAGATAAAAGTGATCAAGATGATTTAACTAGAAAAATCGATTTAACTGAAATCTATCATGAAGAGTCAGTTAAAGATAATGAAGAGAAAAAGTTAGAGTCAAGAGAAGAGAGAAATAAAATTCAAAATGAACTTAAAAGAAAAAAAACTACAAAAATAATAATTATAGTATCTATCATAGTAGTAGTTTTAATAATAATTATGTCAATTGCTATTTTGCTTTTAAATAAAAATACTCAAGAAATTGTGCCTGAAGTGGATTATAATAAAGTTATAAATGAATATGGTTCAAGTGTAAAAAAAATAGTTTTAGATTATAAAACTAAAAATCAAAAAATACCAATTTGGGAAGATGTAAGTGACCTTATTAATTATACAAGTCATAATGTAGATTGTGAGATACGTGAGATATATGCTGATGGAAATATTTATCTAGATATGTGTAAGATAGATGATGAAAGTATTAAATATACGTATGGTAAAAAACAGGAAGAAATAAAAGAAGGTAAAAAAATAACTATATATAAAAATAATGATGTTTATGGATTAAGTGAAGGAAAAGAAGTTGGAAAAATTACTTGTAAGACAGAAGAATGTGAACACATATCTTCATATGATATATATTCTATAATAAAAGATGAGGGCAAATACTATATATATAATTATCAAAGTGATTCCATTATATTTGGTCCATTTGATTTAGAGGAACAATTATGTTTAAATAATAAATTATATGCAGTTATGTATAAAGAAGATGGCTTGCAAAATATGTATAGTTTAGCACTAAAAAGAACATTTAAAAATATAAAAGGAACTTTGGATTTAGGAAATGATAATCAAAATAATATTATTTATAAATATGGTTATGTTATATTTAAAGATGGTAATAGATATAACTTTGTAAATTTAAAGACAGGAAATATAAGTTATTATATAGAAGGCAAATCTTTAGAAATACTTAAAGAAAATACTAAAAATAACCTTTTATATATGATTTTGTATGACCTAAATGATAAAATAAAAATATATAATAATAATGGTAAATTATTGTTTGAACAAGACTATATTAAAATAAAGATGTATGATAATTACTTTATATTTTCAAATGATACAAGTTACAGTATATATGATTCAAATTTAAATTTAAAAGTGCATAGTAAAAAGTATGATAAAATACTTGGAATATATGAAGACTTTATAGCTGTATTAAATAAAAATCATTTAGAAGTAGTTGATTTTAATGATAAAGTGATTATAACATATACTGATGAATGGAAAGAAACTTATGAATTTAGGGAAGAATTATCAGGATTAGGTACTAGGGATGAACAGTCAGCTATTTATTTAAAAGTAGTAGATAAAGAAATTTCCTCTGGAACACTTGGATATGTACGTGAGTATTATTACATTAAATCTACAAAAGAGAGTGGAGTACTTGAGGCAAATTCATTAAATTAAAAAAATGAGAATTTTATAAATAAAATTCATCAATTTCCGCTATATGATTTTGATTATTATCATGAATATAAAATATAGTTTTAATAGAACTTATTAAATTATTATTATCTGTATAATTTAATATATCTGATAAAGATAATATGCCAATAATATTATCTTTTTCTTTTACAAGTAATCTTTTTACTTTATATTTACTCATTTGTTTTAATGCATCTGAAGTATTTGAATTTACATCAATATAAACTATATTATTTGTAATATAAGATTTTACTGAATCATTAATATTACTTATTGATGGAATAGATAAACATATATCTCTATCAGTAATAACTCCTACATATTTATTATTTTCCTTTATAGGAACAAAACCAATATTATTATCTTTCATAAGTTTTGATATATCTTTAATAGAACTATTTAAATTACCATATATAATTTTTTTACTCATTATTTCACTTATCATATAATCACCAATAATATTATTGGTTAAAACTTGCTATTTATACATATTATTTAATATGAAAAGGATGCATTTAAAAAAAAGAAAAATAAAAAAAAATAGAGGAATAAATTATATACTTTTAGTCCTTATTCTTATTATAATATCGGTAATTTATATATTTAAAGTGTTTAATGATAAGGCTTTACCACAACTACTTAGTTATTCCGAGATAGAAACAAAAAAGATAGTATCTTCGGTAATAAATAGTACTGTTATAAAAGAAATTTCAAATAATATAAAGCCAGATGATTTATTTATAACTATAAAAGATAATAATAATAATATAAAAAGTATAGATTTTAATTCTAGTGCAGTAACGAACCTTTTATATCAAACTTCTCTTTCAGTTGAACAAAACTTAAAATATCTAGAAAATGGTGAGGTGGATAAATTAAACTTATCAAATTTATCAAATGATAAATTAAAAAAGGGAATAATTTATGAATTGCCAAGTGGAATTATATTTAATAACGCAATACTTAACAACATATTTCCTAAAATACCAGTTAAAATTGATTTAATAGGAAATATATTTTGTAAGTTAAATACTGAAGTAAATGATTATGGAATTAATAATGCATTAATTAAGGTTAATATAAATGTAGAAGTAGAAATTAAAATATTACTTCCATTTGTATCAAATAATTCTAAAATATCAGTTGATATTCCAATTATCATGAAATTAGTAGAGGGAAATGTCCCTAGTTATTATTTTGATGGCTTTTTAGGAACTCCATCAGTAACAAGTAAGGTTAGTTAATAACTGTAAAGTATTATTATTTATAAACAAAAAATGTAAAAAAAATTAAAAATGTGCTATACTATAACTGGTGGTAGTATGCATAAAAGAAGGTTAAAAAAGAGTGTTAAAAGATTTTTAATATTAATAATCTTAATTGTAGCTGTTATAGTTTTATTATCATTTATATTAAAGCATAATAAAGGTGTAGAAAAAACAAATAAAAGCTATGTATCTAGTGAAACAACACTAGTTAAGTTATATGATTTAGAACATAATGAATCTACTAATATTGCACGTGGTAGTGAAGTTATTAAATATAAATTCAAAGAGAAAGTTGATGATATAATTTATATTAAGATAAAATATAATGATAAATTTTATTTAATCAAAGAAGAAAATATTACTGATAGTAGAGAATCTATAATAAAAGAAACAGAAATGTTTGTAAGAACTAGTTCAACTATTTATAAAGATGAATTGTCATCTAAAATATTATCATTTGTAAAAAAAGGTGAAAGACTTGAAATACTTGGATATGATAAATTAAATAGTGATGGTAGTGTAAATAGATATAAGATAAAATATAATGATATAGAAGGATATGTATATGGTAAATATTTAGTTTTCTCTAAAGAAGAAAGTTTAAAAGTATATGATGAAAACGGAATACAGGAATACATAAAAAAAATGGGAGATACACTTGGTGCAGGAAGTGCAGTAAATTTAGATTTTTATCCTTATGAAAAACCTAAATTTGAAAATAATGTTATGCCAGATGAAGTTAGATCAATTTATATAAATAGTGGAGCAGTTAAGAATATAGATGCATATATAGAATTTGCAAAAAATAATAATATTAATGCATTTGTAATAGATATAAAAGATAATACATCTCCAGCATATAATTCTCCGGTTATGAAGGAATATTCACCTACAAACTATAATCATGCATTAAATGATTATGAGGATTATAAAGCATATGTAAAAAAGGCAAAAGATGCGGGTATTTATGTAATAGGTAGAATAACAACTTTTAAAGACTCTTATTATGTAGAAGATCATAAAGAAACTGCTATAAAAAATAGTGCAGGTGATCCATTTAGCCATAATGGTTCATATTGGCCAAGTGCTTATAATAGATCAGTATGGGAATTTAATGTAGAACTTGCTCGCGAGGCAGTTAAAGAAATAGGATTTAATGAAATTCAATTTGATTATGTAAGATTTCCAGATAGAACAACTACTTTAGAAAGAAACGGAACTATTAATTTAAGTAATACTTATAATGAAGAAAAAGCAGGTGCTATACAAAGTTTTGTTATGTATGCATGTGATGAAATTCACGCACTCGGTGCTTATGTATCAATAGATGTATTTGGCGAAAGTGCATCCAACTATGTTACTGCTTATGGCCAGTTTTGGGCAGCTATATCAAATGTCGCAGATGTAATAAGTGGAATGCCATATCCAGATCATTTCAATGCTCACGAGTATGGTATAAAGGAAGTTGTTTGGACAGTTCCATATAAGCTACTTACAGCTTGGGGAGATTATGTAGTATCTAAACAAGAAATAATTCCAACTCCTGCAGTTGTTAGAACATGGATACAAACATATAATACAAATAAAACTCCAAGTGTTATATATGATGCAGAAAAAATATCTGATCAGATTCAAGCACTCTATGATAATGGATTAAAAGGTGGATATATGACTTGGAATTCTTCTTCAAATTTAACAAAATATAAAGAAGTAAGTTATGCATTTAGGAAGGTGTACAAATGATAGAGGTAAATAACATAAAATATAAATTAATAGAAGATTATAAAAATGGTTTTGATGAAGCAATATTTAAAGAAAAATATACTGATTACTTTGAAAGCTATGACTATATTATAGGAGATTATTCTTATGGTAAACTTAGACTTAAGGGCTTCTGTAATAAATTAAACAAAATTTGTAATAAAATAAATGATATAAAATTTAAAGAAGATTATATAAAAAATTTATGTAGTTATGAATGTAGTTATTTTATATTAGAAAAAATAAATAATGTAAATAGTAAGTAAAAATAAAAAAAGATAAGTAAAATTAATGTTACTTACTTTTTTTTATGATATACTTATTACAGTAGGTGATAAAGTGAATGTATTAGATCATAAATGTCCTAAATGTAATGCAGTATTAAAATATAATCCTCATGGAGAAAATTTTAAATGTGAATATTGTCGTAGTGAGTTTACTATTGATGAAGTAACTGCTTATGAAGAGGCTAATAATAAAGTAATAGAGGAAGTTGAAACTCCAAAGGAAATAGATACGTATACTTGTAATAACTGTGGCGCTGAGATTATAGTTGATGAAAATACAAGTGCAACATCATGTGTATATTGTAAAAATACTGCAATAATAAAAAATAAATTACAGGGAAAATTTAATCCTAAGTATTTAATACCATTTAAAAATACTAAGGAAGATGCAAAAGAAGCATTTAAAAAACTTGGAAAAGGTAAAATTTTAATGCCTAAGGCATTTAATGATAAAAAAAATATAGATGAAATGAGTGGTATATATATTCCTTTTTGGTTATACGATTATAATGCAGAAGGGGTTATAGAAGCGGACTGTAAAAAAATAATTTCTTGGACAAGCGGAGATTATAGATATACAAAAACTGATACATTTTTATCTACACGTGGTGGTAGTATGAAGTTTGTAAATATACCTGTTGATGGATCTAAAAGATTTGAAAATGATATAATGAATTCAATAGAACCTTTTGATTATTCAGAATTAAAAAAATTTAATTATTCTTATCTTTCTGGATTTTTATCTGAAAAATATGATGTAACTAAAGAAGAAGCAGAAAGTGATGCAATAAATAGGGCAAAAAATTCGTTTATAGAAAAAATGAAAGATGACATGACAGGATATACAACTGTAGTTAAAACAAAGGATTCTATTAATCTATCTAATATAAGCGATTCATATGTATTACTTCCAGTATGGATGTTAAATATAAAGTATAAAGATAAAATATATACATTTGCTATGAATGGGCAAACTGGTAAAATGGTAGGAAACATACCAATAGATAAAAAGAAAGCTATAATTATTGGTATATCAATATTTGTTTGTTTATTTTTAATATTATTTTTATTGTTTTGGGTGATAAAATGAAAAAGTTTAGGTTAATATTAATGACATTCCTTATATTTATAGGTATAAAAAATGTATATGCTTTTGATAATACAGTTAAAGTATATGATTATGCCCAGGTGCTAACTAGTGAAGAAGAAACTAAACTAAAGGGAAGTGTTTTAGAATATATAGAAGAATATAATATGGATATGGCTCTTGTAACTGTAAGACATCATGAAAAAAAGGATACAGAAAGTTATGCAGACGATTTTTATGACTATAACGATTTTGGAATTGGTAATACAAAAGATGGCTTAATATTTGTAATAGATTTTACATTTGGATATACTGATATACATATATCAACATCAGGTGAAGCAATTCTTATGTATGATGACTATAGAATAAATAATATGTTAGATAATATTGCAGATAAAAAACATGATGGCTATTATAAAATGTTTGAAAGTTTTATTAAAGATTCAAAAAACTATGCTAGTGTAGGAATACCCTCATCAAATGAGAATATGACTATTAATAGTAAAGGGGATTATGTACGTAAAAGGTCTATACCTTTTCCAGCGATTATTCTAATTGATAGTGTAGTTACTTTAATAATAATGTTTGTGTTAATAAATAAAAATAAAATGGTTAGAAAAAGTGTTAATGCTAATTACTATTTAGATACTGATAGTCTAATAATAAATAATAGAAGTGATAAATTTATAACAACACATACAACATCAGTGAGACTTAGTTCTTCTTCATCAGGTGGTGGTGGATCATCAACACACCATTCTAGTAGTGGAAGAACTCATGGTGGTGGAGGTAGAAGGTTGTAAAAACTGACTTTGATTAAAAGTCAATTTTTTATTGCAATTTTTTTTCGACTTTGATAAAATAAATATGTAAATAAGGAGAATAATCATATGAAAAATATATATAATATGACAAAAGAAGACAACATATTTTTTGCTAAGAGAAAATTAGTGGATAATATATATAAAAGTGCCAATTTAGAGGGAATAGCAGTAACTTTTGCTGATACTTATTCTTTTGTAAATAATGTAAATACAGGAAATATTTCAATAGATGATATGTTAAAACTTAAAGGCTTAAAGGATAGCTGGGAATATATTTTAAAAACAGTAGATGATGATTTAACTATCGATTATATAAAGAAAATACATTTTGAAATTTGTAAGGGGCAAAACATTACACCTCTTGGGGAATTTAGGGATAAAGGTGTTGGGATAACAGGTACTTCTTGGAGACCAAAGTTACCTATAGAATGTAATTATGAAGATGAATTAAATAATTTATTATCTATTAAAGATGAACTTGCCAGATGTATTAGTATATTTTGTTGGATTCAAAGAAGTCAAATGTTTTTAGATGGAAATAAAAGAGTTGCAAACTTAATTGCAAATAAAGAAATGATAAAATATGGACAGGGGATAATATCTATTCCTATAGAAAAGATAGGGGAATATTTTACTAAATTAATTAGTTATTATGAAACTGATGATATGGAAGATATAAAGATATGGATTTATAATAATTGTATTGATGGAATATAGAAAATTGATAAAATAAGTAAAAAATATAATACTTATTTTTTTTGTACATATAATTTATTGGTGATAATATGGACAAAGTAATTGCTTTTCCAATGATGGGAAATTATTATATTCCAGCAAATTATTTATTTTCTAAAATAAGCGATTGTAAAATTATGTTAGCTCCTAAAATAACAAGTAAGACAATAGAACTTGGCGCAAAAAATAGTCCTGATTTCCTTTGTACACCTTTTAAGTATACATTAGGTACTTATATAGAATGCTTAGAAAATGGTGCTAACATATTAATTCAAATGGGTGGCGGTTGTAGGTATGGTTATTACTATGAATTACAAGAAAAAATATTAAGTGATTTAGGATATGAATTTAAATATTACAATTTAGTAAGCAAGGGACATACAGATATAAAAAAAATATATAATATTATGAAGGAAATTAATCCTAATTTAAAAAAAATAAGAAGTTTATATCACTTACTTGTAACTATTAAAATGGTTAAATTTATGGATTATATAGATAATTATATAAGGGAAAATAAAGCTTATGAGGTAAATAAGGGAGAATTTGATGAAACCTTAAATAGTATGCTTGATGAACTAAAAAATGTAAATGGATATATGAATCTAAGAAAAATTATTAAAAAATATAAAAAGAAAATAAAAAATATTAAAATAAATAAACCAGATAATAATATAAAAATAGGAATTATTGGAGAACTTTATACTTTAATGGAACCTTTTGCTAATAACAATATAGAAGAGACATTAATAAATTATGGTGTTGAAATAAAAAGATTTACTAATGTAACTTATTTATTATTTGAAAAGTGTAAAAAAAGTAAAAAGTATTTAAAAAAATTAAATAATATAAAATACAAAATGGGGGCAGATGCTATGGACAATATATATTATACAAAATATTTAATTGATAATAATTATGATGGGATAATACATATTAAATCTAGTTTTTGTACTCCGGAAATAGGTTCTATGGGAATAATAAATAAAATGTGTGAAGAAAATAATATGCCAGTACTTTTTATGAGTATGGATGCAAATACCTCTAGTGTTGGGTTTGAAACTAGAATAGAAGCTTTTTATGATATGATTGAAATGAGGAAAAAAAATGAATAAATGTTATTTAGGAGTAGATATCGGATCTATATCAACAAAGGGTGTTATAATTGATGAAAAGTTCAATATATTATCATCAAATTATATTTGGACATTAGGTAATCCAATTGATGCAGTGAAAAAACTTATAAGTACATTAAGCATTCCAGAAAATTATAAGTTATGTGGTATAGGAACAACAGGGAGTGCTAGAAAATTAATTGGTCTTATGTTAGGTGCGAATGTAGTTAAAAATGAGATAATGGCGCATGCGGTAGGTACACTTTCATTTTATAAGAATGCTCGAACTATACTTGAAATAGGTGGTCAGGACTCTAAAATAATAATATTAAATAATGGTGTTATAACTGATTATGCTATGAATACATTATGTGCTGCGGGTACAGGTTCATTTTTGTCTAGTCAATCTAAAAGAATTGGTGTAGATATAAATGACTTTGGGGAAATGGCATTAAAAAGTAAAAATCCTGTTAAAATTGCTGCTAGATGTACCGTCTTTGCAGAATCAGACTTAATCCATAAAGCACAACTTGGTTATAAAAAGGAAGATATAGTAGCAGGTCTTTGTAAGAGCGTAGTTTTAAACTATTTAAATAATGTTGGTAAAGGTAAAAAAATATTTGAACCAATTGTATTTCAGGGAGGGGTTAGTAAAAATAAAGGAGTAGTGAAATATTTTAATGAAGTATTAAATACTAACGTAATTGTAGATGATAATAGTCATTTAATGGGAGCAATTGGTATAGCAATATTATCATCTCAGGGAGAAAGTAAGGAATTAAGTTTAAATATTAACGATATAAAATTTGAAACAAAAGGGTTTGAATGTAAAGGTTGCTCAAATAACTGTGAAATAGTTAAAATTTTTAAAGATGATAAATTAATT
Organism: uncultured Bacilli bacterium; assembly: GCA_910584085.1. GTDB lineage: Bacteria > Bacillota_I > Bacilli_A > RF39 > UBA660 > UMGS1613. The sequence continues at coordinate 24,618 of CAJTZY010000009.1, read as the reverse complement.
GATTCTTTTGGTAACAAATGTGAAAAAGGTGTGAAGTTAAAATAAATCATTGACAAATGAGTTAAAGTTGTATATTATATAAACTTAAAGGAGATATTTATGAAAGCAATAGATAATGTATTATATGGCGTTGATAATAATGACTTAAAGGATGGAATATTAACTATTCCTGATTATATAACAGAAGTATTAGATTTAACATTTTTAAATGCTCTGGATATGAAAGAATTAGTAATTCCAAAAAGCATAAATAAAATTTCTCCAAGTACATTTGAAGATTGTATCTCACTTGAGAAAATAAATTTTAAATCAAGTATTTTTAGAATTAATGTATATGAAGACATGTGTGATTTTTTTAATTTGCCAAAATTAGAAAAAATTATTATATATAATAATGAACTTACAAAACCTAAAAGTTTAAATGATTCACTTATGCTTAGTAAAAGACATTTAGAAATTATGGAATCTGAAATACTTGATATGATATATGATATAGTGAAAGTTGGACATTCTAAAATAGATAAAAGTGAGGTTTTAGATACAATTAAAGCATCAAAAAGTATTTGTAGTTATATCAATAAAATTATTAGTAGTATAATGAATTTTGAAGATTATGAATATGGCGAGGATATTATATTAATTGCTAGTGCAATTAGAGAAGTATGCTGTGTAAATGATGAACCAAGTATTAAGATATATCAAAAAATAAGTTAAAATTAGAAATTATTGTTTCTAATTTTTTACTATTTTTGAATTTTAGTAATAGAATTATTATGGAGTTGACAAAAATTATTTTATAGTGTATAAATTATTAATAGAAAAAGGAGATGGAGTATGCCAAAAAATTTAGTTATTGTAGAATCCCCAAGTAAAACAAAACCTATAGAAAAGTATTTAGGTAGTGATTATAAAGTATTATCTAGTAAGGGTCATGTTAGAGATTTATCTACAAGAGGAAAATATGGACTTGGAGTAGATGTAGAAAATGATTTTAAGCCAGATTATGTTACAATGAAAGGTAAAAAATCTGTTATAGATGAGCTAAAAAAAGAAGCTAAAAAAGTAAGCCATGTATATCTTGCAACCGACCCAGACCGTGAGGGAGAAGCAATCAGTTGGCATTTACAAAATGTACTAGAACTTAGTGATAATGATTATGATAGAGTAGTATTTAATGAAATAACTAAGGGCGCAGTAACTGATGCATTTAATCATTCTAGAAAAATTGATAAAAATTTAGTTAATAGCCAAGAAACAAGAAGAATATTAGATAGAATTATAGGATTTAGATTAAGTAAACTTATTCAATCTAAAACAGATGGAACATCAGCTGGTCGTGTGCAAAGTGTCGCACTTAAACTTATTGTAGATAGAGAAAGAGAAATAGGTGCGTTTAATCCAGAAGAATATTGGACTATTGAAGCAATTTTTCCTGAATTTAGTGCTGAACTATTTAATTATAATCATAAAGATTTTAAAATAAGTAATGAAATAGAAGCAAATGAAGTATTAAAAAATTTAAAAAATGTATTTGAAATAGAAAGTGTTGATAAGAAAAATAAACAAAAACAATCTAAGCCTCCATATACAACAAGTACTATGCAACAAGATGCATCTAATAAACTAGGTTTTAATGCTAAAAAAACTATGCAAATCGCACAAAAACTTTATGAGGGTATTGAACTTGAAGATGAAACAGTAGGTTTAATTACATATATGCGTACAGATTCTATTAGACTTTCTAATGATTTTATTGGAACAACTTATAAATTTATAGAAGCTAAATATGGTAAACAATATATTGGTAGTGTTAAAGTATCTAAAAAGACAGAAAATGTTCAAGATGCTCATGAAGGTATAAGACCTACTAATATTAATAGAACTCCTGAATCAGTAAAAAGGTTCCTAAGTAATGATGAATATAAATTATATAGACTTATATATTATCGTGCACTTGCAAGTTTAATGGCTAGTGCTACAACAATTAATACAACGGTAATACTTGATAATAATAATTATCAATTTAAAGCAACAGGGCAAATAATAGATTTTGATGGCTATTTGAAAGTTTATAAAGATTATGAGGATACTAAAGATAAGGTTTTACCACCGATAGATGAGTATAAATCTAAGGTATTAGTTTCACAAGAGATAAATAAAGAGCAACATTTCACAAATCCTCCAGCAAGATATACTGAAGCAAAACTTATAAAAGAAATGGAAGAACTTGGAATTGGTAGACCAAGTACATATGCAACAACAATGGATATAATAAAGAAACGTGGGTATGCTAATTTAATTGAAAAAAAGTTTGTTCCAACAGATATTGGATTTGAAATAACTGACAAACTGCAGGAATTTTTTAGCCACTTAATAAATGTTGAATATACTGCTAATATGGAAAATGATTTAGATAAAATAGCTGATGGTAATGAAGATTTTGTAAAAGTATTAAGAGAATTTTATGATGAATTTGAGCCAAGCGTAAAAAATGCATTTGATGCTATGCCTAAAAAAGAGGCAGAAAAAACCGGTGAAGATTGTCCAGAATGTGGTAGTCCACTTGTAATTAGAAAAGGTAAATATGGGGAATTTACCGCATGTAGTAATTATCCTAAATGTAAATATATCAAAGCAAGTGAAAGAGAAGTGGTTGAGGTCTGTGACTGTCCTAAATGTGATGGTAAAATAATTGAAAAGAAAAGTAAAAGGGGAAAAGTATTTTATGGTTGCAATAATTACCCTAAATGTAAAGAGGCATATTGGGATAAACCAACTGGGGATAAATGTCCAGAGTGTGGTAGTATGTTAACATCAAAGAAAGATACTATTAAATGTAGTAGTTGTAACTATGTAAAATAGAGAGAGCAATCTCTTTTTTTGTTTTAAGGCAATCGCTTAAAAAAAGTTACAAATTAGTGTAAAGTACAGTTTCCCCTTGAAATATAAGCTAAAACGCTGTAAAATTAAAAAAAGAAATTAATTGATAAAGTGACAAAAAATTATCTACTAATAATTAACCTTTTAGGATTAATAATTATAAAATTCTTATTTTATAAGGGCTTATTTCTGTCAATAGTTTTTATTAAAAATTTTTAAGCGATTGCCATATTTTTATTGCATTATTGCATTTTATATATAGAAGTGTTAAAATATAGTTTAAGTTTGTTGGTGATAATATGGAAATAAAAAATAATATTTTAGTAAAAGTAAAAGATGAAGATATAGTGAATGGAATATTTATAATACCTGAATGTATAACAGAAATAGGGAATAAGGCATTTATAAATTGTCAAAGTCTTATAAGCATAAATATACCAAATAGTGTTTATATTATAGGAGAATTTGCGTTTGTAAATTGTGTGAATTTAAGAAAAGTCGTAATATCTGATAATGTAACTGAAATAGGAATTGGTGCATTTTGGGATTGTAGAAATTTGAAAGTTGTAGTTTTACCTAACAATCTTAAAAAAATTGAGAGACAATTATTTTCACAGTGTGAAAATTTAATAAGGGTGGAAATTCCAGATAGTATAGAAGAAATAGAAGAGTTAGCATTCAATAATTGTAAAAATTTAAATACTATAACAATACCAGAAGGAGTAACGAAAATAGGTTCACAAGCATTTGCGGGTTGTATAAATTTAAAGGATATAACACTCCCAAATAGTGTAAAAGAAATAGGGTATGAGGCATTTTGTGCCTGTACAGGTTTAACTAATGTAACAGTTCCAGATAGTGTTACAATAATAATGTCTATGACATTTAGAACTTGTATAGGGCTAATACATGTAACACTTCCAAAAAATGTAACATATATAGGTGACGCTGCATTTAAAAATTGCGAAAACTTAACGAGTATAAATATTCCAGAAGGGGTAACAAAAATAGGATCTTTTGCATTTGAGGCCTGTACAAGTTTAACAAATGTAATAATCCCAGATGGAGTAGAAGAAATAGGCTTTCAAGTATTTAAAAAATGCACTAATTTAGAAAGTATAATAATTCCAAGTAATGTAAAAGTAATAGAAGATGAATCTTTTAGATGCTGCTCTAAATTAGCAAGTATAGTAATTCCAGAAGGGGTAACAAAAATAGGACGATGGGCATTTTCTGGTTGCGAAAGTTTAAAGGATATAACAATTCCAGATAGTGTAGAAGAAATAGGTCATGAAGCATTTGCAGGACCTAATATTCAAACTATTAATATTTATTCATATAATATATTTAATAAATTAAATGAAAAATCAAAATTAATCGCGCTTTCATCAACGATAAGGAATTATTATAATGGTATAATTAAATACAGTGATGAGGATATGAATTTTTTTAAAGAATACATTGTGGTAAATAAGCAAGGATTATTTAAGTATGCTAAAGATAATGTTGAATTAGTTAACTTTATGTTAAATAATATGGGGCAAAATTTTATTACTTATGAAGATGTGACTAATTTACTAAGTATTGTAGATAAGGAAAATGCAGAGATTATAACTACATTACTTACATATTCGGATAAAATGAGAGATAAAAAGGTAAATCCATTAGATAATTTGGATTTAGGGGAAATGAGTGATACAAGTGAAAAAGGTAAACAAAAAACAAAACAATAAATCACTCTTTACACCGATTTTACAAATCTGTAATTATATGTTATAATGAGTATGTCTTCTAAAAAAGAAGAGGAGGAACTCATGAAAAAATTTGTAGGTAAGCAAAGAAATTGCTTTATAACTATGTTTATATTAATAGTTATATGTGAGGTTTTGCTTCGAGTTGATAATATGGTGATTCAAATATTAGGAATTGTATTATTACCATTTATAATATTATTTGGATTTCTACTTATCAAAGGTGACAAAAAAAATATAAATGTAAAATAGGGAACTTAATAGTTCTTTTATTTTGAAAAAATAAAAAAAGCGTAGTGCTTTTATTTATATAATTCTAGTTTTAAATTATCAAGATTTTGGTTCATAAATGTTATATAATCATTTTTTTCTATATTTAAATCTTGTAAATTAGTTAAAGTATAAAGTTCTAAAGTTTTTACTTTTGTCTCAGTAATTATTTTTTGAATTGTTTCATCAACTTCCTCACCATATTTTATAAATATATAATTACAATCTTTATTTTTTATAAGGTTGGTAGCAGTAGTTATATCCTTTTGTGTTACTGTGTCAGAATCTAGTGATATGACATTAATACCATACTTTTTTAGATATGCGAATGCATTATTACTTACGATAATAGAACTATTAGATGAGTTTTTTGCAGCGGAATAAAATTTTCCATCTAAATTAGTCAAATTTATTTTAAGATTCTCATAATTTTCATTTATTTCATTTATAAGATATGTACTTTTAATGTACTCAGAAAATCCTTTTTTTATATTATTTGCAATTGTAAGTAAGTTATTAGGATCTAGCCAAAGTTCTTCAATAGAATAATCATAACTCATATTAGAAGTTACATCTATAATTTTTAAATCTTTATTATTTTTTAACATAGATTTAAGGTAGTCTTTTTCATCAGATAAACCATTAAAAATGAATAAGTCATTCTTGGCATAATCTTCAAGTAATACATCAGTAACCTTAAAATTAATTATTTCTGAATCATTTGGATAAATACTATTAATTGAACTATGTTCACTATATAGTGTATTTACAACATATTGTATAGGGTATACAGAAGTTGAAATAGTTATATTATCCATTGAATCATCATTAAAACAACCAGTCATTCCAAACATTATTATTGCTATAATTAAAAATTTTATTTTTTTCATATTATTTCTCCTTTATTACAGGATCATATCCACCTTTTGAAAATGGATTACATCTTATTATTCTTTTTATTGTTAGTATTGTGCCTTTAACACTACCATAAATACTAATTGCTTCTATTCCATAATTAGAACAAGTTGGAATAAATTTGCAATTGTAATGGCACCTAAGTGGTAACTTTTGGTATATCTTTATTAACCAAATTAGTATGTATTTCATATAAACACCATGAATATTATACTAAAAAAGTAATAAAAAGTAAAATAGGAATTTCTATTTTTAAAAAAGTTTGATATAATGTTATGGGTGATATGTATGGAGTTACTTGAAAAACTAGGTATACCTTACAAAAATATTAAGTTATATGAACGAGCACTTACTCATACAAGTTATGCGAATGAAAATAATGTGGTAAGTTATGAGAGATTAGAATATTTAGGAGATGCAGTTTTAGAACTTATAATAAGTGATTATTTATACAAAAATACAGAGTATGAAGAAGGTAAAATGACTAAGTATAGAAGTCATTATGTATGTGAAAATGCTAACTATGAATATTCAACTAGACTTGGATTAAATGAATATTTAAAACTTGGTCATGGTGAGGAAGAACGTGGAGGAAAATATAGAAAAGCTATTGTTGCTGACATATTTGAATCATTTATAGGGGCCATGTATCTTGATTTAGGATTTGATGAAGTAAAGAAATTTATTTATAAAAATATAATTCCTTTAATTGAAACTAAAGCAATTGATTTTTTTGATGATTATAAATCAGTCTTGCAAGAATTAGTACAGACTGATAAGAAAAGTTTAGAATATATAATTGTTGATGAATATGGCCCAGCGCACGATAAAACTTTTACTGTAGAAGTAAAGATAGATAATATTGTATATGGAATAGGTAGTGCACATAGTAAAAAAGAAGCGGAACAAATTGCCGCACATGATGCACTAGCAAAAGCACAAAATGGTGACTTTTACGATAAAACAAACATTTAATAGAAAAGAGGAGAGATATAATGGGAAGATTTCCTAATATAGCAGCAGCTAAGGCAAAAACAGGAGCTGCTAAAGGTAAATTATATGGTATGTATGCTAAAGAAATATATCAGGCAGCAAAGAATGGAGGAGTTACTCCAGAGGGAAACCCAAGCCTTAAGAGACTAATAGAAAAAGCAAAAAAAGAACAAGTGCCTAGTGATGTAATAAAAAGAGCAATTGATAAAGTAAGTAGTGGTGCAGGGGAAAATTATGAGACATTAACTTATGAAGTATTTGGACCAGGTGGATCAACACTTATGGTAGAGTGTTTAACTGATAATGTAAATAGGAGTGTAAGTGATGTTAGAGCTGTAATAAATAAGTGTCATGTAAAAATGGGTGGCATGGGAAGTGTTGCTTATATGTATGACAATTTATGTACAGTAGGCTTTGGAGGATTATCAGAAGATGATGTTATGGATGCATTAATTGCAAATGATATAGATTTTGTAGATTTAGAAAATAATGATGGAAATATTTTGATATATGGAAATCCATCAGACTTATTTAAAATAAAGGAAGCTATATCAAATGTTAAAAATGATATAGAATTTACTGTTGATGAAATAAGTATGCTTCCAAAAGACAGAATTACACTTACTGGTGAAGACTTAGAAATATTTAATAAGTTATTAGATATGTTAGATGAAGTAGATGATGTGCAAAATGTATATCACAATGTAGAATTATAAAATCTATGGTAAAATCATAGATTTTTTTAAATCAATATTTTGTGATGAGAAAAATCGTGACTTACTTAAAAGATTAATAGAAGAGGAGGTAGAAGTAATAAGATTACTTGCTCCAGAACAAGTTAAAGATAATATAAATATAAAAGGCAAAACATTAGATATAATAGTAAAAACTAAAGTGGGAGAAATTAACGTGGAATTAGATACACAACAGTATGATGGATTAAATAGAAGAAATGCAGGTTATATATTTACAAGATATTCAAATGGTGTGCCAGTAAGTGAATCGTATAATAAAATGCCACATTATATACAAATAAATTTAACTAAGGCGAAAAAAGCATAGTATAATAAAAAAGAAGAAACAAGTATAATTGCAATGTTAGATTGTAACGAATTAGAACTAAATGAAACCAGAGGAGATGTTTTAGCGAAAAAGTTAAAGAGTGAAATAAATAGATTAAATGGAGATAAAGATTTTGTAGAGTACTTAAGTAAAGAAGATGAAGAGAGGTTACTTACTAATACATTAAAAGAAAATAGTTTTAATGATACTATTACACAAGGTATTGAGTAAAGTAAAATTGAAATTGCTAAAAATATGCTTAATATGAGATTAGAAATAGATATAATTTCTAAAGCAACTGGAATTAGTATAGAGCAAATAGAAAAATTAAATGATTAATATTTTCTGGAAATAATTATTATTTCCTTTTTTGCTAAATTTTTCCAGTATTTGTCATAAAAATATACATATTAAAAAATTCGTAAAATTAAAGTTTAAAAAAATATAAAATAATGTTATAATTATAATGGAGGGTAACCATGGAAATAAATGAACTTTTAAATATATATAATAAATTTAATGAAAAAATAAATGATTTATGGAGGTCTCTTTGACCCAGAATCAAAGAAAAAGAGAATAACTGAATTAGATTCAAAAATAAATGAACCAAATTTTTGGAATGATAAAAAATATAGTGAAGAAGTATTAAATGAAGTAAATGCTTTAAAATCTAAGATACTTAAAACTGAAGAACTAAAAAATAATATTAATTCTAATTTAGAGATAATAAATTTAATTAAAGATAATATTGATTTAGAAATGAAAGAACTAGTAGAAAGTGGTATTTCTAAAATAGAAGAAAATTTGAAGCAAGTAGAACTTGAATTATTATTAAACAAACCATATGATAAATGTGATTGTATACTTGAAATTCATCCGGGGGCAGGAGGAACTGAATCTTGTGATTGGGCAAGTATGCTTTATAGGATGTATACTAGATGGTGTGAAAAAAATAGTAAAAAAATAGAACTTTTAGATTATCAGGATGGTGAGGAAGCAGGAATAAAAAGTGTTTCATTTATAGTCCATGGTGTTAATAGTTATGGATATTTAAAAAATGAAAAAGGTGTTCATAGATTAATTAGGATAAGTCCATTTGATTCAAATAGTAGAAGACACACTTCGTTTGCTTCTATTGATATTACACCTCTTTATAATGAAAGTGATATAGATATAGAGATTAAAGATAGTGATATAAGAATAGACACATATTGTGCATCAGGACATGGTGGGCAGGGGGTAAATACGACTCCATCCGCTGTTAGAATTACTCATTTTCCAAGCAAAATAGTTGTTACTTGTCAAAATGAAAGAAGTCAGATTAGAAATAAAGAAACATGCATGAATGTATTAAAAAATAAATTATATAGTTTAGAAGTTGAAAGAAGAGAAAAGGAATTAAAGAGTATCAAGGGTGATAATACTGAAATTAATTTTGGTTCACAAATTAGAACGTATACAATGTGTCCATATACATTAGTAAAAGACCATAGAACTAATACGGAAAATGCAAGTGTGGACAAAGTATTAGATGGTAATATAGACCAGTTTATATACGATAATTTAAAACTAGGAGTGAGTTAAATGTTGTTTAAAAAAAATAAAATAAGTAATATAAGTAGTGATATACTAAAAAAAATAAATAAAAAAGATAGAGTTAAAAGATATTTTTTCTTAATTGTTGGTTGTTTTTTATTAGCTTTTGCTTTTAATGTGTTTTTCTCTCCAAATAATTTAGTAACTGGAGGAGTTTCAGGAATTGCTATAGTTGTAAAGAATGCACTCGGTATACCAACTTTTGAATTTATTTTAGTCGCATATGTATTGTTACTTGTAGTTAGTTTTTTTTTACTAGGATTTAAAACCACAAAATATTCATTAATAGGTTCAATTTTATACCCTATATTTGTTTATTTAACGGAAAATATGGCAAGTTATATTCAATTTGATGTAGATAATTTACTTTTGGTTGCAATCTTTGGTGCACTTATAAATGGTATAGGTTCTGGTCTTACATTTAAATATGGATTTTCAACAGGAGGAAGTGATATTATATGCCAAATAATATCTAAATATTTTAAAATTTCTATAGGTAATTCAATTAAAATATTTAACACTATAATAATTTTAGGCTCTGGATTTTTTATTGCTCCAAGTGGGACTTTATATGCTTGGGAGAATGTAATGTATGCAATTATAATTGTATATATAGTAGGTTTACTTAATGATAAAGTTTTACTTGGTGTATCAAATTCAAAATCTTTTTATGTGATTACGGAAAGTGAAACTGCTATAAAAAAATTTTTAATTAATGAGCTTGGAAGGGGTGTAACTGTTCTTGAAGGCCGAGGAGGCTATACAGGAGATAGAAAAAAAGTAATTATGTGTGTTATACCAACAAAGGAATACTTTTTAGCAAAGCAAGGAATTCTTGAAATAGATAAAGATGCAATTGTGCTTATAAATGATGTATATCAATCGGCAGGAATAGAATAGGAGGAATTTTATGGATATTATAAGATTACAAAACGTAAAAAAAACATATAAAACTGGAACAACAGCAATATATGATTTAGATTTAAATATTAAAAAAGGTGAATTTGTATTTATTATAGGTTCAACAGGTTGTGGTAAAAGTACATTAATAAAAATGTTATATAGAGAGGAGAAGCCTACTAATGGTAAAATTTTAGTAGGAGGACTTGATGTAGGAAAAATAAGAAATGGTAAAGTTTATAAATTAAGAAGAAAAATAGGAGTAGTTTTTCAAAATTTCCAATTATTACAAAATTCCACTGCTTATGAAAATGTTGCATTTGCTCTTGAAGTACTAGGACTTCCTAAAGAAGAAATTCATTCTAAAGTAATTAAAGTATTAGATTTAGTAGGTCTTAAAAGTAAAGCTAAACAGTATCCAAACCATTTATCAGGAGGAGAGCAACAAAGAGTTGCTATAGCTCGAGCAATAGTAAATGGGCCAAAAATACTTATATGTGATGAACCAACAGGAAACTTGGATCCTAAAACTAGTATGGAAATTATGGAGGTATTAGAGGCAATTAATAAACTTGGAACAACAATAATTATGGTTACTCATGATATAGATATAGTAAAAAAATTAAAAAAACGTGTAGTATTACTTGATTCAGGTAGAATAGTTAAGGATTATAAGGAGGGTGAATACAAGAAATGAAAGCATTTAGAATATTGGGTAGAAATATAAGAGATTCATTTAAAAGTGTATTTAGAAATTTTTCACTTTCTTTAGCATCTATATCATGTATAACAATAACACTTATAGTAGTAGCAGTATCAATTGTTTTATCACTAAACGTTAATAACTTTACAGAATTAATAGAAAAAGATGTTACTATAGTCGCGTTTCTTAAAGTAGATATAACAAAGGAAGAAACTGAAAAGGTTTATGATAAAATTATTACACTTGATAATATAGAAAAAGAGAATGTTGAATTTAGAGATAAAATGGATATATCTGAGGAAATGATGGCCTCATCTGATAAATTTAAAAGTTTTATGCAAGATTGGACAAGAGAAGAAAGTCCAATACAAGATACATATCAAATAAAAGTTACAGATATTAACCTAATACATAAAACAGCAGAGGAATTAAAAGAAATAGAAAATATAGATGTAGTTCAATATGGAGAAGGAATGGTAGAACAATTAGTAAGTGTGTTTGATGCTGTTAGAAAAGGCTCTATTGCAATAGTTGTTGCACTTATAATTGTTACAGCATTTTTAATTGCAAATACAATTAAAATAACTATAATGTCTAGAAAAAGAGAAATAGAAATAATGAGACTTGTTGGAGCAAGTAATATGAATATAAGATTACCTTTTATATTTGAAGGTTTAATCTTAGGTATATTTGGTTCAATTATTCCTATATTAATTACAATATATGGATATACTGCACTTTACGATCATTTTGGTGGACAGTTATTTACACAATTTATCAAGTTAATAGAACCAACTCCATTTGTTTATTTAAACTCACTTGTACTTCTTGTAATAGGTATGGTAGTTGGAATGTTTGGAAGCGCTAGAGCAGTTAGAAAGTATTTAAAAATATAGATTTTGTCTATATTTTTTAGTTGTAATAACTTTAAATGGCTATTTAAATTATGTCAAATGGTTGTATTATTTTGTTATTTTTCATAATTTAAGATAAATATGTGATACAATTATATTATGTATAAAATATTATTATAGAGGTGATTATTTGTGTATTCATTTATTGATATTATTAAGAAAAATGATTTAAATATTTTAATGGATAATTTACAATTATTTGACAATTTAAGTGATGATGAAATAAAAAATATATATGACGATTTTGAGGTTAATGACTATATAAAAAATATAATTTCTGAAAAATGTAGTAAAAGAATTAATAGTTTACCAGTAGATATATTTCTAGATGTAATTGCATATTCTAAAAATTCTAGTTTATTTATTAACAATTATTTAGATAGAATAAATAGTTTTTCTTATAATGAAATGGTAAAATTAATATATGAATGTTATTTAGAACAAGATTGCTTGGTAAAAATATTACAAACAGATATATTTCAATATTATTTAAAAAATGAGAATGCAAATGAACCAAAGTTGAAATGTTGTTGGTATAAATATAAAATACGCTGTTTTTGTGATAATATAGAGCAAATAGAACAAGTTGGTATTGAAATCTGTAAATTAGTTAATGATGTTAATAGTTCTTATGAATTAGTAAACGATTTAATAGATAATTATCTATCTGTTATAAATAGTGATGAGCTTAAACATCAACATACTCAACAAATTAATCAAGAAGTTATATATTTAATTAATTGTAAAATAAGGAGTCATAAATTGCTTTCGCCAGAAATGATAAAATTCTATATATTATTTAGAGTGAAAGAATTAAATTTAGAAGATACCTGTAAAGATATTATTGTTTCAAATGAAGATAATGCTCTAACTTTTGGACATTTTCATGGCAAAACAGGAACTATAACAATTAATTATAAGTATTTAGAAACTGTTTATAAAAGAAGTGTTGATAAAGCAATTGAATCTATTCCCTATGATAAAAATACTTTTTACGATTTAATTAATTATACCTGTTTTCAGATGATATCGCATGAGATAAGTCATATAAAGGTACTTGATAAAAGTACTTATGCTATGAAGATGAGAGAACGGTCATTAAAACTTTCTAATATAAACTTTGATGACAAAAGTCATGATGGTTTAATTTTAGATTATTATTTAAAAAATGGTATGTTACATTTTACTATAGGACATGATGCTTATATAAAATATCATAACAAGTTTATAGAAGAAAATACTGCTGATATATTTGGTATATTAGATGCTAGTAATCAAGTAGATAAATATTTTAAAGATTCATTTCCTTTAGAATTGATTCAAAACTTTCAAGCTGCTTCCGCCAATAGAATATTAAATTTTTATTACAGCGATGCACTCGGTAATTATAAATCCCCACTTGATAAATTTGATGCATTTTATAATAAAATAATGAAAGAAACAGCTGATAATTCTAAATATGATATTAGTAACCTTAGTGGACTAGAAAAATTAATGTTAGGTGGGAATTTACCCGATTATATGTTATATGAACTTATGAGAATTTCAACAGGTAGAATAAGAATTACTAGTTTATATTCATATTTAAAACAAGTTGATATGGAAAATAGTTTGTCTCAAAAAAATATGGGGCTGTAGAAATAAAAAATATAAAAAAGTTAGCGATTCATGTTATAATTAAAGTAGGAAGTGATTTTATGAAGTATGATTTAATAGTAGTAGGGATGGGACCATCAGCAGTATTTCTTGCTTATGAATTGATAGAACAAAAAACTTTTAAAAATATTTTATTAATTGATCAAGGTAAACCAGTAGAGAAAAGAGTTTGCCCTATAGAAAAAGGTGGTAAATGTTTAAAATGTAAACCTTATTGTAATATTACTTGTGGATTTAGTGGTGCAGGGGCATTTTCTGATGGTAAATTAAACTCATATCACTTATCATCTAGAGATAAGGATGGAAACCTTTACTTAGGTGGTAATAATGGCGGATATTTTAGAGAATATATGAGTGAGGAAGAAATATTTGATTTACTTGCATATACAGATAACATATATTTAAAATTTGGAGCAGATACAAAATTACATGGATTAGATAATAAGGAAGAAATAGAAAAATTACAAAAGAAAGCTATAAAAGAAAATTTAAATTTAGTTTCATATCCAATAAGGCATCTTGGTACCGAGAAAGCTCATATTTTATATGGTAAAATAGAAGAACATCTAAAATCTCATGGAATAAATATGATGTTTGAGGCAGAAGTAAAAGATTTAATAATTGAAAATGATGAGGTTAAAGGTGTAGATATTTATAAAATAAATAAAAAGACAAATGAAAAAATATATGGTAGTAAGGTAGTCTTGGCAGTAGGTAGAAAAGGTGCTTCATGGCTTAGTTTTATATGTAAAAAATATAATATCAAAACTAAGATTGGTAGTGTAGATATTGGTATTCGTTATGAGTTACCGGATAAAGTTATGAGTGAAGTAAATAAATATATGTATGAGGGAAAATTTATAGGAAGACCGTTTCCATATGGCGATAAAGTTAGAACGTTTTGTCAAAATCCTAGTGGATTTGTTTCAGCAGAAGTATATGATAATGGATTAACTCTTGTAAATGGACATTCATATAAAGACAAAAAAAGTACTAATACAAATTTAGCAATTTTAGTATCGCATCACTTTACCTATCCATTTGATAAACCAATTGAATATGGAGAAAATGTTGCCCAAAACTTAAATAGATTAGGTGGAGGGGCTATAATGGTTCAAAGACTCGGAGACATATATAGAGGCAGAAGAACATGGGAAAGTGATTTAGAACACAATTCAGTAATTCCTACATTAAAAAGTGCAGTTCCTGGAGACTTAACATATGGTTTAGGGTATAGAACTATGACAGATATATTAGAATTTATAAAATCAGTTGATAAGGTTGTAGAGGGATTTGCTAATCCAGATAATTTACTTTATGGACCAGAAATTAAATTTTACAGTAATGAAATTGTTTTAGATAAGAAATTTCAAACTAGCATAAAAGGACTATATTCAATAGGCGATGGTGGTGGACTTACTACAGGTCTCATGATGGCATCATGTGCTGGAGTTAAAATGGCAAGAATACTTACAAAAAAATAAAAGTTATATGACTTTTATTTTTTCGTTTATTTCAAAATCAAATTTATTTACTGGTAATTCAAATGTATAATAAACATGCCTTTTATATAAAACCCTCCAAGGTTTAAAATTTTTATATATATATATTATATTTAAATCTTTATCAGTCATAATAATATCAATTGGTTTTAACATAAAAAATGTGTGAATTGAATTACACTTAGGAAAACATAAACAAATATTTATATTTTTTTTAAACATCAAACCTAAAAACCTATTGAATATATTATTACAGTATTTAATATCAATGCTATTTTTTCCTTTTATTATTCTCATTTTCTCACCATAGAAATTATATCATGTTATTGACAAAAATACAAAAATGTTATAAAATCATTATAGTACTGGAGGGGTATATATGAAGAAATTAAATAATAATGGTCAAGCTTTAGTTGAATATTTACTTATAATAGCGGTAATAAGTGTTATTGTAGTAAGTTTGGTTAAATTATTGGGTGGTTATTTAAAAGATTCAATTACCAAATCTTCATGTGATTTAACAAACAAAACATATGTAGAAGGGGCAAAACCTGGAGAAGGGACTTGTCAATAAAGACTTTACAAAATTTAATAATTTGAGTATAATATAGTGTATATTTTATAAATGCGATGACTGGCTTGGAAACCAAGAGCAATATGTAAAAGAGATATTCTTCTAGAATAAGTAAGGTGGAACCACGATTAATTCGTCCTTATAGTCTAGGAGTTTTTTTATTAGGAGGGATAATATGGAAAATATAACAATGGAAAAAATGGTTAATTTATGTAAACAATATGGATTTATATTTCAAGGAAGTGAAATATATGATGGACTTGCAAATACATGGGATTACGGTCCAATAGGAAGTAGACTTAAAAATAATGTAAAAGATGCTTGGAGAAAAAGATTTATTCAGGAAAGACCTAATGCTTATGAACTAGATGCAGATATTTTAATGCACCCAAGAGTTTGGGAAGCATCAGGGCATGTTGAATCATTTGCGGATCCTTTAATAGACTGTAAGGAATGTAAAACACGTCATAGGGCAGATAATTTAATAAATGATTATACTAATTCATCAATTGGTGATGCTATGACAAACGAAGATATGGTAAAGTATATAAAAGATAATAAAGTGCCATGCCCTAAATGTGGTAAAAATAATTTTACTGATATAAGACAGTTTAAACTTATGTTTGAAACATATAGGGGTGTAACACAGGATGCTAAAAGCGTAGTATACTTAAGACCAGAAAATGCACAGGGTGAATATGTAAATTTTTTAAACGTTCAAAGAAGTATGAGGGCTAAATTACCATTTTCTATAGGACAAATAGGTAAAGCATTTAGAAATGAAATAACTCCAGGTAATTTTACATTTAGAACTATAGAATTTGAACAAATGGAATATCAAACTTTTTGTAAAGAGGGTAGTGATACTGAAATTTATGAATATTTTAAGGAGTACGGTAAAAAGTTTTATATGGATTTAGGAATACCAGAGGATAAACTTAGATTCCATGACCATGAAAAACTTGCTCACTATGCAAAAGCAGCTTGCGATATTGAATACTTATTTCCATTTGGTTGGGGAGAGATAAATGGTACACATAATCGTACGAATTTTGACCTTTCGAGACATCAAGAATATAGTGGAAAGAGTCAAGAATATTTAGATCCAGAGACTAATGAAAAATATATTCCATATATTATAGAATCTACATATGGACTTGATCGTACTATACTTGCACTACTATTTAATGCGTATCACGAAGACACACTTGATGATGGAACAACTAGAGAGGTACTTAGCTTACATCCATTTTTAGCTCCATATAAAGTTGCAATTTTGCCACTTGTTAAGAAATTTCACAGTGATAAAGCTTTAGAAATATATAAAAAATTATCAAATAAATTTATGGTAACTTATGATGAAACTGGTAATATAGGCAAAAGATATAGAAGAGAAGATATTATTGGTACACCTTTTTGTATAACTGTTGATGATGAAACAATTAATAATAATACAGTTACAATTAGAAATAGGGATACAATGGAACAAATTACTATAAATCTTGATGAAGTAGAGGATTATATAAGTAAAAAAATTACATTTTAAAAAGGACTATAGTCCTTTTTTTAGTGTACTCAAAATATTATCTTGTTCTTCTTTACTAGAATTATTCCAAAGTATTTCAAAAAATACTCCAAGGCCTGGGAGAGTTATTTCCTCCTTGTCTTTTATAGAAGTTTCTATAGAACTTTTAATATCACAGAGGTCACTTTCTTTAAAATTATTAATAATACTTTCTCTTATATTTATATCCATAAATTCTCCTTTCAATATTATATTGAAAAGGATATTAAAAATATATACAAAAAAAGAAATACATTATCTTATTTCTTTAAAAATATATTTTTATATAAATAGCTATCTTGCTTTTATTTTAAATGCTGTAACTTCACTACCATCAAAGGGAATATTTGCATATCTATTAATACCACCGTTAATGATAGATGGTATTAAGTTATTTTCTTTAATAATATCTATAGCCTCTTCCCATGTTACTTCTATATATTTATTATCTTTTTTTAAATCATTATATTTTACTAAAAAATAATCACCTGTTTGAGTACATAATATATATAAATTATTATTACCATAAGCAATACCTCGTGCAAAATTTCTTTCATTTAATGGGGTCATTCCTAAGAGTAAATAATGTTTCCAATCCTGATCTAAAAATTTTTTATTAGTTGTTGTTTTGGAAAATGGTAAGTATCCATTATGAACATGAGCTGCTATTCGAACATCAAAATCTTTTGTTATTACATCAACTTCTGGTATTCTTAATTGGCGTGGATCGTGAGCTAATAATATATTTATTTGGTCTTTATTTAGATTAAGCAGTGGTTTAAGGGTTTGAATTATTCGCTGTGGTCTTGGATCAGTTTCATTTTTTGATGCTAATTTATTTGTTTCATATGTAAAACTATCTAGATAACTTGTGGATAATCCTGATATATGGATGTTTTCATTATGCTTGTTTAAATCCACACTTGAATTGTGTAGAGGATGTACTCTTTCAATATCACCTAAACTTAAATAGTTTTTTAGAATTTCATCATTAAGTACACGGGTATCATGATTGCCAAGTATCGTAACGATATCTGCACCATTTTCAGATAATGAATAGAGTAATGATTGCATTGATTTTAGCATGTTTTTTTCTAACCATTTATCGCTTTTAGATAATATATCCCCTGCAATCATAATAATGTCTGGCTTTTGATCGTTAATATTTTTAATAACATTATATGTTGTTTTATTATTAATCCATCCATGTAAATCTCCGATAATAACAAATTTAGATTTGCATTCCTTTTTTGCGAATACTTCATAGTTCACATTAAAAATTTTCATAAAATATTTTTTTCCCCTTTTTTTTTGTGCTATTTATAATAACATAATTTTAATAAATGTCAATATTTTTTACTTGTTTTTCAATAATTTGTTATCCATAAAATAGGTATTTGGTAATAATAAAATGTTTTATGTAACAAAAAAAGAAACAAAGTTTCTTATACCATATAATAATTAGAATCGTTATACTTAGAGTAATTGTTAGTAGTACTATTATTATTTAACTTTTCTAATCTACTAACTCTTTGGTCAAGTAAATTTATTTGTTGTTCAATATTATTTAATTGTTGCTCGAGTGTATTGCTAGAAATACCTCCCATATTATTTGGCATACCCATCATATTAGGAATTGGTGTAGGATATCCCATAGGTGGGACCATCATAGGTTGTTGATAAATTGGATAACTCATATTATTATTACAATTTCTTTTATCTTTCATAATACCTCCTAATAAATTATATGCACTTTATTTATTATATTCACAAAATATGCTATAATAATTTTGGTGATTAAAATGAGACTTAGAAATGTAAAAGGGGCAAGTGATATCATCGATGCATCTACATACATTATAAAAAATTATAAAGATTATAAAGGCAAGTATAATACATTATTTAATAATAATAACAAGTTACACATAGAAATTGGAATGGGCAAGGGAAACTTTATAATAGAAATGGCTAAAAGAAATCCTAACATTAATTTTATTGGAATAGAAAAATTTGATAGTGTAATTGTTCGAGCACTTGAAAAACTTGATGAGGAAGTTTCTAATTTAAAATTAATTAGAATGGACGCAACTGAAATAGAGGAGGTATTCTATAAAGAAATTGATACTATATACTTAAATTTTTCTGATCCTTGGCCTAAAAACAGACATGAGGATAGAAGATTAAGTAGTTATAAATTTTTAAAAAGATACGATAATTTATTTAAAAATAGCAAAAATATTATAATGAAGACTGATAATAGAAAATTATTTGAATATTCAATTATATCGTTTACAAACTATGGATATAAAATAGAAGAAATTAGTTTAGACCTATATAACGATGAGGTAGGGGATAATGTTCAGACTGAATATGAAAAGAAGTTTCATAATTTGGGATTACCTATATATAAAATAGTAGTAAAAAAATAAATATACAACTAATTTACAGATAATACTAATTAAAATCATAAAATATAGAAAAAAATACAAATATTTGTTATAATAGTCTAGGAAGGGTGTATCATGAAAAAAATTATATTAATTTTATCATTTATATTAATACTTACAGGATGTTCTGCTGTTAGAATTGATACTAAAAGTATTGATAATATATTAAATGTTATTTTAACAAAAAATAATAAATTATTTAATCAAGTTGGACAGGGTTATAAGTATTACTTACCTAGTGGGGTAACCTATATAGGTAGTGATGATTTAAATGATATTTTATACTGTAATGGTACATACTATTATTTATATATAGATGCAATAGATTATTATTATAAAAAGGGTAATACCTATGAAGAAAAGGATAATGTATATTATTCTAAACTTATATCAAGTGAAGATGGATTTAAATATGATGGTTATCTTGAAATAGTAAAACAAGGTGAATTGTATTATCTAACGTTCTTTTATAACTATGCAAAGATAGAAGCAATTGTATCTAAGGATGATTTAAATGATACAGTTTTACATTCTTCCTACATATTATCAACAATAAAATATAATTATAATATAGTAGATTTAATGCTAAAAGATGACTACTTTATAAATAAAACTGGGAAATTTAATAATTATAATTCATCAGATAGCAGTGAAAAATTTGAATTAGAGAAATATTAATATAGAAGGGAATAGAAAACTTATGAAATTATTAGATAAATTTAAAAATATGTTTACAGATGAAGTAGAAGAAGATGATGATGTAAAAGTTGAACAAATAAAAAAAGAGGTAACCCATGTACCTATTGATACACCAGTTTTAAATAAAATGGAAGTAGAAGAGGAAGAAACATTTGAACCTGATATTAGTGAGAAAATAAGTAAACCAATTTTTTTCGATGAAAAAGATTTTAATGATTTAGAAATTTCAAACAAAGAAGAAAAAAAATCAGATTATGTTGAAAAGAAAATAGAACCTGAAAAACGTACATATGAAAAAGAAACATATAGAACTCAGGAAGATATAGAAAAAATAGAAAAAAGAACATTTAAACCTACACCAATAATTTCTCCTGTTTATGGAATTTTAGATAAGAATTATCACAAAGAAGATATTGTTTCAAGAAGTGAGCCAAAAAAAATTGAGGAAAGTACTGAACCAACAGTAGATACTATTAGAAATAAGGCTTATGGTACTTTAGAGGATGAACTAGAAAATACATTATTTGGAAGTGGCTCTATATTATTTAAAAACAATTTTAAAAGTGATGATAACGAAAACGCAGAAGTTGCTGAAGTTGATGATGATATATTATCAAATTTAACAGATGATATTAGTAAAGAATTAGATGAATTATTAATAAAAAAAGAAAAATACTCAGATGATGATATAAAAAAAACAGTAAAGAAAAATGATAACCTTGATGAGGAAGATTTACTTGGGTTCATTGATTCAACTTTATATAAAAGAGGAGACGAAGAATAATGACAATTGATCTAAATGAATTTTTACCAGTAGTTTTATATGTTGCACTAATTATTTTAATAATTATTTTAATAATATTAGGAATAAAATTAATAAAGACATTAAAAAGAGTTGATAATGTTATTGATGATGTAAACAATAAAATGAACAAGGTTGATGGCGTCTTTGATATAATAGATAGAACAACTGATTATGCAGCTAGTATAAGTGATAAAATAATAGGTGCATTATCTAACTTTATTAATGTTCTACTCAGAAGAAAGAAAGGAAAAAGTGATGATAATGAGTAAAAAAACAAAGGAAAAAAAGAAAAAAAGTGGATTTGGCAAATTTTTATTGGGTGCTTCAGTAGGGGCAGGATTAGGAATGCTTTTAACTAAAAAATCTGGTAAAGAAAATAGAGAAGCATTAAAGAAAAAAATAGATGAATTATGTACAAAAGTTAAAGATATTGATTCTGAGGAAGTAAAAGAAAATATAAAAAATAAAGTGGATAGTTTAATGACTGAAATATCAGAATTGGACAAAGAGAAAGTTATAAAAATCGCTAAAAAGAAATCGGAAGAAATAAAAAATAAGGCTGAAGATTTAGTAGAGTATGTAATAGAAAAAGGTACACCTGTTCTTGAAAAGTCAGCCTCTTTAGTAAAAGAGAAGGCTATAATAGTAACTAAGGAAATATTAAAAAAATTGGAGCAAGAAGAAAAATAATTCTTCTTGTTTAACACTGAGGTGATAAAATGAAGAAAGATTTAAAAAAAAGGGGAAATACTTTATATATTAAAATATCAATTATAGTTTTAATTTTAAGTGCTTTGATTGTTTTAGGGGTTATGACATATAATATACTATTTTCAAGTAATGATAGTTCAAGATTTGTTGGTATAGAAAATTATAAACTAACTGATAAAGAAATTAAATCAGCGAAGGATAAAATAAAAGAATTAGAAAATATTAGCGATATTGATATTTATGTTAAATCAAAAATAATAAGAATAATTGTTAATCTTGAACAAGATATAGAACTTGATGCATTAAAAGCAAAAAGTAATGAAATGATAAAAAGTTTTTCACAGGAAAATTTAAGTTATTATGATGTTGAAATATTTGTAGAAAGTAAGAATAAAGATAGTGAAATATATCCTAAAATAGGATATAAGTATAAGACTAATTCAGAATTCGTATGGTAATAGGTGAAGTATGAAAAAGAAAAAAAATAAAGTATTAGTCATATCGTTAATAGCAATATTATTAATAGCTGGTATAATTACATTTTATTTTTTAAAGAATTTTAATAATAAAAATAAGCTTACACTTACAGAAAATAAGTGGATAGAATCTAATAAATATAATGTAATAGATGTATCAGTTATGAATGATGTTCCAATACTTAGTTATGATGGAGATGGACTAGTATATGATTATTTAAATTATGTAACAGAGAATTTATCACTCAATTTTAATATTGTTCCATATAAATTTGATGGTATTTCTAATTATAAATATAAAACTGAAATTGTAGATAAGGTATCAGATGAAGATATTGTATTATTAAAGGATCATATGATATTAATTACTATTGATGGTAAACAATATAGAAATATAGAAGATATAGATAATATTAAAGTTGGTATTTTAAAATCTAATAAGGAATTTTTAGAAAACTATTTTAAAGATAAAAATATCAAATTTATAGAGTTTGATTCATACGATGATTTAAAGAATGCTTTGTCTATGTCTAAGTCTAGTAAGATAGGTACAAATAGTAATTCAACAAATAATACAACTAATAAGAATAATACAACTTTATCGGGTAGCTCTACAAATAAAAATAATCAAATAACTATAGATGGAACAATAGTATTAAAGACTATATTTACAAAAGAAATTATAGAAAATGATTATAGTGTTTCATTTCAATTTAATGATTTAAATAAATATTTTGTTTTAACGACTAATGGGGATAAAGAACTTAATAATATATTACATAAAAAATATAATGTTTGGAAAGAAAAAAATTATTCTAAACAATATAGTGATAATCTTCTTAGTGATTACTTTGACTTTAAACAAATAAGTGATGCTGAGCAAAAAAAATTAAAGAGTAAAAGTTATACTTATGGTTTTATAGATTATGGTATATATAATAATTTAGAAAAAAATAAAATTTCTGGATTAACAGGTTTAATATTGAAAGATTTTAATAAACTGTTTGGAATTTCTATAACATATACAAAATATAATGGACTTAGCAAATTATTGAAAGACTTTAATTCTAAAAAAATAGATTTTATGCTTAATATATCTGATGTCAATAATTATAAAACTGAGCCATTTAATACAGTAGGTATACTAAATAAAAGAATTGCTGTGATATCTGGAATTGATAATAAGAATACAATAGATAATATTAATTCTCTTAAGGATAAGAAAGTATTAACTGTAAAAGACTCGTATTTAGAAAGATATTTAATAGATAATGGTGTTAAAGTTGAATCATACAATAATATGAAGGATTTAACTAAGAATTATGGCAATAGTGATATAGTAATTGTTGATTTAGAAAACTATGATTATTATAAATCATCATCATTTAAAAATAGTAGAATTAATTATATTTTAGACATTGATGATAAATATAACTATGTTATAAATGATACAAATGAAAATGAGATATTTAGGGATTTATTTAATTTTTACTTATCGTATGTTTCTATAAATGATTTAGTTGCAAATAATTATGAATCAATAGCATATAAAAATTTCAATATTACATATATTTTATTATTAATAATTATAGTTTTAGTTATATATGTAGTTGTTGATTTTTCTACGCACATTAAAGTAATGATTAAAAGGACAAAGAAAAACAAAAAAATAAATCTTACTAAAGAAGAAAAAATTAAATATATAGATCAATTAACATCACTTAAAAATAGAGCATATTTGAATAGTAAGATTGAGTCTTGGGATGAGTCTGAAGTTTACCCTCAATCAATAGTTATTATAGATTTAAATAACATATCATATATTAATGATAATTATGGTAGAGAAGAGGGAGATAAGGTTATTACTGAGGCTGCTAATATTCTTATCATGCACCAACTTAAAAATAGTGAAATAATACGTACTGATGGTAATGAATTTTTAATTTATTTAGTAGGGTATAATGAGAAACAAGTAATATCATACTTAAGAAAGTTAAATAAAGAGTTAAAAAGTCTTTCTCATGGATTTGGTGCAGCAAGTGGATATAGTATTATAACAGATGCTATTAAAACAGTTGATGATGCTGTAAACGAGGCAACGCTTGATATGAAAAACAATAAAGAAGATATTGATTATTAATATCTTTTTTGTTAGTGTAAAGAGTTTTTGGGATTTTTAGTAAAAATATCTAAAGACTCT
>CAJTZY010000008.1 GCA_910584085.1 uncultured Bacilli bacterium | reverse complement strand
TTGTCTGAGCTGGTGCCGCTTGTGGCGCTGCCTGTGTTGCCTGCTGTGTTGCCTGCTGTGTTGTCTGAGCTGGTGCCGCTTGTGGTGCTGCCTGCGTTGCCTGCTGTGTTGTTTGAGCTGGTGCTGTTTGTGGCGCTGCCTGCGTTGCCTGTTGTGTTGTCTGAGCTGGTGCCGCTTGTGGTGCTGCCTGCGTTGTTGATTGTGTAGAATTTGATGATGCATTAGTATTCGGAATTGGATAATTATTCAAAATTGATTGAGCCTGTTGTGCAGCTGATTGATTTGAAGATTGTGTTGTCTGCGTAGATGGTTGAGTAGAGTTGCTATTTGAACCTCCTGTAGATCCTCCTGATGGAGAGCTACTACTTGAACCTCCATTTGAACTTCCTGTCGATGATCCACTATTTGAACCTCCACTAGGATTTATTGGTGGAAGGTTAGTATTAGCATTATTAGATTGTACAATATGGTGTGTAGTGCTAGTACTATTGCCGTTCTTATCTGCTTCACTTGCAGTTTTATCATAATAATCAAAAGCATCTTCTAACAAAGCATCTCTTGCATAAACTTTCTTCATCTCATCATGCCTTGCCTTTGCAACCTCATATCTTTTAGTTGCAGTTCCTGCTTCCTTATTAATATCTTTTATCCTATTTTGAGCCTCTTCCTGAATTTTAAGTCTATCAGCCTCTGTTCTAGCAGTAAGCATATCACGTTTCATTTGTTCCTCAACAGCAGCTATTTGTGCTGTTTTCTTTGCCTCTGCTTTATACATTTCACCTTTTGCATCATTCATTGCTGTATAACTTTTACGATAAGGTTCAGAAAATTTAGACTTCAAATTTGCATCCATAATTTTAGAGTTCGGATTATATACCTCATCATATATTTCTTTACCTTTTTTATACTTTTCATCCATCCTATGGATATTCTCTCTACCTGCTCTTGCATTTTTTCTAGCTTCAGCACTATCAGGTGCCCACTCATCTAACTTTTTATAAAAACCATTATACAAACTACCATGAGTTCTATTCCAACCTTGTTTAAATCCCTTACCATTTATTTTGGCATCTATTCCGCCAATGGTCTTTTTACCTAATGTTTTAACACCATTTACTGGTGCAAGAGCTATGCCTTTTCCAATTTTGCCTAACATCTCATTTGGCTTTTTTAAAATTCCTCCACCTAATGCTTCCTTTTCAATTTTCTTAAGAGGATTTAATTGTAATCCACCATCTAACTTAATTCCTAAGCCTTCAAGTATCTTAGGTAATTGTTTAGCAAACATAAGTGCCCCAATTATTATAAATATTTTTATAAATCCATTTGTAATATATGATCCATCTATAATATCAGACATCTTATCAAGTCTACTTATTATATAAATTGCAAAATAGAGTGCAATAATCCTTATAAATAAACTCAAATAAGTTTTAAAACACATTTGATACCATTTTTTAAACATGCCATCTTTTCCACTTTTAGGATCAACATAAGAAATTATTGGTATCGGAGCTACTAACTGTAAAAATGCAAGTTTAATACTCCTAACTGCAATATCCAAACAAAATGTTATAAGTAATAAAACTATAATAACACCAATAACAGTACTAAATAAATATTTATAATCCATAATAAAATCTTCATTATCACTAGTAGTAGAAATTGCTAAGTCTTGTCTAAACATAAGACCTAAATTGTCATTTTGAATACCAGCTTTATAATTATTTAATTGTGTTGCTGTAAAATTATTATTTGAAGTTGTAAGTTCTTCCATTCCATCAAAACATTCATTACTTTTAACATCTGTACAGTCCATAAGTGAAGAAATAGATACATTAGGAGTAAAAAATGGTGTCATTGCAATATATGCCATACTATCCCCTGCAGTATTTAAAAAAGTACCATTACTTTTAATATCATCATCACTGTTCTTATCCTCGCCAAATATAAGTACTGCTAGTGAATTATCTTCTAAAATAATTGTTTGAAATTGATATGCATAATTAAATATATATGGTGTTAAAACCAAAACAGCTAAAGAAATTACAATATTAGTTCCAAGTTTTGATACACCTTTCGCTTTATCTGAAAAGTCATCCGGATTAACTACATACATAATTAAGGAGAAAGTAACTTTAAATACCATAAAAATTGCAAGCAATTTATATATTCTATCAGCCATTGACATTATATCAGCTTGAGAGAGTACAGTTGTTCTAGCAATAGAAATTAATAAATCATATACCGATGATATAAAACTGAAGACAATCTTATCAATATTAAAGAAAAATTGCCTCATCAATTTTTGAAACCACATGTTCATTTGCGTACTCCTCCTTAAATGTATATAAAAAGACATTTATACCTATATCACATTATAACAAAAAAAGTGTAAATAATCAATATATTTACACTTATTTCTATTCTACTTGCGCTAATTCACAAGCATTGTTATCATCTTTACCATTTACAAAGCAATTAAAGCAATTGATTACATTTGAATCACTATTTGATACAAATCTTATAATCATTTGAACTAATTGTATTACAAAGAATACTATAACTGCAGCAATAATTCTTTTTATAAAAGTTTGTTGACCTTTTTTTATTTCATCCTCTTTTGAAGCAATTACTGCTTTCATTAAATCTATCATACCAAATACTATTAGTAAAATTGGTACTACAATCTTAATAATATTTACAATTGCTGATATAATGTATGGTATTGATCCTGAAAAAACTAGATTAGTCCCACCACAAGTATATTCTGCATCCATTAAAACTCTTGCTAAAAACATATTTTTTCCTCCTAACTTAATTCAATTATAATATATTTTACAAATAAAAGTCAATATTATTTTAAAACATATGGGTCTTTCTCAGTGCCTGATCCTTCAATATATAATTCATTACCATCAACATAGATAACTAAGTTATATCCAAGATATATATTAGCTCTATCATGTCTTGCTAACCCACTAGATATATATAATACCTCATATGTATTATCTGAAATAGCATTCGTAGTCCATGTTGAATTAGCAACCCTATATAAATAATTATAATTATTACATGATCTAGAATATATTGACTTACATTCAGGATCTAAACTTGCCATTGAATAATCTGAAACACTTATTAACGAAATAACCTGTTTTTCTAATACTTCAGAACAATCTGTATTTTTATTAATAGATAAATCATTAGATTTTCTTTTACCTATACATGCATCATAAGCTACAATATGCTCTTTTGAGATTTTATTTATTTTTTTTGTATTTAAATAATCAGATATTAAATATTTTAAAATGGCACTATCTTTATAAATATTTTTACCATATGAATAATTAACTTCTGTATTAAATTTATTATCCCAAATTCTCGAAGTAGTTTCTGGTTCCACTTTAATTAACTTCAAAATGCCATTTGAATCAATACCCATTATTCTATAATTTTTACCATAAAAAGTTATATAATTTTTTGGGCTATCTCCTTTAAATATATATGAATTTTCTAACTTATATAATCCAGGGCCTTCTGTTACTATATTTTCTTTTAATTTATCAACTAGACGAGTTGTGGAATAATCTTTACATTTCAAATCAACAATGTAATTCAAAAAACCACCCTCATTTTCATCTATTGATGAACCATTTCTTCTAACAGTCACACTACCCGCACAAGTATCATCTTTAAGTAATTTTTCACTTGATTTAATATACTTACCTTCTACAAGTTCACTTAAACTAATTTTTTTAACATCTGACTCTTCCTTAGGTAACAAATCATTTTTCTTAAAATAATTAGTAGCAGCTATTATCATTTTACTTTCATATGAACTATAATTAATTTTTTTATTACTACACCCTTGTATAATTGCTAAAAATATTATTAACAAAATTGGTATAATAATTAAACATCCTGCTATTATTAAAAACTTTTTATCTAGTTTTTTTAATGCATCTATCATAATTTCACCTAGTTACTACTACAAGCACCACTTTGTGCTCCCTTAAGGAAACAATTTGCGCAACTAATTATACCTGCCTTATTGTCTGAATCAGCAACTAAACTAATTACAAATTTTACTACTACTATTACAAAGAATACTATAGCAGCTGCTATTATACGTTTAATAAATGTCTGTTGACCTTTCTTTATTTCATCTTCTTTTCCTGCCATAACAGCTTTAACTAAATCCATCATTCCAAATACAACTAATAAAATTGGTACTGCTATTTGAATTATAACTATAATCATATGAACAGTATTAGGCAATTTTGGGTCAATAGAAACATTTGATAAAACACTTGAACAAGCAGTTACATCATTATTATCAACAAGTCCGCCTTCGCCAACAGCAAGTACACTAGGTACATACACCATAA
This sequence comes from uncultured Bacilli bacterium, assembly GCA_910584085.1. Lineage (GTDB taxonomy): Bacteria > Bacillota_I > Bacilli_A > RF39 > UBA660 > UMGS1613. The sequence continues at coordinate 62,805 of CAJTZY010000008.1, read as the reverse complement.
CCATCATTAAAATCATTAACATAAATATTTTCTTTTTCATCTTCTTCTCTTCCTTTTCTAACATCTACTCTGATTTACAAACTCCACTTATAAAGCAATCTATACATTCAACCATATCTGCATTATCCATAGAATCTGAAACCACACTAACCACAAGTTTAACAATTGCTACTACAAAGAATATTATGGCAGCAGCTATTAACCTTTTAACAAATATTTGTTGACCCTTTTTTATCTCATCCTCTTTTTGTGCCATAATACCTTTTACCAAATCGATTGATCCAATAATAATTAAAATTATAGGCACAGCAATCTCTAGTATTGTGACTAATTCTGCAGTAAGATGTGGTATTTTATATGGTATATTAGTCACCCTTCCACAACTTACTTTAGTTAATATATTAAATAGTATTTCTATCATGTTGCATCCTCACCACCTGGTACATTATTTTCATCTACACTATCACATTTATTTTTAATAAAACATTCTATACAATCCATCATTGTAGGTGAATCCGTTGAATCAGCGGCAATACTTACAACAAATTTAACGACTGCAAATACAAAGAATACAATTGCTGCCGCTATTATTCTCTTAATAAATGTATGTTGACCTTTTTTTATTTCATCTTCTTTTTGTGCCATAACGCCTTTTACTAAATCAATTGATCCAAATACAACAAGTAAAATTGGAACAACTATTTGAATTATTGTATATACAATACTAACAATTCTTGGAATAGCAACTGGAATATTTTTTACACTAGATCCACAACTAACCACTGCATTCGAATAATTATTATACGTCTCAGCAAATACATTGTCAATAAAAAATATATTAAATAGTGCAATTAAGGCTATAAAAATTATACCTTTTTTAAGTTTATTCATAAAATCCCCCTATTTTTGTCTATCAAAGCCAAGCTTAACTAACAAATTATTTAATTCTGGTAAATTCCTTACTCTATCGTTTAAAGGTCCTAAATTATAAAACACCTTAAGTCTAGATTCATATTCAAAATTAGCAATATCATTTGAACTAAGCAGGCTCTGATTTAATACAACTTTTTTATTTCTTAAATTCTGCAAAGCTACCGCATTTAATGTTACTAACTTTTGTAATTTAATTATAGATGGTTCAATTAAATAAAGAATTTCTTCGCAAAAGCCTTCAGCAACTAAACTATTATTTACATCAAGAATGATTACTTCTTTATCTCTATACTTATTTAATGTAGTTCCCACATCACTAGTAATAGTTGAAATCATATTTTTATCTCTAAAATAATTAAAATCATTTTTATCAACTTCAATAGCAACAACACTATAATTTTTACTTAACTCATTTTTCATCATGTATGCTAAAGTACTCGCACCAGATTGTCTAGTAACATTTTTTATTCCTATAATTCTTGGCCCTTTAGTTTCAGTTACCACAACTGGAGTCACTGTAGGTGTAATAACTTTATTAGTTATTATATGATTAGGGGCTCCAACCGAATTATTATTTAATTCATGGAACTGTGCAACATCACGATAAGAATTTGGTGTATTATATAAATATTGAATTCCCTCCATATTTTTAGTAAAATTATATATTCCCATAGATACCAAATTAGATAAAAATACTGGATTACTAGTTGCATCTGTACCATCTAGAAGTAATATTACCTTTTCCATATCAAGTGAAATTGACAATTTTTGTAAATTCCTAATATCAGTATAGTTTTTTATTGCAGTTATGTCAAGTATCAACCTTTGATAAAAGAAATTTTGGAATGTATCAATTATTTCATCTACATCAAATTCTCCAGTCATTTCTTTAATTATATCAATACCTAAATTCTCTAGTAAAAATTTATTTTTATTAGCCACAATTACATTCATAATTTTTCCCCTTTTCAATTATTCTAATCATTATATTTTTTTCCTAATATTTTAGTTTCGCCTTTAACAGGTATATTAATTAAACCACCTATTATAGGAACATCAAAATGAACATATGTCACAACCTTATAATAAGAACCATTACTAGCATTATTACTATAATACACACAATAATTATAAGTAGTTGTATTCAAATTGTCACTAGAACATTTCTTATTTAATGTAGTATTATAACCCATAGTATTTAAATCAGTAGATATCATATCAATCGTTGTAGTATTATATCCATTATTTTCCTCAATAATTTCAATTATTCTATTCTTAGTTCTATACGCTTTAGAATAAGACAAGATACCTACAAAAAATAGTATTACCACAGACACTATTATAATTACTACATTTAAAAGGTATGCTCCTCCAGTTGCCTCTCTCATATAATCACTTCCTCATTATAAGTTATTTTCAAAATCATACATTCTATTACTATTAGTATAAATTGGAAAATTAACAATATTATTTAATACTGGAATATTTACCATCATATTAGTTCTAATTTTATAATAATAGTAATCTCCCTCATCACAGAAATAAATACAATACCCATCAGTCCCATTATCTCCATCAGGAGCAAGATTACATGTTACTGATTTTTTCTCACTAATTTGACTCTTACAAGTTATTTTATTTTTATTATATCCAATAGAAATAAGTTTTGAATTTATTTCATTTTTAGCAAGACTATTATATCCTTCATATTTTTCTAAAGCATCTGTTATAACATTGCTTATTTTATTACTTTTAAAATAAATGAGTGATCCAGAAATAAAAACAAAGACAATTACTATAAAAACTATTGCAATATTTAATGTTACAGTATAACCTACACCTTGTTTCATATATTCCTCCTATTATTATCTACTTTTACCTATAATAATTATATCAGTCTATAAGTTATTTTGTCAAGAATTTTAAAAACTACAAATAAAGATTGTATATTATTTACATTTTTTCACAAAAAAAGAACTAATCAAATTAGTCCAATTTACTATTTTTTACAAGTAGAATCTACGCTTCCTGTACAAGTTTTTGCTCCTGCGTCACTAACTGTACATGATGCATAACAAGCTCCATTATGCCATACACCGCCATTTGATTGACAACAAGAACTTTTTTTAGTACTATTCATCATTTGGTTAACTATTACTGTTCCTACTGCAAGTACTATAGCTATTAATACTATTGTAATTACAGTCATATTTGCTTCTCCTGCTGCTTCTTTCATTAATACTCACCTACCTTTTTTTATTTTAACTAAACACATTATATAACATATAAAGTACAAAAATCAATACTTTAAATATATTATTTACATTTTTTTTACATTATATTCCCATCATAAACGTCATTGACAAGAATAGTACAACTAAAACTCCTCCACCAGTCACGAATAACATTAACATAGTTCGTTTTTCCATAGACTCTAAACGTTCTGCATATTTCTGTTCACGAGCCTTATTTTGAAGTGTTGATACTGTTCTTGAAAACATCATTATTTGTTCATGCTTATCTTGATTGGATCCAAGTCCTAAACGGTATAAAAGTCTCATCATTCTCATTGAATCTCTGACTGGATATTCATTTGCAAAATCAATATATGGTTGTATTGATGAATCACCTTCATCTATTTTAGCGACTAATTTTCTAAGACCAGGTCTAAATATCTCTGGAGCTGTATCTATACTTCTCGAAAGAGCAACTGGTACTGTATAATGTTGAACTAATATTTCCAAACTCTTTAAGTAATATGGAAGCATTGTATCCATGTTTTTAAGTCTCGCCTTATTAAATGCCTTTAACTTAGTATATCCACTTTTAAATACAAGAAATCCTGCAAGTATTGCAAAAAGTGCAAACATATAATTAAAATTTCCCATAATAAGTAGTAAAAATATTAATACTAGAGCTACCAATATTCCATCTCTTATTCTTCTTGAGAAAAGAGCATTTACATCTAAATCAACATCGCCATATTTAACTCTAAGTAAAAACTCATAATCTTTTTCCATAATTTTTTTTAGGAAAGGATTAACTTCACTTAAAATATTTTTTGTATCAATTATATTGTTATATACAAATATTAATACTACTGCTACTGCAACTATTAAAAATCCCATTATTCAGCCCCCACATTCTCATTATAATATTTTGTACCTGATATTAAGAAATAGGAGTTAATTATAACAATTATATGTAATAAGAGTTGTCCATACCAAAGGTTAAGCATTTGGTGATATGAATCCCCAAGCATTATTTGAGCAAGACCTATCATTAAATATAAAATTAAACCAAACTTGATAAATTTTTTATAAAACGCTTCCCTATCTAATCTATCTCTATAAACACCTTCAACAAGCATGTCTATATCAAGTGACATATTTTCAAGTGATTCACTTGCATCTTTTGAACCTTCATTTGTTATTTGAAGAAATAATTGATGCATATTTCTTACCATATAATAATCATATTTTTCATTCATATATTCTAGGGACTGATTAATAGTTCCATTATCATACGCCATATCAATCATTACTTTAACGTCAGATTTTACTGGATCCTCCAAAGTGCCTGATGAATATACACCCTCTAGTGCTTTTACAAAACTTTGTGTTGTTGCAAATTCCATTATTACATTTGTTGTATAAACTTGAACCTGCTCAAATATAAATTCACTATAAAGCCTTTTACATCTAAGGTAATTTATATATGGAACCACAGATACAGCTGCAATTGCATATATAATAGATGTAATTAAGTTGTAAAAATAAAGATATGTTACAACCCCACCACCAACAGCAAATATTATAACTTGTCCAATATACTGTTGAAAAGAGTAATCCATATGTAATTCTTTTATTTTCTTTTTTATTTCTTTATATGTATAAGGAGCAACTTTGCTATATAATTTTTTACCTTGCCTATTTATAAATTTATAAGTTTGTTCACCCATACTACTTCTATAAATTATTAAAAATATAACAAGTACAGCAACAATTATAAAAACCAAAGTTATATTCATATTTATACCTCCTATTCAAAAATTATTTCATTATTATTAAGTGGTACATTGTTAGGCATCATACTACCAACCATACTACTATTAGGTTCCATACCACTTTGCATAATAGTATTAGAAGAATTTGTGCCGAAATTATTTCTCTCAGAACCTTCTACACCATTACTCTCATTATATTCTGACCTAATAAATCCATTTGGAAGTTTAGTTCCCTGAGCCTCCAAGTAATCTATTAAATACTTACTTGGATTATTCCTATAAACCATTCCATCTGGTGTCTTCCTATAAATAACATTATATTTTGCCTCATTATCTTCTGTTACATAAAATTCTGTAACTTCTGCAATTTCTCTTACAAAGCTCTTAGTTTCTTTACTCATATATCCACGTATATACACGCCAATTTGAATATATCTATATATAGATTTTAAAAACTGATCTATATCCTGATTTGTTTCAAGCAAACTATACATACGGTTTGGTATTGATGCAGCCTTATCAGCATGTATAGTAGATAAAATATAATGTCCAGAAGAAATAGAATTTCTAACAGCCATAACCGCTTCCGCACTACGAACCTCTGAAAGTAATATCCATTTAGGATTTTGTCTCATGCAAGTTACAAGTACATCTGAGTAACTAGCTATATTATTTGTTTTCATTGCAACTATATCCCTATTTGGATAAATCTTATCAAGATGTAGTTCCAAAGTATCCTCAATAGTTATTAATTTTTCGTTTTCATATGTATTCGAAGCCAAAAATTTAATAAATTCTGTTTTTCCACTACCAGTTTCCCCACAAGCAATTATATTACAATGTCCATGAACACAAGTAATTAAAAAATCTAAAATTTCTTCTGTTATATATTTTTCATTTAAAATTTTATTTCTTTCAAGTCTTATCTTGGCTGGTGTTTTACGAATAACACAAGCAATACCATTTCTAGCAATTGAATCATGCACAAAGTTCATACGAAGTTCTGCACTTTCACTATCCAAAAATGGATGTGCTGCATTAAAACTTTTTCCCATTACATTCGAACATTGGAATGCAAGTTTCTCCATAAAACTATTATTTATAGCTGGATTATCAACCCTAAAAATCCCCCTGGATAATGTTTTTAACCACACTTGTCCGTTATTGCTATAAGAAATATCCGTAATATCATCATTTTCTAAATACTCTTTTAATGGACCAAAGTCCATTCCTTCAAATATATTATCAGTCATTTTTAACGTGTTGTAGTTTGTTTATCATTTGTTGTTGAATTCTGATTATTATTAGTTTTATCATTATTACTGTTATTATCGTCTATTTCTTTATCATCAATAACATCCTCTTCAATAGTTGTAGTTTGTGCATCAATATAATCCCTTAATGTAGCACTTGTTACAATTACATAATCATTTGTTGGTACAGTAGAACCCCTTGGTGCTAAAATAAGTTCTATATCATTTAAATACTCTGATTTTTTTAGTAATGTATACATGTCTTGTCTTACTGCAAAACCTATTTTAGATGGATTACCAACTTCTGCCATATTGCTAAATACGTTTCTACCACTATCATCATGTACAACTAATACCTTAATATTTTTCATTAATTTACCAAAAATAACTACTCCATTTTCATCCTTAGCTTTCATATATATATCAATATATGTATTTGGAAGTACTGAATTTCCTAGTGTACTAGTCATATCTACATCCATATAATATCCAAGTTCCCCAGCTTCATAATTTAATTGTTCAATCCAATTTCCTGGTATTTTGTCTTGATCGACTATCCATTCTTGATAAAATATACTTCCTTCTGGAACTGTAACATTTACATTAGTATATCTTCCAATTAGTGCTCCAGAATTACGTATTGCTGTTTCACCTATCATACTATTAGCTACTTGTTTATATGTAATATCCTCTGAAGTTAATTCAGTTTGTGGTTCTATTGTTCTTGCAGCTACTGGCATATTTATTGGATTAGTTTGTTTTTTTATACTTGAACTATATCCCACATAAAGAACAACCAAAATCACCAAAACTAATAGAATAGTAACAACATTTTTATTTGTAAAAAATCTTTTTAAACTTATAACAAAATTATTCATTTTCATTCTCCTCTCAATATTTTGTTTCTAATATTGCATCTATATTGTTTATTATATCAAAATCCACTATTTCTCCTGTTGCAGTAGTAGATTTAGAACTAGAAACCCTTAAACTTACCTTAGGCGGTACTTCATTTATATCATATATTTCAATTACATATGTATTAGAAAGTTCTGCACTCTCAGCAAATCTACGAAGAAAATTTTCAACAAATTTTTCTTCTTCTATTCTAACAGTACCATCTTTTCTATAAGCTGCAAGATCAACTGCATCAAGCATAGAAGCTTCAACAGTTTCCTTAAGTAAATTATAATTATGTTGATCAGTATTAGTTACGTTTGCAAAAAACCATATAATACCAATCGCAAGTATCCCTAAAGATATAATCGCATACCCCCATATGGATTCCTTCAAAATATCACCCACCTAACATATTATAGTTCCTACTATATACTTAATTCTATCACATTTTATATTTTAAGACAATAAATATAAGTAATTTTTTTATTTTTTTATTTATCATAAATTGAATCTATTCTTCTTATTTTGATTAAATATTATAATAACACAAATAATTATAAGTATTGGTAATAATAAATAGTAATATTTTACATAAAAATCTATTATAACATCAATAAATCCTTTACTAATTTGTTCCGGTTCAATCATTTCTGGTTTTTCTTCCAAACTTTGTTTATATTCCAAAACTAACCTTTTAAACTCGCTATAGTTCAAATTATTTTTTACCCACCTCTGACATAAACCATAATTTGGTATATCAGAACAAAGAGGATCATTATAATGACTATTATAAATAGGAAATTTATAATATTTAGTGCCAAGTAAAATGTTATTACATCCCTGAGTAGTAGGATAAAATTTATAATTACCAGAATTACCTGTATAATTTTTTATAGTAATTTCTCCATTTACAGTATTTGAATACGTATATGTCTTTCCAGTTTCGGAATCTCTAAAATACATACCAGGAACTATATTAGTTAATGTTACATCAAAATATACTGACCCATTCACAATACGATAATCGTATGAAATATTGACATTCGTAACAAACGACTTATATCTAGATACAGTAGAATATTCACATCCAGAATATGAAAGTGCATGCACTGAAGGTTTAATTAAAAATAATGTAATAATCAAAAATATAACTTTCTTTTTCATATTTCACCTTTTAATATATATTCATATTTTGAACCCCTAATATTAAATACAAGCTTTATCAAAGACGCATTTGCAATTTCTGATTTAATTCCTATATAAACATTATCCTTATCACTTACCCTAGTACTCTTTATTTCTTCAAAGCCAGAACTTTGAGTATTCCAAGTATTATTAATATAATAATCTATTTGTCCGAAATTAGAAAAGAATTTATAAAAACTATTTAAATCCAAGCCACTAGAATCACTATATTCCAAATTTAATCTTAATATATATTTATCATAATTCTTATCAATAGAGGCTCTTAAATATTCCTTTGATTTAACACAATCATTTGCCTTAACACAATAATCATATTGAATTAGAAATTGTTTCTTTATCTCATATTCGTTTACCTTAAATTTTATATTACCTAAAATTTCTTCAAATGATAAGTCCTCAGTTATTTTTTTAGATTTATTTAAGTTATTAGATTCTACTTCTTTAGGATTTAGTTTTATTTCAAATGGTTTTCCGTTATTAGAATATCTAAAATACATGTCACTACTAATTAATTTTTCTGGAATCTCATATACAAATAAATAATTGTTAGACTCTACAGATGAAATATCTCCATTATATAAATATCCAATATCAATCAAAGAATCAGAATACCTTGTTGTTGGTTTATATATAACATCCCCTATCTTTAAACTAAAATCATTTAAAGATACTTTATTTTGTAGAGAATTAATTTGAAACTTAGTATCAACTACAATTAGATAATTGTCAGTTATTTTATTTTCCCTATAATCAGTATTTAAAACTATTGTTCTATCAACACCATAATTAAATCCTGACATTTTATAGATGATACCCTCTTTATTTACCTTATTTGCTTTATATACAAGTACACCTGTTGTAACTAAAATAATAAATATAACCACACTAATAACAATATTAGCTAAGAACTTATTCTCAGCATAAGTATACCTTAATCTTCTTATACTCCTTTTTCTATTTCTTCTTGATTCATTTAAATCAATATTTAAGTTTAATTCTATTTCCTCTTTATCACTTTCATCTATATTAATTTTAGATATTTCAGAATCAAAATTAAACTTTTTAATATTAACTCCTAAACCTCTTATAAATAAAAATATACATAGTACTATTGAAATTATTATGGCAATCATTACCATATCGTGAATTAACTTAACAGATCTAATTGAAACTATAATTTTTTCAAGTGTGCCAAGAAAACTAATCGCATATACATTTATAATTGCAATAGCAATAAACGATGCAATGGCAACTACATAAAAAAGAGCTGGTTTCTTCTTTCTGATCATAACACCTAATATTATTATAGAAAATGTCGTCAATATAGCAGGTATAATAAGTAATAAATCACTAGATACCTTGTCTTTAATATTTTGACCTACTATATTTAATGGTGAATTAATATAGTCATTAAAGAAATACATCATTTTATTTTCTAAATATAATAAATATGCAGTTAAAATTGCCATTAAAATATGAATAGGCTTAAACATCTTTATAAAAAATGCATAAGGTTTTCTAATTATCATAATATAATCCCCTCTATCTTAAAATAATTATACAATAAATTTTAAAAAATTAAAAGAATAAAATACATATTCAAATTGTAAGGATATTAAACTTACTTGAATAATTTAAAAAAATCAATTATAATATCTTTGGAGTTGATACTCATGTATGAAATAAATATCCCATCATTTGAAGGACCATTAGATTTACTATTACATTTAATTAGAAAATCTAATATAAATATAAATGAAATTAGTATTGACGAAATTACTAAACAATATTTAGATTACATAAATAAAATGGAAGAAGCGAATTTAAATATTGCAAGTGAATACTTAGTAATGGCAGCAGAACTTATAGAAATAAAATCAGCATCCCTCCTGCCAAAAGTAGAAAATATTGAAGATGAAGAAGAAGATCCAAAAGAAAAATTAATAAATAGATTATTAGAATATGAGCAATATAAAAAAATTACAGATACTTTTAAAAACTTAGAAAGTTTGAGAAACGAAGTTTTTACTAGGGAACCCGGTAATCTATTAAATTATAAAGATGAAGATAGTGTTGTTGACTACGGAGTAGATTTAAATGATTTACTAGAAGCTTTTTCTAAATTTTTAGAACAAAAAGAACTAGATAAACCATTAAATACTAAAGTAACTAATAAAGAATACAGTATTTCAAAAAGGAGTCATGAAATAAAAAAATTATTAAAGGAAAAACATCAAGTGAATTTCGAAGATTTATTTGAAACATATACAAAAGATTATGTTGTTGTAACATTTTTATCAATTTTATCTATGACAAGAAAACAAGAAATTGATATTGAGCAAGAAAATAATTTTAAAAACATAATTATTAAAGAAAAGGTGAAGTATGAATAACTTTAAGGCAATTATAGAAGGACTTCTATTTATTAGTGGTGAGGATGGTTTAACATTAAAGGAAATCACTAATACTATAGAGCTTGAAGAAGAACAAACTATAGAACTAATAAAAGAATTATATAAAAATTATGAAAGTGATGATAGAGGAATAGAACTTGAATATCTAGGAAACCACTTTAAATTAACTACAAAAGCAAAACATAAAGAGTATTATAAAAAATTAAGAGAATTTGAAGAAAACTCAGAACTTAGCCAATCTTCCCTTGAAACACTTGCTATTATCGCATACAATGCGCCAATTACTAGAATTGATATTGATAACATAAGAGGAGTAAATAGTAGTTACGTAATTAGAAAATTATTACTTAAAGGATTAATAGAAGAAACTGGTAGATCAGACGCACCTGGAAGGCCTAGATTATATAATATTACTTCAAAATTTTTGGACTATTTTGGACTAGGGAGTATAGAAGAATTACCAAAAATTGAAATTGAAAATACAATTGATGATAGTGAAAAAGGCTTATTTGAGTCAAAATATAAAGAAGATGAATAGTATATTTAAACACTATTCATTTAATTTTAATAAAAACCGTAATTTTTTTATTTATTTTAGCAAAAAATGTGCTATAATTATATTACTTGCTCGTGTGATGGAATTGGTAGACGTGCTAGACTCAAAATCTAGTGGTGGCAACACCGTATCGGTTCGACCCCGATCACGAGCACCATTGGGAAATCCGTTCAAACTATTTGAACTTTTGATATAAAATCAATAAATGATACTAGTATTTCTTATATTCACAGGTAATTTTAATGCTTATTCCAAAATACCTTTTGAGAGTTAAAGTTTTGCCAGAACAAAATATAGAAAAAGTTATTATTAGTGATGTAATATATATGCTATTACATTATTAAAAAGAATGGTGATTTAAAATGAAAGAAATGTTAAAAGATTTAATTATAAGGCAAGCTAAAGAGGAAGATATAAAAGATATAATGCGTTTATATGGTAAAACTATTTGGAAAGTTGAACAAGAATTTGATAATAATTTAAAGAATGGTTTTGAACAATCTAAACAGTTATATGAAATTATGGCTAATGATATAAACGACAAAAGTACTGTTATACTTGTTGCAGAACTAGAAAAAAAAGTGGTAGGATATATTAGTGCTTCAATCATACCTTTAGACGATGCCTATATAGAGAAGGTTGCTACTCTTCATGAAATAGCAACTGAAGATAAATATCAAAAATTAGGAATTGGAAAATCTCTATTAAATTCATGTATTAAACTTTTAAAAGATTGCAATGTAGGTTATATAAAATTATCTACGTTTAAAGAAAATAGTAAAGCAAGAAATTTTTACGAAGAAAATGGATTTCAGTCATATTCAATTAATTATAGAAAAAAGATTTAAACATTTGTAAAAAAAATTATTAAAGTTATAGATACCTATAGCACTCGAACCAAAATTGATAATTACTCGAACTTTTTGTTTCGAGTTTTATTGTACCTTAAATTGTAATATAACAATTATAAAAATTAAATTAACATAATAATTTAATAACGCATATTTATCAAATTTTATTTTTGTTGTATAATATAAATACAAGGAGGAATTTAATTTAATATGAATAATGAAGAAATAATTAATCAATTACAAAAAGAAAAAGATATGGTTTTGAAAATAAGTTCTAATGACGAAAGAAAAAGAGAAAAGGCATTAGCTGAAACCTTATCAGCACAGGCACAAGAAATCAGGGGAAATATTCAAGCAAGAAGAGAAGAAAGATATCAAGAAATGATTGATGAATTACCACCAGTAGAATCACCAATGAGTAGAAAAAGATAAGGGTAATTTATATCAAACACAATTTAATAAATCAATAGAAATTAAAAAATATTAAAAATGCATAAAAAAACACTTTACATCAAAGTGTCTTTTTATATGATTTAACGAATTTATTACTTTAAGAATAGTAATACTAATAAACCTACAATAAAGCAATATATTGAGAAGTATATTAATTTACCATTATTTACAATCTTTCTAAACCATTTAGTTACTAATAATGTAACTATAGCAGAAACTAAAATCGCACTTACATAATATAACATTAAACTTGAATCCAAATTAATGTCCTTAAGTTCAAGTGCCATAGCTGCTAAACTCATAGGAATATATAACATAAATGAGTATTTAAAAGCTGTATCTCTTTTTAAACCTTGACTCATTCCTCCAACGATTGTAGAACCACTTCTACTTATTCCAGGGAAAAGTCCAAGAATTTGAAAACATCCAACAGTTAATGCCTCTTTTATACCTAATTTACTATCATCCTTTTTACCCTTAAAATTTCTAATTGCAAATAATAATATTGATGTAATAATTAAAGATATACCAACTATCTTAATATTGTCTTCTATTTTATCAAATAAATCAAAATAACTTACTAAAAATCCACCTATTCCTGCTGGTATACATCCCAAAACAATCATCCAACAATATTTATAATCAGATTTCGCACTTGCTTCTTTTTTAGTTAAATATTTAAAGAAATTTTTAACTAAAGTAACAATATCCTTCCAAAATAATATTATAATCGCTATTAAAGAGCCAAAATTAGTTAAAATTGCTATAGTATCAAAATCTACTTTTACATCCATAAGTGTTTTAAAAATCATTAAATGTCCACTTGATGAAACTGGTATTGTCTCAGTAAATCCTTGAATAAATCCCAAAAATATATATTTTAATAACTCCATACTATCACCTATATAATTATATAACAATTTTTTTAAATAATAAATAAAAATTTTTAAATTTAATAAAATTTATTAGGTGGTTCTGTGATTATAAGAATATTTACATTTCTAATTGGATTTGGATTAACTACTATAGGATGTGTTTATATAGTAAGTTATCTAAATTTATTTAGTTTTGGGTATAATTTTATAGAATATGTTAACTTTATAACTAGGAGAATAGAATGTTTAAATGCACTAGTAGGCATTATACTTATGGTTTTATCGATAACTTTAGGAGGCAAAAATGAATTATATATATGATATATATTTAAATTTTAATGATGTTCTTTATGATTTTTTTGATTGGGATAAGAATGATAAACTTATGCACATAAAAAAAATACCAATATTTAAAATTAATAGTGAAGATTTAATACAAATAATTAACAATACTATAGAAATAAATAAAGATTTCTTAAGTAGTATATATAGAAAAACCGAACTATGGAATACAGCGGAAAGAAATGATTTTTACACACTATTTTGTGATGATAACAATATAATAGCCATTGAATTTAATGAATATGGTAAAAGTATTAAAAAGTCATACTTGCAAATTGATGAAGAACTAGAAATACTAGAAACTGTATACAAATTTAAAGAATTTAAAGTAGAATATAAAATATTAAAAAAAGAAAAAATATTACTTAAAACTAGAAAAGAATTAAAAGATGAAATATTTGTTGAAAAAGAATTAAAAAATATAGAAAATGATAAATTAAAATATATTTACTTTGAATGCTTTGGTAAACACGAAAAAAATGAAAAAGAAATACTAAGTAGTATTAATAAAATTTCAAAAAATAGTAAAACTTATAAAAATTTATATAATATTTTAAAATTAACATCCACAACTAAAAATAAAATGTTATAATTAGTTTAGGTGGTTTTATGATACTAATTGATTCTCTAGATCACAGTGGTAGAGGCATTGCAAAACTTGATAATAAAGTAGTCTTTGTTGAAAATGCCATCCCTGGAGAAATTGTAAACATTAATGTTACAAAAGATAAAAAAAATTATATAGAAGCTAATGTAGCAAGTTATATAAAAAAATCAAAAAAAAGAGTAGATAGCCCTTGTCCATATTTTAATATTTGTGGAGGATGTGACCTACTTCACTTAAGTTACCCTGATATGTTAGCTTTTAAACAAGAAAAAATAGAGAATATAGTAAGTAAATATGTAGGTAACAGCATTAAAATAAATAAAATAGTTAAATCTAGCAATCAATTTAATTATAGAAATAAAGTAACTTTTCAAGTAAAAGAAACACTAGGTTTTTATAATAGTAAATCTCATAAGTTAGTACAAATTGATAAATGTATAATAAGTAGTGATATTATTAATAACTGTATAAAACATTTAAAAGAATTGAATTTAAGCGAAATTAGTAAAATAACTTGTAGAACTAACTTAAATGAATTAATGATTATAATAGAAACAAAAAATCAAAATTTAAACATAGATGCAATAAAGAAGTGCGCTAACTCAATATATTTAAAAGTAAATGATGAATATAAGTTAGTATACGGAAATGAATACATAATTGAGAGTGTAGGAAAATATAAATATTTAGTCTCACCTGATTCATTCTTTCAAATAAATTTAGATATATGTCTTAAATTATATTCTAAAGTAAATGAATACATAGGCACTAATAAAAATGTTTTAGATTTATATTGTGGTACTGGAACTATTGGCATATTTGTAAGTAGTGATAATAATGTACTTGGTGTTGAAATAAATAAATTTGCGATTCAAGATGCGATTAAAAATAAAGAAATGAATAATATTGAAAATATTGAGTTTATATGCGGCGATAGTGGAAAAATAATAGATAATTTAGATTTTAAACCTGACGTAGTTATTGTAGATCCACCAAGAGCAGGACTTAATAAAGAAACTATAGATAATATTATCAAATTAAATCCAAATACATTAATATATGTTTCATGTGATCCTATGACACTTGCAAGAGATTTAAATTTATTAAATAATAATTTTAATATAAATGAAATAACTCCATTTGATATGTTTCCTAATACTAAACATGTAGAATGTGTATCCTATCTTACTAAAAGATAATTATATTTAAATGTAAAATATTGTATTTTTTATACTTTTTACATTTTTTTATAGTTTTTTTATATATTTTTTGATATAATTGGTTTAAATAAAGTAGGTGAATATTATTGATGTACAATTATGATAGTTATAAAGTAACATTCGATACAGCTCCAAAAAGATTAGAAGAAAGGGTAATTGCTAGAAGTATTTTTAAATCTTTAAATAATAATCCTAATCTTAATCTAGAAGATGTAAGTTATCAAGAATATTTAAAATTAGGTAACCTTGATTATGTTATGAAGCATTTTGGTGATACTATGGGAGACACTGAATTTAAAGCAATATTAAATAATATAGGAATTAGTAATAATAAATTTAGTAGTAATACTAGCGAAAATTCACATAATAAGCAACTAGGACTTAAAACAAGTGCTGGAGCTATTTACAAAGAGGAGTAGAAAGGGTGATTTTATGAATAATAACCAAAATCCTATGAATGGAAATCCAATTCCTACAAATAATAATATACCTAATAATGGTTTAAATACTTCAAATATGACAGGTATAAATAATGGTATTAATATGGGACCTAATATAAATCCTAGCAATACAAATGTTAATACTAATATGATGCCTAATATGAATATAAATGCTAATATGGGTGTAAATACTACAGTTAATACTAATCAACAAAATGTACAAAATAATATGGCTAGTCAAATGAACCAAATGAATGCTATCCCAACTGTTAATCAATCTAAGGAAACATTTATTGGTAATACTCAGGCAGTTTCACAAGAAAAAAGGGAAGAAAACAAAAATAGTATTAATTATGTTTTTGTCATTATATTATTCGTTTTAATCTTTGCTGCTATATTTTTCTTATTTCCATTCTTACTAAAAAATCTTTAGAATTTCTAAAGACTTTTTTATTTTAGTTTTAACTGTTGACCGATACTTAACAAAGTACTATTTAGATTATTTATTCTCATAAGCTCACTTACCGTTGTATTATTTGCTGCTGCTATTTTATATAAACTATCACCGCTTTTTACTGTATATAAAGGCGTTGCAGTACTACCAGATTGCGGTAATTTTAATACCTGACCTATACTTAAATTTGTACTTGATAAATTATTTAAATTCATAAGTTCACTTACTGCTATATTATTTGCACTTGCTATTTTATATAGACTATCACCACTTTTTACAATATATGAGTTTTCAGGTGTTATTTCTTTTGATGGTAGCTTCAATACCTGGCCTATACTTAAATTAGGGCTTGATAGATTATTTAAACTCATAAGCTCACTTACTGTTGTATTATAATTTTGAGCTATCTTATATAAGCTATCACCACTTTTTACTGTATATACACTTTCATCTATTATTTTAGTGCCCGGAATTTTAAGTACTTGACCCACGCTTAATAAAGATCCAGTTAGGTTATTTGCGTCTTTTAATTCATTTACACTAACACCTAGCTTTTTTGAAATACTCCATAAGCTATCGCCACTTTGGACTGTATAGTAATTTCCTCCCGGAACTGGAATGTAATTTAAGTTTAAATATTCTACTATAGCTCTAACAACTGCCTCAGCATAGTTTTTCCAGTTATTTTTTAATTGATTAACATCGTCACCTTTACTATCTAAGAAACCATATTCAACAGTAATTGCCTCTGTATCACCTGTGTTTCGTTGCATAAAATAGTAATCCTTTGAGGTGTTGGATGGAAGCCTACGTTGGTATGCTTTTCTTATATTTTGTCCTTCGCTTTCAAGTTCATTTAAAATAAGATTGGAAAGTGTGGCTTTATTTCGAAGAGCATAAATTACTTCCGCACCATCACCACCACAAGGTTAGCTCTCCCAAAGATTACTGCATTTTATTTCATGAGTTCTTTTAATATATTAATAACTCCAAGTGGATTTGAATTAATAAGATTCTGCAATTGTTTTAATTCATCCGTAGCTAACTCTACTATATCTTTATTTTTATCTAAGTAATCTACATTAATGTCTATATATAGCAATTCTTTTATCATATCTATACTTTCATTTGTAATATCTTCTTTGTTAATATCAGACATAATAACAAACCATCCAAGAATGATATAGTTTATATCTATAGGCTCATTAGTAGATTTATTTAAATATTTTAAACAAAGATACAATAATAATTCCACAAAATATGCATTTTGTTTTAGAGCAAAAATATATAATGAAGTGTGTTCAACTTTGCTTAACTCTACCATAGCATTTACTATTAAAGTACTATGAGTAAAGAAACATAATTTATCATAAAATTCATCTAACATATCTTTCAACTGATTATTGCTAAAATCATTAAAAAAATCTTTATCTACTAATCTCAATACTTTTCTAAAATCATTTCTCAATTTTTGTGGTTTCGTAAATTTTCTAGTTGTGTCATCAATACTTAAATTAATAAACTCACTATAAACATTTTCATCATAATATATCATCATACCCATTATTAAATTTTCAAAGCAAGATCTTAGTATAGTATTAGCATCAACTATACTATTATTCTTAATTAGTTTATGAACATTTTTTAATGACATATTAGTTTGATTTAATAAATTTATTGTTTCTTTTTTAATATTCTTATTATGATACAAATTATTTATAAACTTAGAATTATGAGTTCTTAAAACTCTAACAAATTTAATTTTAGATTTTATTCTCGCAATTTCTTTTAACTCATCTAGCTGTCCTTTAGTTATTAAATTAACAAATTCATTAAACTTTTCTTCGCCTAATTCATTTTTTAAGTTCTGTATGTCTTTTTCAGTTATCATGCCATCACACCCTTGAGTATCTATTATATAACTATAACTGCAAAAGATAAAGGCCCCACTAGATGAATAGTGGAATCTTACTTATTTACTATATTGATTCTTACCTTTTCTTCCATATGGATTACGAGCAATATTTAAATTTTGATACTCAAAAGTACAATCTGGTATAACTCCATATTTATATTGTATTGTTATTACTCTATTTTCATCAATTACTATTCTATCTATTAACGAGTGAACTAACTCTTTTTTAGGTTTATTTAAATCTAATAATTTTTTTATTTTCTTCGTATAATCTGGTAATTCATTTAATTTAGATTTTACTTCATATTTTCTAATTTGATCTTCATCTATACTTTGATTGATAAGTTTTAATTTTTCTTCAAAGGGTTTAGCTAATTCTTTATAAGTATCTGCTGTTATTACTTCATTAAATCTATCTTCATATAAAGCAGTAAGTCTCTTAGTTATTTTTTCTTTTTCAATTAGTAAATTATTAATATTATTATCTAAATTACTAGTTTGTTTTTGAACTTCAATTTGAACTTTTTTATTTAATTCTTCAAAATCTAATTCTTCTAATTGTTTACTTATATCTTTAGTAAACTTTTCCATTATTTGATCTTCTAAATAATTATACGGAAAGAAATGTGAACTACATTGTTCTCTAATTGGATCTCTTGCATATCTATTGCAATTAACAGTCCAATAATCATGATTTTTCCTATATAGAACTGATAATCTATTACCACATTCTTTGCAAAACAACTTACCCTCTAAAAGTCTTGTATCTCTTCTATTCTTAGGTTGTATATCTTTGGTATTTTGTTTTATTAATTTAGATATATATTCAAAAGTATCTTTATCTACTAATGGCTCATGAGTATTTTCAACTATCATCCACATACTTTGATCTAAAGTTATCTTTTTTTTAGATTTATAATTAACTTTAGTTTGAGTATGTTGAATCATATCTCCAGTATAAATTCTATTAGATAAAATCTTTTTTATAGAAGATATATTCCATTTATCTCTATTAATAAGTCTTGTAGAATAATTAGTTTTTTTATAACCACTTGGTGTTGGATAACCTTTTTCATTTAACATAGTTGCTATTCTAGATGGCCCTATTCCATTTTTTCTCCATTCAAATATCTGTTTAACAATTGGAGCAGTCTCTGGATTTGGAATTAAATGTCCTTTGTCTTCTGGATCTCTCATATATCCAAAACATGGTAAACTCCCAACAAATTTTCCATTCTTTCTTTTTTCATTTAGTACATTCCTAATTTTAATTGAATTTTGCTTACTATAATAATCATTACAAGCAATTATAAATGTTGAAGAATCATTACTAGCTTGATTCTTAAAACTATCATAAGATTCTAGTATAGATATAAATCTTATATTATTCTCCGGAAAATATGATTCCATATAATATCCTGTCATAACATGATCTCTACCTAGTCTTGATAAATCTTTTACTATTACACAATTTATCTTTTTATTTTTAATATCTTCAATTAACTTTTGAAATCCAGGTCTTTCAAAATCAGTTCCAGAATATCCATCATCTACATATTCTCCTACTAAATTAAAATTATTGTTTTTAACATAATTTGTTAATAATTCTCTTTGATTTATTACACTTTCACTATCAGATTCATATTTTTTATCTTTATCTTCTTGAGATAATCTTATATAGATTCCAGTATTGAAATCTATGCCCGATTTATTATTCACTTTTACCTCCTTCTATTAATCGGGTATTAAGACTCATCCATGATAGCATCATCTTATTAGATTTGCAAATCATTAATTGGATGAATCCCCTTTTTCTTCCTTTATTATCTCTTCAATCAGATATTTTAAAATAAGATCTTTAAATGAAATTTTATTCGTGATTGCTTCCTCCATTATTAAACCACCTATTTAAATTTATGTTTAAATTATTTATTATTGATATTTTTATTTGCATTTATCAAACTCCTTCCTTGTTATTAACTAGTTATATATTTAAACTAGTTAATTATTTAAATTAATTTATTATATTTAATTTATAATATTAATTTTTTTATATTCTATTTATTATATTATTATAGTTAAATACATCTTTTGAAAAAGAAAAATACATCCATTTAATTAGACTTTATAATCTAGACTTATGGATGTATTTATTCCATTAACTATAAATATTTTTCTTATGAATTTATGCTTAAATTCCATTTTAATATAATTATTATCAGATAGTTCTTTTAATAATCTAGTAATAGCTCTAGTTCCCACATTTAACTTATCAGCTAAATAACTATTATTAGCATAACAATATCCTTGCTGATGAGTTAATAACACTAATAACCCATATAATAATTTAGCACTAGAACTTACATTAGTATCTGAAAATAATACTATTGGTATTTTTATATAATTATCATAATTCAAATAATCACCTCCTAATCATTATCTTTGTAATTATGATTTTTTAACATTTCAATGTAACCTATTTCTAATAATTCTTTCATCATTTTAGAAATAGATAAGTTATAAAATTTAGCCATTAATTTTATTCTATCGAATAGTTCAAATGGTAGATATAATTTAAATATTCTCATTGTATTCCTCCTTCCTAATAGGATGATTTCCTATTAAATATTGCAATTTCTAAAAAAGCAGGATAAGAAAATAGCACCATAAACTAAAAAAATCCTTATAATATAAGGAAATTTAATGGTGCTATTCTTATTTCGTACTTACGAAATTCATCCTACTTCGTAGGTCAATATATAGGATGTTACTATATTTAACCCTTTATTTATAATAGATATTAATTTGTTATTATCATCCTATTTTAATAAAATCAGTAATTTTTATAGGATGACTAGTCATAATCATAACCTCCTCCAAAACAGCAAAAAAGAAGACCTAAGTCTTCCCATAAATATTGCTATTTTACTATATTGTAATCCATTGACATCAACAAAACAATAAATTAAATAGTAAACCAAAAAGTAAACAATTTAATACACTAATTAGTAAACTAAATAGTACATATTCCTTTGCATAATATCTCTAGTTTACTCCATTTTATCACTTGACTGTATTTAGTCAATAAACTAAATTGTATTTTTTTGGTAGTCGAATAGTAAACTAAATTGACTTTAAACAGTAAACTAAATCGTATTCGAATCGTACGCAAAAAGTACACTAAATTGTTTTTTGATAATAAACCAAGTAGTACTATATTAGTAAATAATTTTTAATTATTATTTTCAAACATTTTATCTATCAAATTCCAGTTTTCATTTTCCATATCATCTATATATTCAGTATTGCAATAATATAAACAATTGTTTTTATCATAATCTCTTACAAAGGCCCAATTAACTTTATAATTTTTAGAATATTCTTTTAAAGCTTCGAATTTATTTTCAACTTTTATATCAATATTCTTTGATTCTCCAGTTGAACTTTCTCCACCTTTTGTTTCTATAATCCATATTTTATCATTCTTATCACAAATAATATAATCAGGATAAAAATGATATTTTTTTTGAATAGCATTAACATATACTATAGAAAAATAACTATCTGCTGATTCACCATTCTTGTAAAACCATTTAATATTATCACTGGTTTCACAGTAGAATTCAAACATGCTTTCAGATCTAGATTTTACTCTACTATTTGGATAATCTTTGTAAGTGTTTTTTTCATATATTGTTGTATCTTTCATTTGAGGATCATAATTAATGTAATCTTCTTGAGGCATTCTCCAATTAGATTCCTTAATACCCTCTAGCTTCAACTTCATTTGTCTAGCCTTTTGATTTACTGCTTCTTCAAAATCATGTTTAATTGTATCATGATTGTTGATAATAAATGCATAAAAGTCTAATAGCGATAAATCAACAAATTTCTTTGAAAATAATTTACTCTTCAAAAATAATCTTTCTAGCATTAATTTTGTTCTATCATATCTTATTCCAATTCTTGATGCTATTTCTGTTATAGAATCTCTATACTCATATCCATTTTTAGAAGGATTTACAGCGGATTCTACTTTCATTCTTTCGGCATCTTGTATTTCATCTAACCTTATGAATTTGCCTTTTACGATGTAATTATCAATTGTATCTTTAAATAAATACCCATTTGCTTCCAATATCGATTTATTATTCTTCTTTGATCCTGTAAGTTTATACTTATCAACATAGTATTTATATAGAATATTAAAGGTTTCTCTATCATCAAATCCATCAAAATCACTTTCAATACTCATCTTTTTTAGAGTGAAGTTCTTATATTCTGACTTTAAGAAAATTACTTTTGAATTTTTAGCGTTTTTACCAAGTTTTTGCTTAACTGATTGCTCATATTTTTCATCAAAAGTATATAAATAACAATTATCTAATAGAGTATTTTCATAATGATGAGCTTGAGGCATTCTTCTGATTCTGCCAATTGTCTGAGTTTCAAAATCTTCACTCATATTATCACGAAGCTTAACAAGTATTTTAGCTCTAGGACAATCCCATCCTGTTGATATAGCTTGCTTCATTATTAGAATTGCTTGATGAGATTCATTATTTTCTATATCTTCAAGATTTTCTTTTCTATCTGCTAGCCATATAGCAAGATTTTTTCTATTATATGAATAGCCTTTTTCCTCTAATAAATTTTCTATTTGTTTAATTAATTCATCAGACTTATTAGGTAATTGAATTATTATTAATGGATTTACTTGAATATTTCTATTTAAGTATTCTTCCTTAATTGATTTTCTTTTATTAATTGCTAAATCTAATAAATAATCATGTTCATTAGTTAAAACTTTCTCATTAGTAACATTTTCGTTTATATACAATGCTCTGGTAATTAATCCTGCATTTATTACATCCAATTCATCAATTTCAATGTATTCTGCTTCTTTATTTGATTTAGTTGTAGCACTAACTCTAACTATGTATTTTGGATCAATAAAATCGATGATTGCTTCTGCTCTAATGGTTTTATTTAAGTGTTCCTCGTCTACTATTACTATAAAGTCATAGCCATTATTATATGCCTCTTTAATTCGCTCATATAAGTTCTTTCTTTCTGCTTCTTTTAATGCAGTATTACCTTTTTTAGTAATTGTTTCCCAATTTATGAAAGCAGTGTCTTTAGCCTCAAATCCTTGTAATAAAACTTCTTGTATATTCTTTGACTCCATATGTGGAAAAAACTTAGACATTTTGTTCCTACTTTGTTCTTCTAAATCGCCTGTTCCTGGAGTTAACCAAACGAAAATAGTCTTTCTATTCTCTTTAAAATATTCTTCAATATAAGAAAGTAAAATAATAGTTTTACCAGATCCTGTTGGAGCTTGCACTAAAACTTCTTTTTTCTTACCAATAGAAGTAGCATCTAACAACTTGTTTACTGCTTCAATTTGAAATTCTTTTAATTCAATACTTTGCATTATGCCACCTCTCTTATCTCTTCTTCAAAGTAATATTCAGGAATTATAAATAATTCGATATTATAATCTTTAAATTTTTTCCCTTGTTTAGATGTTAATAGTATATCAGAAGATATGTATAATTTCTCACATTCATTTAAATCTTTGTCATTTGCAGTAAATGTATCTATCTCATCTTCAGTTAAAAGAATTCTTACTATTCTACCATCAATCTCTATGCCATTTTCAAGTTGTATTAAATTTTTAATATTTACCATCAAATTTTTACTTAAGTTTTCTTCGTCAGTATTAATTCTTGGAACATATGATGTTCTATAATATTTTAAATTATCATTATTATCTTTGCAAATTGATTTGGATAGTCTTTTGTATGTAATATTTTCACAAATATCATTTTCATTATTTGTACACAAAATAAATGTTCTAGTTCCTCCATCATTTTTATTCATATTTAATACTGCTTCGCCCGTAGTACCACTCCCCGCAAAAAAATCTAATATTATGGCATCACTTTTATTTGATAAATCAATTATTCTTTCAATTAATTTAAGTGGTTTTTTCCCATTTAAGAAAGATACATACCCCTCATTATCAAGACCTGTAGTTTTGATATCTTGCCATAGATCACAAGGGTTGTTTGTTAAATATTGATCAGCAAATAATAGTTTAATTCTTGGTTGTGAAGAAGATTCGTTATAACCATTTTTTATTAAATACATTTTATTTTGAGGAGTCCTAATTACAAATGCACTATTGCTATTTATCTTTCTTTTTTCATCTGCCAATTTTTTAGCCCCACCTGTAGTTGCTACATCTCTAACTATTCTCCATGCATTTTCATATTTAATCTTATTTTTATCAGATTCACTCATATTATTATTAAGTAATTCGTTTACTGAGCCAAATGTGATTTTCTTACATATATTATCACATTCTATAACATCATCATCGTCTAAAAATTCTTTATTCATTTTTTCTTTTAGCTTTGATACATCGGCCTCAGATACGCCTTTAATTAATATTTTATACTCACTATCCCATTTTTCTTTAGGAATTTGAATATTTTTTAAGTTAATTTTATTTTTCTTATACAATAATACATATTCTTTTAGTTTTGGTAACCTTTTATCACAATGTGACATCTTAACTCCTGTTGGCTCTGACATTTTTACACATATGCAATTCACAAAATTATTTTCGCCAAAAATATCATCACAAAGCAATCTTAATTCAGCCTGCTCATTATCATCAATATTTATAAAAATTAGACCATCATCTTTTAATAACTTTTTAGCAATATTTAATCTTTTACTCATAAATGAAAGCCACTTACTATGCCTATATTCATCATCTATTCCTAAATAAGAGTCTCCATACATAAAATCATTACTCCCTGTATTATAAGGAGGATCTATGATTATTAAATCAATTTTTTCTTTATGTGTTTTTTCCAACAAATATAAACTATGTAAATTATCTCCTTCCAATAAAAAGTTATACTTTTTATCATTGTTTATTATTTGTTTAGATTTAACTTCTTCAAATGTTGGTATTTTACTTTTTAACTCAATATCTACTCTTTCTTCGTGCTCTTCCCATATTAATCCAAATTTCTTTTTGGTCAATTCATTTTCTATCAAAGATAAATTATTTAGAATTTCATCATTAGTTACACTCTTTTTTATTTCATTTATTGTTCTAAGCATCTTTTCTCTTTTAATTTTAGATAAATTAGTTGTTTCCATAATTATTTAACCTCCTTATTTTTTGAAATTAATTTTCTAATCTCAGTTTTAGCACTATCATTTCCAATAATGTATTCTTCTATATCTGCTGGTATTCTTTTTAGTTTATGACTCTCTGAAGCTAAATCATAAAGTTCTATCTGCTCTTTCTCGGACAATCCTAATACATCAATCATTATTTTCATTAAATTTGCTGAAGGAACTCTTTTTCCATTTTCCATATCATGCAAATATTGAGAGGTAATTCCAAATTCTTTTATAATATCAGATTTTTTCTTTTTAGATATATTAATTTTTCGATCAACCTTTTTCTTTATAAATTCTCCCAATTTATCAATCATAATATCACCACTTTAAACTTATAAACATATATGCTTATTAGCTTATATGTTTATTATAACATAAAAAAATAAATAAAAGAAGTCTTTTACACAATAATTATTGAATAAAAAACCACTTTCATTTCTTAAAATAATTCTTCAACTATTAAATCTTGTGAATGTAAATTATTATTTTTACCTAATAATAAATTTTCATAAAATTTGACTAAATAGCTATTATCTTCTTTTATTTTTAAATAGTTATTAAAGTAATTACTTCTTACCAATGCATTTCTAAAATACACCGATTTATCTTTAAACAAAGTATTATCAACATTATAGCCCAAACTAATTAAATATTTTTCTATAAATAATGCCGTGGTTCTTGTATTACCTTCTCTAAATGGATGTACTTGCCATATATTAGATGAAAATTTAGTTATATTATTAATAACTTCAACTATATTCATTTCTTTATAATTCTTTTCTTTTTCTAAAGATATATCATATTCTAAAGATTCAGTTAATGTATTACAATCTCCATAGGCTACTGAATCATTATTTAATATTTTTTCGTGTTTAGAAAAATCTATCTTTCTAAACTCCCCTGCAAATTCATAAACATCTTGAAATAAAAATTTATGAACATATTTTAAATAATCAACTGATAATTCAAATTTATCTTGATCTAATAATTCAACTATTCTAGCAGATACAAAATCACATTCTAATTCATTATGATTAATTTCACTTTTACTTTCCTTTTCAATATAGTATTCTCTTAATTCTTTTTCTACTTCTTCTATAGTTAAATTACCATCTACATTTTGTTCTAATAGTTTTTCTAAATATTTAGAAGGTTTTAAATTATCTACTTCTTGAAGTCCAATAGCCATATCCCATTGTAATTGTTTTATATAATTATTAGGTTTATATTCTTCTTTATATTCATTAACACTTGAATCTAATTCTTTTTCACTCATAATTTAAACCTCCTATATTTTATATTATAACATTTTTTTCATAACTAATATACTTATAAAGTTGTTTTATTATATGAAATTCTAATTTTATTTTTCTTTATATCACATCTATTTATTATTCCAAGTGATTTTAAATATTTCATCAATTCATATATTTGGTTATCATAATCAAATGATAAGGAAGTGGACTTTCCATCTCTAATTTTAATAATCTTATCATTAATTTTATATAAATAATTAATATAATTATAATTACTTTTATGTAAATATATAAAATATTTTATTTTGGCATTTTCTTCGGCAAAATCAAACAACATCCCTATAAAATTGTCATTCAAATAAATATTATTATTAATTATTTCATCTATTAATATTGATATCCCTTTACTAGATATATCTGCCATATCAATACTATCTAGTAATTGTATTTTTTTATCAATGGTTATATTGCTTTCCATTATTTCATTTGTAATATATGAATCATGTTCTATATCATTCTTTATTTCTATAAAACTATCAATTTTATTAAGAATCAGTTTCAATAAAGCAATTATATTTTTTTCTCGTAATGAGTTGTAATTATTAATGTTTAATTCTACTTTATTATTAATTATTAATTCTTCTAGTAAATCATTATTAATATCTAATTCTTCATCAAAAGATTCTATATTATGATTATAGCTATGTGCTATTATACTATAATCAATCATAGGATGGTATGCTGAATATATTAAACTTGTTTCAAAGTCTTGAAATACACTGTTATCTACCACATGATAATCATTTCCAATTTCAGAAATCATTTCCAAAATAACATCATCAATTTTGTTAACATAATCAAAATATGCAATCATATTTTCCATACATATTTTGCAACGAGAATTTTTAATAATCTCTTTCCATAATTCTTTGTCATCTACATCCTCTATATCACTAATTTCATTAACTTCAGTTTTTAAAATTAACAATTTTACTTCATTATCTAAATCTGTATCATTTATAGCTTTTAAAATATTTTTTTCATCACTATCAAATATTTCAAAGGTATTATAAAATGATGGAAAATACTTATTTACTATAACACTATTTTTGAATTTACAGAAATCTTCATTTTCGTATAATATATCTATTGCATTTGATTTTTTATAATTATTCTCTATTCCAAATAAATCAATTAGTTTATTATAAAAAGATTTATTTGGGACATATATTTCACCTTCATATAATATTCTTATTATTGATTCATTTATATTGTCATAATATTCAATATTTGGTTTTAAATATATAATATTTGCTTTTGAAACATCATTAATTTCTATATTATTTAACAAATCCGAATTTTCTTCTAAACTTCTCTTTATATGAACTAATTGAGTTTTATCAATATCTAAGTTTATATTTTCTATTATTATCTTTATCCATTCATTTAGATCATTTATCATTTCCTGTTTATCATATAAAAGGTAAAGCAAGTCAAAACTGAATACCTCTTTTAAAAGATATATAAAGTTTTCTCTATTATATCTAAAATATTCATTTAAAAAGCTTAGCCTATATTCATTTATTTGTTTAAATTGGGAACAAAAATTATTGAACTTTGATTTTACTTTATTTGATAATAAATAGTCACAAATATCAAAATTTAATATTTTATCTGTAGAAAAATCCTTAGTATCTATATTTTCAATAACCTCTTTGACATTATTAAGTTTATATTTAAAGTCGAGTTTGTCATTAGTATCAACTGCTATTAAAAAAGTATAATCTTCTGGAGACAAATCTCCAGATTTAAAATATGATAAATTTTTTTCAAAATTTTCTTTAATAAAACCATTTTTTATCAATGATATTAATATTTTATTTTGAAAAAGTTCTTTTATTTTGTCATCATCTATCATTTCTTTTATATTATCAACATTCAAAATATCTTCAAGTGTCATTTCTTTATTCTTTTCTATTTTATTTTTGTTAGAGTTTATTTTATCATACATTTCTTCAAAATTATAATTTAAATTATCTGCCTTATCAAGAAATGAAGATTTTATTTCTGAATCAATCTTGCTTTTTCCATAACCGGGATACTCATAATAAAAATCACATTCTCTTAAATTTGCCACATTAATTTCATAATTTATAAATCCATCAAGTGTCAATACAGTACTACCCAAATATATTTTAATATCATTAATATAACTGCCAATATGTTCTTTTCTCATAACATCTAGTAAAAATGATTTTTTTAAATCCTGAATATCTTTAATTTTTTGTTTTCTTGCATTTTCTATTCTATTTGTAATTTTTATATTTTCATCAAGAATCTTACTATTTATAATTTTAATTAAATCATTTTTATAATTAAAAATATTATACAAATCTCCTTCATACTTTATTCTTCTTTCAAAATCCAAAGGATTTATATTTTTATAGCAAATGACTGCAAATAGTTCTGAATAATTGATGTGCTGGTTATTTTTCAAAGCATCAACATATGTTTTAAATTCCATAAATATATTAAGTAATAATCTTCGATCCTGAATATATATACTTATTAATCTCAATAACTTTTCATCGATTAATAAATTATATTTAGTATGAAAGATTTGATATAATTCCATTACATATTCTTTAGCATTTTGACTAGAAAATTTTGATACAACTGGAATTATATAATCAAAAAATTTTACTCGATCCTCATGATTTAAAAACAAATCATCTCTCAGGGCATATATGAAAATTACACCACCATTTTTTTTAATTGTGTCATTTGAATTTAGCAAAAAATTAAGTTCTTTCAACTTTTTAAATATTTCGAGAGATACATTACCATATCTATCCAAATCTTCAATTACTAAAATATGTGTTTTCGTTTGTTTAAAAAAATAAACTATTTCGTCTAAATACTTATTAAAAACCGATTTTTCACTATCATTATTTATTCCAATTTCTAAATCTTTATATTTTAGAGTAGAAACGCTTATTGTTGTCTCAATACCTAAAATAAATTTATATAATACAAACCATATAAACATAAACAGTAATACGCAAATAAAAATACAGCAATATTTATGAATATATTTTATACAAAAATCATATAAATTTCCAAAAACTCCAATATAGATTTGAGGAAAATATACATATAGCAGCCCTAATATTAAAAGTACTAAAATACTAAATAATATTTTTCTGAATATGCTAATATATTTAATTCTTTTAAACCTTGACATTGACAATTTGTTTTCATTAGTTGTATAAATAATTTGTTGTAATATTTTTATTTCAATATCATTTATGTCAATATTATTCACTTCTTCAATTGTATTTTCGTTATTCATACCAGCACTTTTATAATTGCCCAATGACACTCTAATTTCACTAGGTTTATTATGTAACTTTTTTAATATTGAATTAATTATGCTAGTTTTACCAACTCCATATCTTCCTGTGAAAGCAATAATTTTGCAATTTCTGTTAATTGCAGTCATAAATTTATTATAATAAATATTATCTTCATCAACATTATCTTTAGGCCCTAAAGACAAAAAGATATTTTCCTCAATATAAGGTTCTGATTTTTTATTAAAGCTCTTTTTCAACAAATAACACCTCTACTTCAAAAAATAAGCAGTATCCATCTTAAAAAGATTAAATACTGCTATCTTATGTACTAATTATATCACATTTTTCGACATTCTTTTAGTATTTCAAAGCAATTTGTATTTAAAATCTAATTTTAAGACTATTATTGCCTTCAAAATATGATTTTCAATAAACAATGCTATAATTTATTTTCATTCAAATACAACTGTCTTAATACCCTTATAAATTTAACCCATGTAAGAGCTAGGTCTCTCCTCCTGCATTTATGTGATTAGAAATTACTAACACATCACTGCTATTTCCAAAAGCATCAAGCACCCTATTTACTCTTTCAGTTGGTGACAACGTCTCATCACCAGTTCTAGTCATCTTAACATCTAATCCTAAATCTTTAAGCCTATCATATATATACTGGGAAATTTTTAATGTATACTCCTTCTCAATTATTCCATTTCCACTAGCACCTGGATCACTACCTCCATGTCCTGCATCTATAACAACTTTTGCCATAACATCACTCCTCAAAGTATTATATTCAAAGAGAAAAAAAAGTACATTGTTTTTCCTTAAAAGCTATGACAATACTAACTATTGATACAAAACACCTTTTGGGTTTCTGATTATATGAAATGCTTATTTAAAATTTTTTACATATCCATTAGCACATTCATAATGCAAACTCTTATAAAACTCATTAGCTCCAACATTATCACTATCAGCTAAAAGACAGATAAATTCACAATTCATACTTTTAGCCATTTTTTCAATATATTCAAATAATCTAGTACCTATTTTAAGCCTTCTATATTCCTTTCTTACTCGAACACTCCAAATCGTTATAAAGGGATTATTTTCTTCAAAAATGTCATGATGAATAATTGCCTTTGCAAAACCAACAATCACATTATTATATTTTGCTACAACCATTTGATAATCAGGATTATCTTTAATTTGACTAAATGTTTGTTTCATTTTAGTTCTATTGGTATTTATTGGTCTTTCAGAATCATAAAGTTGTGCTACTTCTTCTAAATCTTCCTCTTTTAATTTATCAAAAATTAATTCTAAAGTTTCACCCATATTTTTATACTCCTCCTTATTTTAACTTTTTGATGTAGTCTTTTTCAAAGTTAAACTTATTCCATTTTCTTCTAGTGCTTCAGATAAATATTGTCCAGGTTTCATTATTATTCTTTCATAATTATTAGCTTGTTCAAATAAATCAACTAAACTAGAAAATTCTTTTTCCCTTCTAGAAATGAATTCATCACTATTACCTCTTTTTTTAAATCGCTCTACATATTCATTAAAATTATTCCTTGTTGGACAAATTAATATAGTTCTTAAATTATCAACTTGTGATGCAATATTAGAACCATCATATGCTTTAAATACATGATCGATAAATGGAGATACAACTATTTTACCTTCATTAAGCAATTTTATTGCATCAGCAATAAAACTTTCGGGATAATTTGGATTTTCTGTTCTTAAATTTGTTGAGCCCTTTCTTTGTTCAAGTGGCAAATGTCTTATTGATTCATCGTAAATATATTTATAATCTTGGAAATCAAAATCAATTACATTATCATATCTATTTTCTAATTCTGTTTTCCCTGTACCCATATAAGCCATTATTAATAATCTTTCCATTTTGTCATCTCCTAATTTTAAATAAGTTTAACCTTTTATTAAAAATACACTCACAATAATTAAAAATGCAGCTATTAACTTTTTTAACAAATTATTTCGTTCCTTTAAAAATAGATAGCCAACTAATACATTTCCAATTACAGTTAATGCACATAGAGGAGCTACTGAAGTAGCTTCTCCAAGTTGATATGCTCTTAATTGAACTACAATCATTGTTCCCCAACAAAGACCTGTTATAAAAATTGCCTGCTTATTGCCATTTTTAAACTCTTTTTTTATATTTGCTAATTTTACTCTTTCTGCAATTGTAATAAATAAAGCAGGGACTAAAAGAGTTAATGCTACATAAAATGCTAAATTAAAACTATCTGAAATATTAACATCCAAAAGCAATGCTACTGAATAAATTATATTTGACAGAATACCTAACAAAACATATTTATCTAATTTTTGATTTCCTTTTTTATAGAAAATAAGAATATTACTAAAAATTATTAATCCTGCTCCAATAATCCTTTTCCAAACAAATTGCTCTTTAAAAAATAAGAATCCTGCTAGAATCATAAATACTGTTGATAGTTGTTTTATTATACTAAATGTAGATGCCTCTATACCACTTCTTACTGTTGTATTCATTCTATCTGAAAGAGCATAAAAAATACAAGCAATTCCTAATAATAAATATACTTTCCAATCTGTTGGAAATGTAAACTTAAAGACTGGAGAAAGTAATAAAGCACTTAATCCTGCTATAAATTGTAATAATACAGTCAATGTGCCATCACTTTTTGAAGTATTTAAAACAATTTTATAAAATTGGGTAAACGCTACTGCTAAAATTATATAAAGGGTAACAAATAAAAACCACATATAAATCACCTAATAGTATTATACACTATAAAAAATTTATTTTGAATGACTTTAATTGAAATTTATAAACTTATTTCAAAATCATCTTTATCCCTCTCTTTGTAAGATTTATTACTTGTTTTTAAATAATTAGGTGCTTCTACATAATTAACTAATTCATCTTCTTTGGTAGTTTCTCTTAAAATTTTAACAACATCATTCATATCAAAATCATTATTATCAAATAATCTTTTATTTCAGCTATAGTAGCTTCTCTCTAAAAAGTGTTTTATTGCCTCCAAAATAGCTTTTAAATAGTCCTTAAGGTGATTGTTCCCTTTTGTTAAATTTTGATTTCTTGTAGTAAGTGCTTTTACTTCTCTTTGTAGATTATTATTTTCTTTTTCTAATGTTTGATAACTTTTACTAAAAGTATTTACTTCGTTAAATAATTGTTCCATTTTTAGTTGAAATTCCATAACCTTTTTAGTTTCTGTTATTACATTTTACATACTGTCAAAGGTATCTCTTCTAACCTTTACATAGTTTTTATCTATTAAAGCATTTTTAGTGGTCTTCATTTTTTCTTCAAACTCATTCATTGCATTATCAAGATTTTTATTGATAGTAGCTACTTTGTTTTCATAATATTTTGTAGTTTTCTTAAATTTATTAATTTTAATATATTTTCTATCACTACCCTTGATACCTCGTTCTAATTCAAAACCTGCCTCTCTTTCTTAAAAATTTACATAATAAAAGATACTAATCAAAGCATCTTTATTTCTTTTTATAATCTTCAGGTTTAAGTCCAAAAAAATTATTTTTAGATAAAAATGGTAATGTTAATAAATTTGGGAATTTTTTGTAATAAGTACATATTCTTATTACTATAAAAATAGGAATTAAAAATCCAAGTTCTGTTAATCTAAAAGTTGTTAAAGAATGATTATATAATAGCAAGAAAACTATAAGAATTATATATATAAACATATACATAGCAAAATCATATTGATTTTCAATCCTTTTTAATCTCATAAGGTCATACCAAAAATATATTAACAAAATTCCATAACTCCAATAATACCAAAAATCAAATGGGGTGTTTAAATATCGCTTAAAAAGTACACTAACTAATACACTTACAATATTAAAAATCCAAATATAATTAAATATTATAAATAATTTGCTTGGTTTATATTTAGTATTTTTTCTCTTATTTCTTATAGTTTTTTTCTCATTACTTATTATTTTTCTTATATCCTGATTTAACTCAACCCTCATTTCTTCATATGATTTTTTTCTATTATCCATAATAAATCTGGATAATACTTTTTCATTTTTTTTATAAGTTCCACATTCGATTAAGCTATCATTAAATATTTTAAAAAATGAATAATCATCTATATCAATATACTTTTTATATCTTGCATAAAAATCAGTATATATACAATAATGCTTCATAACAAAAAATAAGATAGAAAATATTGGAATTATAATTAAAGATAGAAGAACATAGTTTAAATTATTAAAAGTGCAATTTTCAAACATCATTGACATTTGTTGAATACATAATAGGATTACAGGAAAACTTATATCTTTAATAGAATCAAAAATACTATTTTCACTTTCTAATAATAAATTAAGATTCGTTTTAAAAAAATCTTGTACAAACAAATATATTGATAATATTAGTACAATAAAAGTTATTTTTTCTTCGAAAAATATTGATATATAAATATAATATCCTAAAAATAAAATAAAAAATAAGAAACCTGGCAATGTTTTTATCACATTTAAAGATGGATGAACTAAACCTAATACATTTTTTCTAACATCTTTATTTACAAAAAATGCAGTTATTAGTCCTATAATGATAATCCACATAAATCCTAAATTCTTAAAATCTAATAAACCAAATATTAAGTTAATATAATGCAACATACCTTCAATAATATATTTAATAAATTCTTGCATATTTCACCTACTATACTTATCTGCGTTTTTTTAAATTTCTAACATCAGTCATCACAGAGTTATATTGAGAAACCTCTGTTGTTAATATCATACTCACACCTGATTCCTCATCACTTACATTACATGGCCAGTATGGATGCCTTGCACACTTATGATTTGGATATAAATATGATAATAAATCTACTTTAAAATCAATTTCTTCATCAATATCATTTGTACATAATTGAAACATATCATATAAGCCACATGTATTTTCGCATTTGTCTGCTAAAATAAAAGCCATTGGAAAAGTATTTAGGCAACTCATAAAACAATCAGGGACATCGTAATCTAAATTTCCAATTTTTTTAGGAACTATATCTCTTATTATCATAATAGTATTATATATATAAGTATAATATAAAAGTTTCATATTCTTTGGTGGGAGAGCATTTTTATCTAAAAAGAAATTTCGTAATTCTGCTTCAAACTTATTAGATGTATAATCTTCCCTAGAAGCAAGCATATGTCCAACTATTGCCCTAGCGATCCTATTTATCTTTAATCCTTGAATAATAACATATTGTGCAATTTCTCCAGGTGTTATATATAAGTTATATAAACAATCTACCAACTTTTTATATTCTCTATCATATTCTGCACCTAAAAGATTATTATTACAGTTATCACATATTGTCCTAAACTTGATACCATTCTGACTAATTGAGCTTTTTCTATCTAAATCATGCATTTCTATCATAGAATTGTATTTTACAGAAATATTATTAAAACAAAACTTTGGTGGTACATGATCCCATGTTAATGGTAATACATTTCCGCATATATTACACTTATCAATTTTTTGTTTTTTCTTTGACTTTTTATAATAACTGATAGTATTATTTATGCTACTTTCATTTAAATTCTTTTTTGCAGATACTTTATTAATAACTTTATTCATTAAAACCACCCTTTATATTATACCATTAAAAAAGATACTTTCACATTAAAGTACCTTAATTAATATCAAAAAGTGGTGTAGGTAAGAGGACTCACACCTCAACTGCAAATCTATACAAAACTCTATCCTTACAATAACAACCAACATATAGGTTACCTACATAAACACTGCAGTTTACACCTTTAATTGTTATCATAGTACCCTCTTTCTTTTCAATTAATATTTTTACTATAAGATTTATAATAATAATTATAATGGAAATAATCGTAGGCGAAACTAATGTTGCTATTGATACTAAGGCATCAAGTATTGATAGTATAAATATGGAAATGAAGAAATTTGAACCCTCATCTATAATTTTGGAGATAATCGTTATACCATTAAACTACATCTCCGTATCTATATTATATAACACTTTTTAATTTTCTTCTATCAAAAAAAGATATTTTCCTACCAAGGTACCTTAATTTCTTGTATTTACTTATCTTTATGGCTATTCTTTTATTTTTGGATTTTTCAATATCCTCCATGTCCTACATCTATAACAACTTTTGCCATAACATCACTCCTACACTATTATATTCAAACAAAAATAAGATGTTAAACGAGCAAAAAAGCAAAAATTCATTAGTCACAAAGTTTCTTTTGAATTTCTGCTTTTATATTATTTTTTTAATTGTTTTACTTGTTCACCTTTAGTTATATTTTTACACTTTGAAATTGCTTTTTGTGCTAATCCCGGCTGATTATTATCCATATTGTATACATATACATTAATAATATTATCGTATAAATTAACTTTCATTGTTCTTCCTTTTAAATAACCAAATGCATATCCCATATCATCAAGTACCATACGAGCAACTTCCACTGTCATTGGTGTTGGATCATATTGAAAAATACCCATTCCAAGAGGTTTAGAATGATTATATAAAGATGCCACGACTTCTGCTTTATCTTTATTAGAAATATCAATAATATCTGGTTCTACTTCAACACAACCATAATCTTGTTCACTCTCTTCTTCTAATTCAAGTTGATAAAATGACTTTTTAAACATCACTATAAATTCATTATAAAATTCGGGTTTAGTGAATACTTGCATAAAACCAGGAAAATATGTCAACCACTTTTCTAAATTGCCACTAATTTCTAAATATTCCTCAAATATTTTTCTAAATGCTTGAGAATTTTGAAATCTACAAGTTTTATCCCTTATA
Organism: uncultured Bacilli bacterium; assembly: GCA_910584085.1. Lineage (GTDB taxonomy): Bacteria > Bacillota_I > Bacilli_A > RF39 > UBA660 > UMGS1613. The sequence continues at coordinate 25,659 of CAJTZY010000008.1, read as the reverse complement.
TCATTTATAAGAAATTTTAAATATACAATTAGTTCCTGTGGCGTTAATTTATTAGGAACAACATAACCTAACATTCTTATAAAATCATCAAATTGTTTTACATCTCTGCCTTCATAGTAAACATCACTTGGGGGCATTAAAAATATTTGTCTAGCATTTTCTAAATATACTTGTTCCATTAATGCTCACCTCTTTTTACTAAGGATAAAATTTTATCACTAACTTCTTTTGATTCAGCACGCACACCCATTTCAGTAAATATCTTATTCAATTTATCGATTTCATCATACAATTCTTTTCTTGCCCTATTATCATTTTCTAAAAGTATACATTCTACTTCACCACTATGATTAAGTAATATATACCAATCATCAGTAATAGATGCATAACTATAATTATCAAAATCTACTGTTCTTATATTACCTGTTTTTGTAAATTCAATAGACCTAATTCTTTTAATAATAGAAGATTTTTGTTCTCTATCTAATAGTGACAATTCAACATATCTATCAGGTTCCTTTCTAATATCTTTATATTGAGCTTTTACATCACCATAATATAGTTCTTGCTCACCATTTGATGCTAATATGAACTGATCATAACTTGCATCTGTATAAATATTGTAATCAACCCTTGGAGTATGTATTTTGTCTTTAGGAACCTTATTGTCTGTTTTTGATATCCTTGAATATCCACCTCCAAAAGTAACTAATTTTATTTGTTCTTTTGTATTTTCATCTTTTGCAGAAACCTCAAGAATATTTTGAGATGCTTTTTTATATGTTTCTAAAAGAATATCACTATCATAAGTTCCTCTTGTCTCTACATTGTCAAAACATACTAAATTACCATTTCTCCATACCCAACTTTGCGCAACTAATTCACCGTTTTTTCTTACAACAAATATCCTACCATCTTTACTTTGTGCTGAATGGAATAAAGAACTTCTTGATATACCATTTATTAAGAAACAACATCTTGTAATATACCCAACTACTAAGCCCAATGGATCATCTAAATCAAGTATTTCATATGTATAGTCATCATTATAACTTCCTGATACCTTTGGAATAGTTGAAAATTCACGGCTTTTCATTTCACTATATAACTTTCTTGCCTCTTTTAAAACATATTCATCATTACCAATTTCACTTAATACAGATGATAAACGATATTCATCTGGATTTAATAAAACTTTATTCTCTTCATACCATTTTAAAATTCTTGAAACACTAACATTTCCATTTAAGTTTTGATATATAGTTTCAAAGCCATTATATACATCAGCAAATCTCTTCTCAAACTCTGGTATTTTATCTTGTAATAACCTATTAATATTAGTATTATCATCACTTATATTACTACCAAACATAAAATCATTTAACTTTTTATTTATTATTGGCTCACCATTACTATCTAGATTAATTTTTTTAATATTAATTCCATTAAATATATATTCATATCTTGTAAATGGGAATTTCAAATCAATTAATCTTTTAGCATTTTGATAACCAACCGATAAATATAATCTAATTGCAAGATTTCTAATTGATGACTTCATAGGATGTTCATCCTTATAATTAAACAACAATTTCTCACATATCTGTTTAATTAGCTTATTATTTAACATAATTACTTGTTCTTCTGTTAAATTTTCTACAAATGGCTCAATTTCATCAGGATTATATACATTAATATTTTCATCATAATTTGTTATAACATTATTTTTATTAAAGAATATTAGACCCTTTAAAGTTTTTATAGGAATTAACATTATTGGATCTACACTTCCCTTTACTAATCTATAAAATAAACTATCCTTTATTAAATTAACATTTTGGGAATTTTCTTTATCCAAATTATTTAATAATTTAGACATATATATTTCCTTAAACATTTGATAATAATCATCTTTATCATTGATAATATGGTATTTAAGTAATACCCTAAGTAAAACTAACAAATGAGTACAGTTATGGTTAGTTAGAATATCATCTACATCTTCATCTACAACCTTTGTAATTAATTCATCATACCTATCCATTAATTTTTCATGATTATTATTTTCTGCCAGTTCAGTATATTTTAAAAGCATCTTATTTTGTAAGTTTTTCTCAAAATAAGAAAACATAATCTGTGCATTTTTACTATCTAATAAATTATTTCTATCAATAAAATCAAAGTTATCAATATCACATTCTAATAATAAATTCCCAACAATATTATAAGCATTTCCAGATATATTATAAGCATTTCCAGATATAATACCTAATAACCCATACCAGTCTTTTGCAGATAACTCTTTAAACTGCTCTAAATACGTTGTTAAAATTTCATATGTAGAATATCCCCAAACTGAATCAAGTAAATCTTTGATATATACCTTTTCATGAATTAATTGTTTAATACTTTCACTTAATATATCAATATATTTATGTTGTAAGCAGGAATCACTACTGCCAAATAATTCAGGTAAATATTTTAAAGAAATACTTTTTAATCTATCAGAAAAGTTATTAAAGATATATTCTATCAATTCTTCCTTATTAGCAGATTTATCTTCTCTACCCCAAGAATATTTTAAATTTATTTCTGAATAATCATTAATAAAATATATAAAATCTTCATCAGATAAGTCACATATAAAATCTTTATATAATAGGAAAATTTTATTTCTTATCGTAGAACTATTTATATTTTCATTAACATATTTAATAAAAGCATTGCCATCCATTTTGATAATCTTATCTTTATATTCAAGAAATAATTTAGATTTAATTTCATCATTGTCTGCTTCAAATAAATCAAGTAATTCCGTAACATCCATATTACTATATTTTTCTTTAAAATCACTTAAAGAACTTAATCTTAAATTGTCATCTAATCTTTCTATAATTAAGTTAAAATAAGCATTTGATAGTTCATTTAATTTACTAGAATTTATCTTCCAAATATTATAAATTTGCTCAGAATCATCTACGCTCATTCCAAGTTTATACATCAATATATCAGCAGGTATATCTTTTATCTTTGATTCGAAATGTTTACTACATAAAATTATACCATCACCTGAAAGCATTGATAAAAATTTAACAAAAGCTAATGCATCAAATGATTCAATACATTCGTGATATTCGGTAAAAAAATAATCGATATTTTTTGGATATACACTTGTTATAATTGTTGATATACTATCTGCATTCAGGCCTCTTATATAAGCTTTAATTGTTTCTAAAAAGAATTTTTGATTATCTGGTTGTAAAGTTCCTAAAAATGATAAAAGTAATTCAGAATCGCAATCAGTAATTTTATCTTTAAACTTAACTATCATCTTTTTTTGATTTTCTAATGATAGTGCTAATACAAAATTTTGAATTACTAATGGAGTTAATTTATATCCAAAATTATTTAATAAATTTAACTTTTCATTTTCATTTAGTATATGTGCTAGTTCCACTTGAACTGTTGGATTTAATCTATTTATATTATTAACTTCCTTAAATGTATATGCAGATATGTCTGGTACTTTAGTTGCTATCATTTTAAATGTCATAATATCAACCATGCCATTAGAACTCTGCCAATCACTTACTATTTTAAATTTTTTTTCAACAAAGTTAAATATTTGATTAGCATCTACAATAGACATTTTTTGTAAATCATACAAATGGTCATCTACTAATTTTTTAACTTCATCAACTGGCAATCTTCCTATTTGACTAAAAAATATATTTATTGAAAATGGTTCCATAAAATAATACCCCCCTGAAATTGTTTTATATAGTAACACAAAACTTTTTATTTTGCAATCTATTTACTTTATGTTCCACAACTTATCTAATAATTATTTTTTTCCTTATCATTAAAAGTTTTTTTATTGCTTTTTAACAACTTGATATTTCAATGTAATCAAATAATTCACCAATTTAAACAATAACATTTCTTGATTTATTAAGTGTTTAGTTAAAAATATGTTTCAATCTTCATGTTCCTTTTTATAAGTTTTTGCCAAATTATAAAGGTCCTTAGCGCACTTATCTATATAAAGGAATTATTCAATATTATTACAACTTCATATATTTTAATGTCAGAATTAAAATTAGAAGTTTTTTTTATTATACTTTTCAACCTGCACTAAATATTTAGAGTCCTAATTAGTTGATATACAAATATTGTATAATAAATATATCTATCATCGTTTTCTTATTATATTTTTACTATTTAAAATTTTATTAATTTGTTATATTCTCTCAATGATATTTTTAGCCACTTTAAAATAAGAGTTTTTTCTTTTGATGAAATCATATCATATAATTCTACTTTATCTATAAGTTCTGCTTCATTATACACCATAATTAATAGTTTTATGTAATCTGAATTTCTTTCTTCAGTTTTAGATAATTTAATACCATTATCTATTTCTCTTCCTGAGTAAATTAATATATATATACATTTCAATAAGTCAATGCTATCAATATTAAACTGGCCTTTTTTTATATATGACTTTACATCGGACAAATGATTATTTATTATATTAATTACCTTATTTTGTTTTTCCTCAAAATTTTCTATTGTAATATAGCTTATTTTACAACTTATTTCATAATCAATTTTTTTTAAATAATCAAAAAGCGTATTCATTCTATCACAAAAAGTTTTAACATCTAATTTTATTGGTATCTTTTGAATTTTATCTAATTTTTTAGTAATAGGATATCTAAAATTCATCGAAGCACTATCTGCATCGTTAAATTTATTAACATAATTGTCAACTATCTCTAAACTTAGCATACTCTTTGTTCGGATAAGCATTTTTGTATATATGGTCTAGTTTTACCCCATATTGAATCCAATTTATGATTACATTTTAAAAATCCCTTTTTATCTTCTTCACTGGTGTATGAATACTTAAAATACAAATATTTTATACACAGTTCTAACGAATGCCTATATAAAAAAATCAAAGGAAATATTAATGTATCTGTTACGTTTATTTCCCCATTTATTGAATATATTATAAACTGTTTATACAAATCCATTGCAGCCACTTTATAACCTACAAAATAGTTATATAAACTATGTACGTTGCCAAATTCCCACCCATAGTACGCATTTACCGGAAATTTTTCTTTTAAACTTAAAATAAATAGATTATCATTTTTCGTAATTCTTTTACACATAATTAATTCACCTTACTATAAAAAATATGTTTATATTGATTTCTTTAAGTCCAATTATATCACTTTTTAAACATTATAAAAAGAAACTTTTTTAAAGAAATAACATTTATTTTTTATATTTACTCATCTTTATAGTAATTTCTCTTAGCTTTATACATTACCAAATTCCAATTATATTCGAATTATAAAAAATGGTTTTTATTTTAAATTTAGATATAGCAGAGACACAAATAAATACCCGTTATAGATTTAATCTATTTGGTATAAAGGTATCCACCATGCCCTGGAACAAAAAAAGCAAATTCAACATTTGCTCATTTCAATATTTTAAAAATAATTTATCTAATACGCATTGATATATGATTTTCTCTACCTATTTCTTCACCACTATCAATTACATCTTCTAAATTCATTCTCTTATCATCTTCATCATAAATTGGAAGTAACTGATCAAAGCTTATATTACGACTATTTTCATCAAAAACATTCAAATCTTTTTGTATTTGTTTTACAATACACTTTAATATATATGGATAAAAATATTCAATTTCCCTATTTAAATAATCAAATGAATTAATACCATCAATTAATCCTAAATTACCTGCTGATATAATTTCATCCATAGTTAATCCATTTCCTAAATATTGAATTGCTGCAAGATTAACTAATCCAATATTTGAAATAGCAAGTATATTATATGCTTCTAAATCATTTCTTTCTTTATAAGCAACTAAAAGTCCCCTTATCTCTTCTAAACTTAAATGTAAATTTTTATTTTCATTTTTTCTCTTCATACCTTTCCCCCAACATTTCTAATCTACATAAATATATATTACCACTTATCTTCCGTTTTTTCTACAGTTTTCATAACAAAATTTATAGGAATTGCAAAACCAACACCATCTATATTATCTTCTTTAATAAATATAAGTCCAACAACCCTACCTTTTTTATCAAGTAATGGGCCTCCACTATTCCCTAAATTTATATTAGGGTCAATTTGAATAGTATTATACTCCCTACCATCAACAACTATTTTTCTATCTAAATTAGAAACAATACCTTTTGTAATTGTACCAAAATATCTATAATCTATAGGAGTTCCCACTGCGTATATTTCATCAGTTACCTTTAAATCATCACTATTTCCTATTTTTACATTTTTTAAATCTAATTTATCTTCAACACTTATAACAGCAATATCACTAGCCTCATTATAACTAGCAATATCAGCCCTATACTTATTACCACCCTTATTATAAACATATATATCATCATATCCATTTAATATGTGATATGAAGTGATAATATAGTTTTTATTATTTTCTGTTTTATATACAAATCCACTACCACTACTAATATCATCAAAAGAAGTAGCCTCAATATATACTAAAGATTCATTTATACTACCTATATCGTACTCTTTATTTAATACAAATATTGTAATAATACTACCTAGTACAAAAGACAGTACTATTACACTTAGACTAATTAATATCTTTTTCATTAATCAATACTTGTAATATCTCTCCAATTATCCGGAAATCCTATCTTATTTAAAAAATTATTTATAGGTAATATATTTGTTTTTCCTTCAAGTATATCTATTTCATATCCAATTTCGTATATAAACTCTCTAAACTCACTAGATGTAAGTAAATACTTCATTATAATTACAACAGAAAATAAATCATTCTTACCATAATCATATTCACCATCAGTCATTTCAATATTTAATAAATTGTGATACTTATTATCTGGTATTCCTTTTTGAGTTCTATGATCATATAAAATATCTTCATGTGCACATAAATTTCTATAATTTGATAATATTGTAAGATAAATACCTAATGTTTCAGAATCTAAATTATAAAACTTAGCAATAGTATTTTGATCTTCATCTTCTAATATATTATAAAGTTCTGATACAATACCAAAAGATAATACCTTAACTAAAATCCAAAGTGGAATATAACCATAATTAGTTATATAGTGCATAGTAGCTGAGTGTTGTTTACCATTAACTCTAATTTGTCTTTTTACTTTATTAAGTACATCATGTACCTGTCTTACTTTCATAGGATCATGTGAAAAGTTTTTAGGATTTAAATAATCTTTTTCTTTAAAACCATAATTTTTAGATAATTCATAACTTATAAGTGATTTGATATTATTTTCAACAATCAATAAATTTTTAAAAAATATGTTTCTAACTTTTCTATCAAATACAAACATTGCATATAACTCTTCAAACGTTGTACCTGGTATAAAATTAGTTTCTTTATAAGACTTCATAAAAAGATGTCTATACCCACTAATAAAAAAGTAATTTTCTCTTAACAAAATATCCTTAGTTTTTTCAATATCTGTTATAACAAGTCCACGAGACTTTAAAATATCTATTTGCTCATCTAAGTTTTTAAATATCTTTTTACTCATATTATCCACCATCATAATTATAACAACTTTTTAAAAAAAATACTAGATTATTTCTAGTATTCATATATTCCAAGTAATTTTTCTTCTTCTGATTCAGTTAAATCATCTAATTTCCAATTATCGCCATCTTTAGTAAGTGAGAAGTATATTGTATATTTAACTCTTTCTTTATTATTTTTTAATAAATCTAATTTATAATTATTAAACTTATTATCGTCAAATATTCCATTATCACCCATAAGTTCTGACTCATGCTCTGATTTATAAGTTTCTGATTCTTTTAAAGTTTTAGTATAGTCGTTTACTTCTATTTCAGCCTCTACAGTAGCTTTATCACCATTAACTGTTTCTTCCTTTATTTTATAAGTTAAATCTTGAAAATGTTTTTTCAAAATATCTCTATATGTACTTTTTTGATCAGAATCAAAAGTTAACTCTTCTTCTACTATAGAATCTAATTTAGATAAAACATTTGAATTTAGAGTTTGATAATTATTTAAATATTCCTCTACTCTTTTAGTAGGTGTATTTCCCATATCTGTTCCAAGAGAACAGCCAGTCATCATAAGTGCGATAATTAGTATAGATAAAACTTTTTTCATAAATTCCCTCCCTTAATAATATGAGATAGAATTTATAGATTATACATTTTTTTAGTTAAACTCCATACTTTAATCCTTTTTTTCTTAAAATTAGTTTTCTTATCCAATCAAAAGGAATCACACTAAAGGCAAATAATATCATAATTTCAAATTCAAATAATGTAAGTCCAGATGTTCTAAAAACACTACCACCATAATATATAAGTAAAATTTGAACAATTACTATAAATGCCATAATAAATATAAATACTTTATTTTTTAATATATTAGCAAGTATATTAATTCTATGAGTTCTAGCATTAAAACTATTAAATATATCTATAAATATAAATAAACCAAAAAATGCTGTATACAAGTATTTATCATTTATATCAGGTCTAAATAAATTCCTTATAAATGGTAACTTCAAAAATAAAATACAAATAAGTGATGAATAAATACCAGTAAGTCCAATTTCATTTAACATATATTTATTAACTATTTGTTCATCCTTTTTCTTTGGATATTCTTCCATATACTCTTTAAGCGGTGGTTCAAATGAAAAAGCAAGTCCTGCAAGGGTATCCATAACCATATTTATCCAAAGCATTTGTATAACAGTAATAGGCATTTCTATATTTATAAATGGACCTATAATTGATAAAGAAAGTGCGCATAAATTTATAGTTAATTGAAGTATTATAAACTTTCTTATACTTTTAAATATTGTTCTACCGAAAAGTATCGCTTTTGATATAGACATAAAATTATCATCAAGTATTACTATATCACTTGCCTCTTTAGCAACCTCAGTACCGCTGCCCATACTAAATCCAACATCTGCTTTTTTAAGAGCTGGAGCATCATTAACACCATCTCCAGTCATTCCAACAACTAAATCCATCTCCTGACTAACTCTAACAAGTCTACTTTTATCACTTGGAAGGCTTCTAGCAACTATTGATATATTAAGTAATTTTGATTTTAATTCTTCATCTGTTAATTTATTTAGCTCTTCACTAGTTAAAATTAAATCTCCATCTTTATATATACCAACCTCCCTTCCAATTGCAAGAGCAGTATCCTTATTATCACCCGTAATCATTACAGTTTTAATATGAGCATTTAAACACATTTTTACACCATTTATAGCTTCACTTCTTACATCATCCTTTATAAGTATTATACTAACTAAAGTTAAATTATTAAAATCTTCTGGATTTATATTTTTTGATGTAGCTAAAACAAGTACCCTAATTCCATTTTTTGCATGCTCACGAGTTATATTTTCAAGCTTACCTATATTAGCTATCTTTCTTATATTTCCATCACTATCATAAAAACTTGTACATTTTTTAAGTATTACTTCTGGAGCTCCTTTTATTAGATTGAGGTTATTTATAGTGGTCACAGAGTATTTATTTTTACTACTAAAAGGAATTACTTTATCTCTTTTTATTATCTTATTATCATTTTTAAAATATGAAAGTATAGCCCTATCAGTAATATTTCCACCTATTACATTCTCACCGTTATAACTACTCGCATTATTTCCTACACATGAAAGTTTAACTATATCATAATATTTACTTTTCTTTTGTAATTCTTTTTCTTTTTTATATTCCTTCAAATCTCCACTTATTATATTTATAACTTCTAACTTACCTTTAGTAAGAGTACCCGTTTTATCTGTAAATAATATATTTATACTGCCACTTGTTTCTATTCCAACTAATTTTCTAACAAGAATATTATCCCTCATCATTCTTTTCATATTTGATGATAAAACTAGTGTAATCATCATAGGTAATCCTTCTGGAACCGCAACTATTATTATAGTTACACATAGTGTAAGTGCATATAATATGTGTCCAGTAATTATAGGAAAATTAGTTACCATATTAATTATCTTATCCATATCAAAATTATTATTTATAACAATTACTTTAAAAAGATATGAACAAAATACCAAAATTGCCCCTACATACCCTATCTTACTTATAAAATTAGCAAGTTTTCTAAGCCTTAACTTTAATGGAGTTTCAGGCTGTTTTTCTTGAAGTTCAAGTGCGATTTTACCATAAAAAGTATTCTCACCTACACTGGTTACTTTCATGAGTGCAGTATTACTATATACTACACTACCTTTATATACCCTATTTTTATCAGATGATTTATTAATTCCAAGCACTGCTTCCTTATAAGCTTCTTTAGTTTCTCCATTTAAACTAGACTCATCTACACTTATTTTCCCTCTAACTATTATTCCATCTGCAGGGATTTTATCACCTGTTTCTAGGCTTATAATATCTCCTACAACAACATCATTTATTGGTATCTCTTCCCTTTTTCCATTTCTTATTACTTTACATTTAATCTTTGACACCTCATCTTGTAATTTTTCAAAGGCTTGTTCACTACCATATTCTGAGATACTGGATATGAATGAAGCTAGTAAAATAGATATAACTATGCCTATAGTTTCATACCAATCAAAATTTTTAAATAAGAATATAGTCTTAACTGCAAGTGCGATTAATAATATTTTTATTATAGGATCTCCAAGAGTACTTAACAATAGTTTAAAGAAACTATCTTTTTTAGCCTTACATAATTCATTACTACCATATTTTTTTCTAGATTCTTCTACTTCTTCACTCGTTAGTCCATTATACATAGTTCCTCCTCACTAAAATATATGGACGAGTATTATTTTTATGAATGACAAAATTCTACAAAAAAATATAGAATATTTATTCTATATCATACTTTTTTATCACATAATTTATTAAGCATTACTTTTATGGATTTACATTTTAACATTTAATATAATAAAATTAAATCAATTCCTGTAAATCCTATGGCTCAGGTCTTTCATATTTATGACCATTATAAACCTTAGCTAAAGTTTTTTCCCCATCTACTTTATATGAAGGATAGGTGGTACTACAATCAGTAAGAATTGGTGTATCTACAACTATAATATCTTGAGTAATTGGTTCTGCCCATCATCTTATAAATGGATTTCTAACTAATCCATTAAATTCACCAAGTTTTTCACTTTGCTTTTCCTGTTCTCTAAATTCATTATAATATTTTATCGTAATTTCATCTAAATTTTTCCCATATTTCTTTAACGAAGCATCATTAAGTTGCCTTAATCGTTCATCATAATATTCATCTACTGTAATCTTGTCTCCAAAAAAATATTTTTTTTGATTATACTCTTCTGTAATTTTCATAAATAATTTATTGTTATACTCAAACACTATTCCTTTTAAAAAATAAAACCATATCATAAAATCAAAATAATAGTACTCGACATCTTTAGGTTTGTTAATATAATATCTCATATCAGCATAATTACTCCCATAAGTATAATAATGTGCGATTTCAAAATTGACTAAACTAGGATCCAACCTTTCCACTTGTTGAAATCTAAATGCCCATGAATGTTCACAACCATCAACACATAATAATTGGATTGCAGCATATAATTCTTCTTTTCCATATTTCACCTGTCTAGCAACTTCATCTATAAATTCTTGTTCCATATTATGTTTTGTCTCATCAGTAAATGCATATAATTCTGGTATTTCTTTCATAAATATCTCCTTAAAAAATTAGCATTAGTATATCAAACTTAAAATAAATGTCAATATTATTTTTTAATTTACTTGTTATTTATACTTTAAAGTTTAATTTAAAATTTAATGTTTTTTATAATAAAAAAGACACATTACTGTGCCTTTATATTTTCAATATATTTATTTACATTTCTTGCCCAATTTGGATCTTCTGCATATTTAGGATTAATTGTCTCAGGTGTAGTTAAACCATAATTAATATAATTATTACTTAAATTATCTATAAATCTCATTATTCCCTCATCAAGAGTATTAAAATAACTATAACTTCCACAGCCTTGTCCTTTTTGACCACCCACATTATTGCAGTTTATAACTAAGCTACTACAACCCCATTTACAACCTGTTTCATGTAAAATTATTGCTGTTGCCATAACTGGATCAACATTCTTTTCTAAAGAATAAGAAGCTATTAAATATCCTTTACCTGATATAGTAGAATTTAATGATTTATTTAAAAGTTCAGATAATTCATCTAAAGTTTTACCTTCATATACAATAGGATCTAATTCATTATTCTTATCTTCTAAAGTATTATCTTCATTAATACTTTCATTTTGTTTTTCTATTTCTTCTTGATATAAAATAACACTACCTGCTAAAATTTCACTTTGCTCGTCTTCCTTAGTTTCAATTTCTATATAATTAGCAGTTGATCCTATATCCTTATGAGCTTCATATCTATTTACTCTTATAACATTATTAAGCAAATAGACATCTATTACCATTACTAGAACGATTGCAAACCACTCCAGTATGTTTTCTTTTGCTTTCACATTAACACCTCTTCTTTTTTTGGAAAAGCACAACTATCATATCATATTTTGATATTCAAAGTCAAATTCAATACAAAAAGCAAAAATACATTAAAATTAATATATTGTAAGTAATATTATTATAAGATAACAATCGTTGGTAAAAACTGTAAACTAAACGTAATCTATATATTTTTTATAATCCTTAATAAGTTCTTTAACGAACATTGAAGGATTCCTTTTATCAACTAATAGGTATACCTCATTCTTGGTACGCGTGATAGCAACATAGAATAGTCTCCTCTCCTCTTCAAAGGGATATTTATCTACTCCAGTACTTACATATCTAAGTACTTTTTCATCCTTTATTTTACTTGGAATACCTAATATATCATCTTTTAAATTAATAATAACTACACAATCTTCTTCTAAACCTTTTGATCCATGCATAGTTAAATATTTTATATTTAAATTCTTATAACTCACAAATCCTTCACCATTAAGTTTAAAATATTTATTTATGTCAAAATTATTCCTCCCCAATATAAGAATATTTTTATATTTTAATATAATTACATCAAGTAATTTTTTTAAATCATCACCATACATGATTTTAATAGGTTTTTCAAGCCTTTTAGAACTTCTTAATTTCTTATATAACTGTCTTTTATTCTTCATGATAAACGAGCCTGCAACATTTATAAGTTCCTGACTATTTCTATAAGTATTATTTATTTTCAACACTTTTGTATAACCAAAATATTTTTTAAAATTCAAAAACATATTTAAATCACAACCGTTAAACCTGTATATAGATTGATAATCATCACCTACACAAATTATTTTAGCGCCTGTCTTATTTATTATCTCTTTTAAAAACAAAAATCTTACATAAGAAGTATCCTGATACTCATCTACTATTATATATTTATACCCTTTTATAGAATTAGTTCTAACATATCTAGTCGCACATACAATCATGTCATTAAAGTCTATTGAATTAGTACTATTTAATTCCTCCTCATATAAATAATATATATCTATAATAATACTTATTATATCTTTATCCTTCTTTATTTTTAAGAAATAATCTAATGAATAATTATTAGTTTTAAATAAATTTATAAATGTTACTATTAATTTTTTTAGAGCCACCAAATCCTTTGATTTTAAGATTTTTTCATAAGGTGTATCTATTTTATTTAGTACCTTTTTTATTTTTTTAATCATTTCCTTGTTATTATATACCATTCCATTGAAATATTCATCTATTATATATTCAAGTGTATTTGGATTAGATATATTAAACTTTTTAGATTTTAATATTTCAAGAGCTAGCGCATGAAATGTATATACTTTTACATTATAATTATAATTTTTCTTTATATTCTTTTCTAAATTCAATGACGCATCACGAGTAAATGATATACAAAGTATTTCATCTTCCTTTATATGCTTTCTTTCTATTAAATACCTTATTTTACCTACCATAGTAAGACTTTTTCCACTACCCGCACCTGCTACTATAAGACTCGCACACTCATCAGTTATTACAGCAGTTCTCTGTTCCTTATCTAAAGAATATCCATTTATATTTGAAAGTATATAATCACTTTCTATAAGTTCATTTTTAATATATTTTCTATTTTTTCTATTTATTCTTAATCTACCATATTTTTTTCTATAACTATTATCTATGTAATTAATACTATCACCTCTATAGTATATATACGAGAAAACTTTTCAAATTCCTTTTTTTATAGCAAAATTTACAAAAAAAATACTACATTATTCAATGTAATATTTTTTAGAATCTAAAACAGTTTCCTTATTTATTTTTAATACTTTAGCCCTTTTACCAGATAAAAATTCATCTGTTGCATATTTTAAAGATGCTCTTATAAGTGGTTTTAATTCTCTAGCATTAGTTTTAGATTTTAGGGCTCGCTTTGCTATCTCTTTCGCATACCCATATGTACTAATTAAATCAACATCAAAGGCTTCTTTAAAATATTCTTTTTGTAGTTTTAGTGCACTTAATTTCGAATTATATAATAAATGAATTAATGTTTCTTCATCAAAAGGAATTGTACTAGTTACGTCCCCAATTCTTCCAAGAAATTCAGCAGGAACTCCCTCCTTTACTAAATCCTCCTTAGTTAAAATAATATTTTCTCTTTGACTTTTAGAAGTAGGCTCGCTAAAACCTATTTTATTATTATCTTTTAACTTCTTTTGATAAAATTCTTCAAATGCACCCATACATATTATTGTTAAATCAGATGTATCAAAAACTGTATTATTTAATTCAATAATCCCTCTATCCATTATTTTTAATAAAGAATATAAGACAGCCTTACCACCTACATCATCTGAAGTTCTACCATATACCTTTTTATCTATTTCATCTATTACCAAAATACCATTTTGAGCAGCTTCTATATCTCCATCAGCGGCTGTAATTAAACCATCCAACATTGAATAAACACTTTTACCTACATACCCCTCTTTTGTATATGCAGTCGCATCTGCCTCAAAAAATGGTAAATTTAATGTATCACAGACAATTTTAACAATTTCTGTTTTTCCTGTACCAGTAGGACCAGTAACTAACATATGTGATTTATTATTTGGATTACTAGAAGTTTGATTTATCATAATACCACGTGTTATATCATTAACCGCATCATCTTGGCCAACTATTTTAGATAAAACCTCTCTTCTTAATTTCTTTAATGTTATAAGTTTCTGACTATTTTTAGAACTAGGTATAATATTTGGATATTCTTTAACATTATCTTCATTATCTAATTCAGAAATAATTTCATCTATTTTGCCCTTAATCTCCGATTCAGGTAAATTCATTATATCTTTTAAAATGTTTTTTTCAAATACATAAAATTCTTCATTAACTGCCACATCTTTAATTTGCTTATTTTGCTCAATTGATTCAATAATGTGATCAAAAGAGATTCTTTTAATGCTTAATCCATTAGTATTTTCATCATAATAACCAGCATATAAATAATCAGTACAAAGATCATAATATCTTTTTAATAACTCATCTTCGGTATTATCAGATCCAAAAGTTTTCTTTAACTCTTTAATTGTAGTTTGCACATCACAAAAATAATCATCACATGGATCTCCACCATCTAATAAATCATAATAATCACCATCTATTGTTAAAAATGTATGTTCTTCTTTATCCCATACCCCTTTAACTATTTTCTTTGGTTTAAATATAAATCTTTGTCGTTCTAAACTTACTTTCTCAAAAAGAATTGCAATACTATTCATAAATTTTCCCCCTGATTTAAATAATAATCTATTTATTTACATTGTTATAATAATTATACTCTGACAATGATTCAGATACCCATTCTAAATCATCTAAATCATTATAAGAATCATTTAGGTATGTTTCAATATCATAAATTAATTCAGAAATATTATTGTAATTATTTATATCTATATCATATTTTCTCAATATATTTACTTGCTCATCAGTAATATAAATATTATTATATTTCTTTAAAAAACTTTTTTCAGTAGCAACTATATTCATATCTAATATATCTTCTTCATTAATCATAATATCACCTAAATTATTTTTATTATAATCTATAACAATACAATAAGTCAAGAAAAAGTCCCAATAGGACTTTAATTTTATGCATCAAATATTATCTCTGGCATTTTAGGTTGTTCAATTTTATCATACCTTTGTAACTTGTGATATGCAGTTAAAAGTAAATTTAGTAATATCCAAGAAACAAATACAGCTGATGAAAGTTGCAATAAAACTAATAAATTAGAATTTGTATATAAATCTAATGTATCATAAGTAGATATACCAGTTTTCTTTACTATATCTATTATAAATATTAAAAATATATCTAAAATTAATGAACATGAGGTATTTGCAATTTTATATGAATTTTTCACCTTTTTATTAAATATAGAATATATAAAGAAAAAATTAGAAACTATCAATATAAGTAAATAAATAGTAAAATTTGGAAAATATAGTGCCATAAATATACTATTTATTAAATCATCAAATAAATGAAATAAAATAGAATTATAATTAAATATTAACATAATACAAATTATAATCAGAATAGATATTAATATCCACTTATTAACCTTAGTGCCCTTTTTAATATACAATATTAATAAAACTAATAATAGTATTCCTATTAAAAAACAAAATAAAAAAAGAGGAGATGTTGCTATCATATTCATTAATATTTTTAATTTATCTACTAATGAAAAATCATTCATACACTCACCTCTTTTTAATAATTTTCTTTATTTGTTAATTCTAATATATATACTGTTTGTTTTGTATTACTATTCCTTGTACAAGTAATAAGCGTTAATGTATTCTTATTATAATCTCTATGAATAGCAACCTTCCCAACCTTAGGAACTTCATAAACATTAACAATCTTATATGCATATTTAATATTCTTATAATATACATACGCCATATCATTAAGTTGAAGCTTATAAAGTTGGTCAAAGAAACATACAGTACAATTTCCAGAATGAGCAGCCAAAATTAAATTATTATTTTCCTCATTTGGAAAAGTTGATCCTGCTATAAGCGTTATATTATAATCAACATTATTATATCTAGAATTTAAATCTAAAAATCCTCTCTTTAAATTTATTTTTGGAATTTCAAGAATACCAATATAATTATATGTCGGTGATTGAGGTTTCTCTGGTGGCTTTTCCTCTGTTTTATCTGGAATATCAGGAGTATTATTTTCATCATCCTGCTTTTTATCATTTAAATCTTTTTCAGATTCTATTATCTCTGGAATTTCATGCTCAAATAACATTATATTCATATCAGAGAAAGCCTTTTCTTTTCTTTCTAAAAAGTATTCATAAAATCCCATTCCAATACCAATAAATATTATCGATATTCCTATTAAAAGTACTACACTATTCTTGAACCTTATTCTTTTTAACATAAGTAACTATGCCTATTCCAAGAGCTATATCAAACATAGCTATACATAATAATAATGTTGATCTAGAACTTAATGTATCTGGAACTGGAACTAATAATTCATTTTCCATTTTAACTGGTTCTGGTTGTTTATCTTTAGATATTTCAAATTTTACTTTTTCTTTTGATAACTCATAACCTTCTGGCGCGATTGTCTCTACTAAGTAATATGTTCCTTCCTTTAATCCTCTTATTATATATGGTTCATCAGTAGAAACCCATTTTAAATCTTTTCCTTCTGAATCTTTAACTATTTGTCCTTTTTCATCTTGTATTTCTAGTGTTGCTCCTGGAAGCAATTTACCGTTTGCTACACTTATTTTACTTATTTCAACCTTTGTAGGCTCATTTTCCATTTCAATTTTTCGACTTGATGGATTACCATTTTCATCAACAGTAAATGTTATTGGGCTTGCTAGAATATAACCATCAAGTGTTTTCGTTTCCACTAATTTATAAGTCCCTGGACTTAATTTTTCAATTTCTTTAGCTCTACCATTCGTAGTCCATTTTAAATCTTTGCCATTTGCATCTTTAACTATTTTTCCTTTTTCATCTTGAATTTCTAATTCTATTCCACTTAGTTGTTTTCCTGTTGCAGCATCTATTTTTGTTATTTGAATTTTATTTATAGTATTTTCCATTTCATAAGAGAAAACTTGACCATTTTTTGATACCTCAAATGGGATAGGTGTAGTATTTAATATATAACCATTGGGTGCTTTTATCTCTACTAAAGTATATTTTCCAATAGCTAAATCCTTAAATTCCTGGTAATCTGTTGTTGATGCCCATT
The DNA here is from genome assembly GCA_910584085.1 of uncultured Bacilli bacterium. GTDB lineage: Bacteria > Bacillota_I > Bacilli_A > RF39 > UBA660 > UMGS1613. The sequence goes on along the minus strand of CAJTZY010000008.1, from coordinate 7,235 downwards.
CTTTTACTACCTTACCAGTACTATCCTTAATTTGAAATTCGGCCCCAGCTAATCCTTGTTTTGAACTACTATCTATCTTCTTTATTCTTATTACTGTATTATCTTTATCTTTTAAATTTATTATTTCTATTACTTGTGGTTGTGAATTTTTTCCTACTGTAAATTTCTTACTATCGGCTTTTACATACCCTTCAGGAGTACTTACCTCTTCTACAGTATACTCTTTACCTATTTCTAAATTTGTAAATACCTTTGGATTTGCATCTTTGTCATTTGTATTCCATCTAGCAATTTCCTTTGTTCCAAGTTTTAGTACTAGTACTACTCCTCCTAATTTAGTTCCATTTCCATCTTTTTTAAGTATTTCAATTCTATTTGGAGTATCTTCCTTAACGTTTTTAAAAGTAACTGTTTTTGTCTCACCATCTTTTGCGACTGTAAATGCCTCACGGGCTGTATTTTTAATATATCCTTCTGGTGATTCTGCTTCTACAACATAATAAGTTCCTATTGATGTTATTTTAGTTAATGTATATGGTGTTGTTGTTGATGTCCATGACTCTATAACTTTTCCACTACTATCTACTACTTGCATTTTTGCTCCTGCAAGTGCTTTTCCAGTTTCATCTAACTTAAGAACACTAACTTTTGTTAATTCTGGTTCCTTAATATTCTTCATTGTTACTATTATAGTTCCACCATTTTTTGAAACTGTAAATGTTTGACTATATTTTTCCTTAATATATCCTTCTGGCGCTGAAACCTCAATTAAGGTATATGTGCCTACTGTTGTAATATTTTCTACTATATGTGCTGTTGTTGTTGATGTCCAACTATCTATTAATGTCCCACTACTATTTCTTACCTCAAATACTGCACCTGCTAATGGAGTTCCAGACATATCTGTTTTTAATACTCTAACTTTCGTTAATTCCTGCTCTTTAATATTTTCAAAAGTAACTAATTCTATTCCACCATCTTTTGAAACTGTAAATGATTTACGTGCCGTATTTTTAATATATCCTTCTGGTGATTCTGCTTCTATAACATAATATGTTCCTACTGCACCAATTCCAGTTACTATATGAGCTGATGTCGTTGATGTCCAACTATCTACTACTGTTCCACTACTATTTACTACTTGCATTTGTGCTCCAGCTAAAGCTTTTCCATTCTCATCAACTTTAAGAACACTAACTTTTGTTAATTCTTTTTCCTGAGTAATTGTGCCAGATAATGTTAAACTTTTACTATCTGATTGCAAATCAAGTTTTGCAACTGGCTGATTACTGCCACATGTATATTCCCTTGCATATGGTATATTATTTCTTTCACTTTTTAGATTAACAACTACACTTGATGATGAACCTATTATAGCACTTTCAGGTATAACTACTTGAAAATCATATGGTCCAACTTGCTTAAATTCTCCAACTGTTCTACCATTAACAGTAACCGTCATACTTGGTCTAATATTAAAATCAAGTGTAACTGTATTTGATCTATATTCATTACCTGATTTTGTAAATGTTAATGTTCTTGTACTAGACGATAAAGTTACACTGTAATCTCTAGTAGCTGCACTATTTGCTGCTGCAAGATATTGTTTTGCCAAATTACCTGTATTCGTTCCTGAATTCATAAGTGCTGAACCTGTATATGCAACACCATTTACCGTTCTTCCAAAATATACACTTATAGCAACATTTGCAGCAAAATAAGCATCTGTTGTAGTTGTTGTTGATACTCCTGCAAGCTCAGCTGCATAAATTATAGCACCTATCGCATGCCTAGTAGATTCATTCCAGTTAGTATTTAAAGTACAAGTTTGTCCGCTAACATTTGGAATTCCCACGTTTGTACAATATGCCACTCCACCTAGCCCATCTGCTTGTAATGGGACTAAATATTGAACTCCGCCACCATAACGTTCTGCATCCTCTACTTGAGTAACAGTTATACTAGTTGGTAGGGCTTTTACATTTACACTTTGTATAAACATTATTCCTACCATAAATATTAAACTTAATATTAATTTAAACTTCTTCATGCAAAAAATCCTCCTTATTTTCTACAATTATTGTACCACAACAAAAAAAATATATCAATTATTTTATTCATTTATTAATACATTTTTTTAAATTTAGGTCTTTTCTCTCTCAAAACATCTCTAATAAACTTATAAAAGAGTTAGGTATATCTATATCAATAACAATTTTTTCTTTTGTTTTTGGATGAATAAACTCTAATTTATTAGCAACAAGCGCCATTCTTCTAATAGGATCTTTCTTTATTCCATACTTTTTATCTCCCACTATAGGATTACCCATATCACTAAGTCCTACTCTTATTTGATTTTTTCTACCTGTTTTAAGATTCAAACTAAGCATAGTATACTTTTTATTTTCAAGCACTTTTTCATATTCAGTAATAGCAAGTTTACCATTTTTATCTTTGACGGAATAGGTTAAATGAGTCTTAGTTTCTTCTAAATAACTTTTAATTATACCTTTTTTATTTTTAACTTTTCCATGTACTACAGCAACATACTCTCTTTTAAAACTATTCCAGTTGTCCTGGAGAAACATCTTTGTTTTTTCGTCCTTCGCAAACATTACTATACCACTAGTATCTTTATCAAGCCTATGTACAATAAATACTTTATTATTTTTATTTTTCTGTTTTAAATATTCATAAACATAATTATATAAAGTTCTTTCCTTTTCCTTTTCAGTTGCTATAGTAAGCAAATTATGAGGCTTATTTATTATTATTATAAATTTATCTTCATAAAGTATATTTAGCTTCTTTTTTTTCATTTATTTTCCTCTAACTTTTCCAAGGCTTTTATAAGACCTATCTTACCATATTCATATGTAAGTCCTCCTTGTTGATATGCAATATAGGGGCTCCTTAATGGTCCGTCACAAGAAAGCTCTATAGATGAACCCTGTGTGAAGGCACCCGCTGCCATTATAACTTGATCATCGTATCCAGGCATATCAGAAGGCATAGGAAGTGCATTTGAATCTATTGGTGAACCCATTTGAATTCCCTGACAATATTTTATTAATTTATCTTTATCATTAAATATAATATTTTGAACTATATCAACTCTTGTTTCATTATATTTAGGTTCTACTAAATAACCAAGGTCCTCAAGTACATAACTTGTAAGAACCGCTGTTTTAAGAGCAGATCCAACTACACTAGGTGCCATAAATAATCCTTGTAGTAAAGGTTTATTCATACTTAAAGAAGGACCTACTTCCTTTCCCTCTCCTGGTGCTGTTAATCTTTCACTAACAAGTTCTATTAAATTAGATTTACCAACTACATAAGCGCCATTAGGAGCAATTCCTCCACCTAAATTTTTTATAAGAGATCCCACACATATATCCGCACCTACTTCTATAGGTTCCCTTTTTGTTACAAACTCACAATAACAATTATCTACCATAATTACCGCTGTATTATTAACTTCTCTTATTTTCTTTATAATACCTGCTAGTTTTTCTATACTAATACTTTTTCTAGTAGAATAACCTTTAGACCTTTGAATATAAATCATTTTTAAATCATTACCACTAACTCTTTCAATTATTTTTTCATAATCAAAATCATCATTCACTAAATCAATTTCTTCATATTTAACTCCAAATGATTTAAGAGAACTCTCATTTCCCTTTATACCTATAACTTCATGTAAAGTATCATAAGGAGTTCCACTTATACTAAGCATAATATCATTTGGTCTTAAAATTCCAAATAGTGTTACAGTTAAAGCATGTGTTCCTGATATAAACTGTCCCCTAACTAAAGCATCTTCACTCTTAAAAATATCCGAATAAACCTTTTCTATTACATCTCTACCTAAATCATTATACCCATAACCAGTAGTACTATTAAAGTGATATTCAGAGACATTTTCCTTATTAAATGCTTCTATAACCTTTCTACTATTAAAAAAAACTATATCATCAATATTATCAAATTCACCTTTAAGATTCTTTTCTGAATCTGATATTAACTTTAAAATACTTTCATTCATCATTAATCCTCCATTACTATAATACTTCCACTTGTTTTATTACTTTCTATAAGATCAAGAACCTTATTTGCAATACATTTTGGTTCTATTAATTTACTTTGGCCAATTCTTTTCATTTCCTCTTTTAAATAATCTGGATTCATTTCTCTTATACTTTCAGTATTTACCCAGTTTGGACATACGGCGTATATACGAGTATTTTTAAGTTCTAAAGCAAGTGACTTAGTTAGATTAATAAGACCTGCCTTGGATGCCGAATAATCCATATTCATTTTAGAATAAGTATTAATTCCATCAGTAGACGAAATATTGATAATTACACCGTTATCCATTACTTCAAATAATCTTTGGATAACTAAAAAAGGAGCAACTAAATTAACCTCTAATACTTCCATAAATTCCTTCTTAGTTTTAAGTAAAAATTCACAGTCCATGGCTTTAGCAGCATTGTTAATTAATACATCTATTTTTTTATACTTAGACTTTATAACACTACAAAAGTCATTAATCTCTTTTTCATGACTTAAATCAAGTTTATAATAATCAAAACTTACACCTATACTTTCAATTCTCTTTTTTAAACTTTCTATTTTATCTAAACTAGTATTATAAGTTCCAATAATATTATATCCATCGCGTGCAAGTTCCAAGGCTATTTCTTTTCCTATACCAATTGCTGAGCCAGTAATAAGTGCAGTTTTCTTCATAACATCACCGTATACAATTATATCAAAAAAGTGAAATTATTTCCACTAAACTTTTTTTAATAAATTATGTTATTTTACTTGATTTTATTTTTTTATAAATATAAATTACTACATTATCTTCCTATACTTTTATATAACTCTTTAATTCTACATCTTGATTCACTTGCTTGATATATTTTATCACCTATTATCATATGTTTCGCTTTTACAAATTCAAATATACCACCCTCAAAATTTATTTCTAGGTCTACAAATCCAGGTATAATATCTATAGTCACATCAGGAGATACCAGACTAAGTGAGGGAATACATATATATAATTTATCATAAGTTTTTGTCTTCATCATATGACCATGTCCAACCAAGGATATTTTTGTATCATCACCAAGTTCTGGATCTGGTGATACACTAAGTGTATGTTCTAATAATAATTTATCATTTTTTAAATTTACAATTCCTTTACCAAATCCTATAGGAACAATATCATACCTTGCATTTGCAATTGTTTTAGATATATCTAGATTATCGTAATATAATGAATGATAGTCATGATTTCCAAAAACAACAAAATTATTTATATTTCTATCATAAGGATACTTTTTTATTAATATTTCAAGTTGCTCATATATATCTTTAATATTTGTTTTAGCAGTTGTATGAACACCTTCAATTAAATCTCCACAGTTAAGTATAATATGTATATTCTCTTTAGCTGCATATTCATATACCCTTTTAAGCAAATTAACATTAGAATTTACATGTCCTATATGTATGTCGGATATTACAATACATCTGAATACTTTTTCAGATGAAGATATTTTTATTCTTACGGAATTATTATTACATATTTCCTCTTTAACTATTTTATAATATATATCTGAATTATAACAATAAGAAGGTTCTAATTTATAGCCATAATTAATTATTTGTTTTAATCTCACAAATAACTGTTTTTCACTCATACCTAGGTTACTAGCTAATCCTTTCATATTTACATTGCTTTGATTTCCATTAAGCATATCCACTATAATTTTATTTATCTCTGTCATAACATTCTCCCCTATAATTAAAGTATATCAAAAAAAGGTATCAAAATTCAATACCTTATTTTTTAATACTCAGAGATTAACTTTATTATTAATATAAATTTGAGGTAAGAATATTAATTAAGTTTAGTTTAATCCCTGATATAAGTATCTTTGATACCTATATCAGAGACTAAACCTTCTCTGATTTTTTTAATATTTTGTTGTTGCTGGTTTTACTACTCCTGAATAGGTTGCTTTATATTTTGTAGTTGATCCAGTAGATATATATCCCGAATAATAACATGTATATGATTCACTTGTTGTTACTGATCTTGTATAATAACAGTACATTTGTCTATAACCACATGAACCAGATGATGTAGGAGCAACAGGATAACCACCACATTTATATTCGTAATAAGTTTCTCCTGAAGAACAACTAGGAAATTTACTCATTTCTCCAATAGATTCATCTGCACATTCACCCGTTCTACTCCTTTGATCACTCCAACTTCCACAAGAATAAGTTGTGCCACTAGAGGATCTACTAGAATAACTTACTGTACCTGTATATCCACCTGTTGAACAAGATGCTGTACTATCGCATGAACTAGATGTCGTTGTATATGATGTACTACAATATGATGTTGTTGGTTCTGTATAACTACTACAACTTGGAGATGATAATGTAATTGCTGGATATACTCCACTTGCTGATACACTATATGTTGATGATGAACATGCTGAACTACTACTATATCCTGAGTTTGTCCCACTTACATTCTTTGATGTATATATTGTTGCTGTCTTACTATTTCCTGTTTTTCCTGTTGTTTGTAATTTTGTTTCTACTTTTACCTGATATGATGTTCCTGCTGTTAACCCTGTATATGTATATGATGAGTTTGTTGTCCAATCTTGTTTTACTGTACTTCCTAATGAGTATCTATACATTAATGTATCTCCTGTTGCCGTCATTCCTGATACACCTACTTTTATCTGTGAGGTATTTGGCCATGACGCTGTTAATGTTGGTGTTCCTGATATTGTTGCTGTTACTACATTCGCTTTATAACTTCCTATATCTGAATTTACTCCTGTTCCTCCAAATGCTTGATATCTTACATAATATGTTCCTTCATTATTTAATGTAAATACTGAACTATATGCTGTATTTGGTGTACATGTATTTGCTGTATCTACACAATATTTGAGTGTTGATCCACTTCCTCCTGTTGTTCCTTTTGTTAATGTGAACTTTAATTTTTCATTACTTGTTGTATTTGTTGCTACCTCTGTTCCTGCACTTGATTTTACTGCTTTAATACTTAATGTTGGTTTTGTATTATCTAATTTAAATACATTACTTGTTGCGGTTGTACAGTTGCCAAGACTATCACATGCTGTTGCCCTTAAGTAATAACTTCCATTTCCACTTGACTGTGTATA
>CAJTZY010000007.1:6308-72251 GCA_910584085.1 uncultured Bacilli bacterium | reverse complement strand
GAAAATAGAATGTTTAGAAGTAGTTGATGTAAGTCATGAAAAAGTAAATTCATTAAAAATTAATTTAAATAATTTATAAAAAAACTAAAAATATATGTGAAATTAACTAAAAAATGTAAAAAAATACAAAAAAATTAAAAAAATTCACATGAAAAAAAGGAAATTAGAATATTTTGTCGTTTATTAATTATAGGGACATTTGGAAGTGATTATATGTGGGTAGATAAAAATACAATAAATGAAATTAGAAATAATTTAGATATAGTAGATGTAATATCTAATTATTTACCACTTACATCTAAGGGAAAAAATTATTTCGGTGTCTGTCCATTTCACGATGATCATTCACCTAGCATGAGTGTTTCAAGAGAAAAACAACTATATACTTGCTTTTCTTGTGGGGCTACTGGGAATGTTTTTAAATTTATTCAGGACTATGAAAATATTAGCTTTCAAGAGGCAATTAAAAAATGTGCTGATATGGCTGGCATAACTGTTGAACTTGGACAAGTTATACAAAAAAACAAACATCAAGACTTATATGATATATATGAACTAAGTCAAAAATTTTATCAAAATAATATAAATACAGAATTAGGTAAAAAGGCTAAAACTTATTTACTAAATAGAAATTTAGATGAAAAAACGATAAAAGAGTTTGGAATTGGACTTTCATTAAATGAAAAAGATATGTTAACTAAACTTTTAAAATCTAAAAACTATGATGATAATACACTTATTAGAAGTGGCCTTGTAAACGAAAATAATTATACTTTAAATGACGTATATAGAAATAGAATAATGTTTCCATTATATGATTTAAATGGAAAAGTAATAGGATATAATGGTAGAGTTTATAATGGAGAAACAGAAAATAAATATGTAAATTCCAAAGAAACAGATATATTTAAAAAAAGGGAACTTTTATATAATTATCACAGAGCTAAAGAAGAATGTAGACATAAACACCAAGTAATTATTATGGAAGGTCCTATGGATATAATTAGAGCGTATACTATAGGTGTTAAAAATTGTGTAGCCGCACTAGGAACTGCATTTGGTAAAGAACAGGCTATGCTTGTTAGAAAATTGTCAACTGATGTTATATTATGTTTTGATGGCGATCAAGCGGGGCTTAAAGCAACTAAGGGTGCAATAGAAGAACTTACTAAACTTGGCATAACACCCAAAATTGTTAGACTTGAAAATAATAGTGATCCAGATGAGTACATTATAAAAAATGGAGCAGATGCATTTATAAGTAAAATAAATAATCCTATGAATATAATGGAATTCAAAGAATCATTATTAAAATCAGAACTTAATTTGAATAATACTGTAGAACTTGCAAAGTATATAAATAAAATGATTAGCGAAATAAATAATATTGATGATGATATATTGAAAGAGGTAAGCATTAATAAATTAAGTGAAGAAACCAAAGTAGATATTAATTTAATTAAAGATAAAATAGTTAATAAAAAAACAAATGAAACTGTTAAATTTGAAGTAAAAAAAGAACAAAAGAAAACAAATAAATATATAAAATCTGAAATGTATTTAATATATTATATGCTTCAAAGTATTGATGTAATAAAAATGTATGAGAAAAAAATTACTCATATGCCAACTGAGGTATATAGACATATTGCTTTTCAAATAGATTGCTTTTACAAAGAAAATGGATTCATTAATGTTGCAGATTTTATTACATATCTAGGTGATGATGCTGATTCTATTAAGGCAATAGGTGATATAACTTCATTAGATTTATCAGATGAAATAAATTATGAAGAAATAGAAGATTATCTAAGTAACATTAGAGAGTATAACGAAAAAGAACAATCTAATATATATATAAATAAATTAAAAAATGAAACAGATTATAAAAAGAAGTTAGAGTTTGCGAATAAAGCATTAGAAATTAAAAGAAGGAGAGAACAAAATGATAGATGAAATAAAAACTTTTGAAGAGAGAAAAGAAGAATTAGTAAAAAAAGGTAAAGATAAAGGGTTTATTACATACGAAGAACTTGCAAGTTCCCTAAAGGGGCTTGATTTAGACGCTGATAGTCTAGATGAACTATATAATGCATTTAATGAAAACAATATTGCAATAATATCTGAAAGTGATCAAGGCGACGATGAATCTGGTGGTAGAATATTACTAGATGATAATGCTTTAACAAAGGATTTAACTATCAATGACCCAGTAAGAATGTATTTAAAGGAAATAGGTCAAATAAAATTATTAACTTTAGAAGAAGAAAGTGAACTTGCAGATAGAATTATGGCTGGAGATGAAAATGCTAAAAATACTTTGGCCGAAGCAAATCTACGTTTAGTAGTTAGTATTGCTAAAAGATATGTGGGACGCGGTATGTTATTTCTAGACTTAATTCAAGAGGGAAATATAGGACTTATGAAAGCAGTAGATAAGTTTGATGTAAGTAAAGGTTATAAATTTTCTACATATGCTACTTGGTGGATTAGACAAGCTATAACACGTGCGATAGCAGATCAAGCTCGTACAATTCGTGTTCCAGTTCATATGGTTGAAACTATTAATAAACTTGCCCGTGTTCAAAGACAGTTAACACTTGAACTTAATCGTGAGCCTAGCGAAGAAGAACTTGCTAAAAAAATGGGAACAAGTGTTGAAAAGGTTCGTGAGATATATAAAATTAGTCAAGATCCAGTTAGTCTAGAGACTCCAATTGGCGAAGAAGATGATTCACACTTAGGTGACTTTATCAAAGATGAAAGAAATTTAAGCCCAGAAGAGTTTGCTACTAACGAAATGTTAAAAGATGAAATAAGTCAAGTTCTTGAAACTTTAACAGAAAGAGAAGAAAATGTAATTAGACTTAGATTTGGACTTGAAGATGGTAAGCCAAGAACGTTAGAGGAAGTTGGTCAAATGTTTGGAGTTACAAGGGAGAGAATTAGGCAAATAGAAGCGAAAGCACTTCGCAAACTTCGTCATCCTTCACGTTCTCGTAAACTTCGCGATTATATGGGTGAATAATGAATTTATCAAAAAGATTACAGGCAGTGGCTACATTAGTTGATATAGGAAGTAGAGTAATAGATGTTGGATGTGACCATGCATATTTAGATATTTATTTAACAAAGAATAATGATAATAAATGTCTTGCAACAGATATTAATAAAAATGCTTTAGATGGGGCTATAAAAAATATAAAAAAACATAGATTAGGTAAAAGAATTGAGACTAAACTTACAATTGGGCTTTCTGGTGTTGATGTAAATGACGAGGATACTATTGTTATATGTGGTATGGGAACACGTACTATACTTGAAATATTAGATACAAATAAACTAAGTGATACGCTAATAATTTCTTCTAATAATGATATTGAAATTTTACGAAGAGCAGTAATTGCTTTAGGTTATTATATAGATAGTGAAATATTTTTAATAGATAAAAAAATACCATATATAATTATAAAGTTTAAAAAGGGAAGCAAAAAGTACAAAGATATAGATTATATTTTCGGACCAATATTAAAAAATAATGTTGAATATAAAAAAAGTATGAAAAAGAAGTATGAAAATATACTTAATAGCATATCTAGAAAAAAAATTGGTGTTAGATTAAAATATAGATTACTTTTATTGAGACTAAAATTTATGATATAAAAAAGTAGACATATAAAAATGTAGTCTACTTTTTTGCTTAAATAAAGAATGTAGGACCATTATCTGCCACTTGTTCATTTACTATATTAGTTTGACCGTTATTACTTTCAACTTTTCCATTTTGGATGTTGCTTGGTTCAATATTAGAATTTGCCCTTTGTTTTGTTTTTTTAGGTGATTCCACTTTTTTAAATTCATTCATAACTTTAAACATCGTTTTGGCGTTTCCAACCATAGGTTTTACTTGCTTAACAAGTGGAATAGCTTGATTAGCAAAGTTAAGTGCTCTTTGTGTACCATTCAGTATACCGCTTAGAGTTATACCTGAACCGCCAAACAATCTACTAAATAATCCAACCTTTGGGGTAGCAAAACTAGTGGGCATTGTATAAAAATAAGGATTGTAATAATTCATGATATCCTCCTATATATTTTCCTAAAATATTATATGAAATTTGTAAAAAAAAGTTTTACAAATTTGAAAAATATGTTATAATCTATTTATAGGATAAAAAGAATGGTAGGTGTGTACATTTGAAATCTAACAATTTTTTTAAATCAATTAAAAACGGAGTTAATATATTAGTTTCAATTTTTATCAAAATTTCTATATACGTTTATAGATTTATTAAATATATATGGTATGGATTACTTTGGCCTATAATATTTATAGTAGTAGTTATGAGTAAATTAATCTTACATAGAAGAAAAATTAATGTAGAAAAACTAAAAAAAGAAAGCCAAGAACTATACGAAAAAGAAAAGAAAAAAGAAGAAAAAAGTAAGAAAAAACATGGAATTGATACATCAAGTTATAAAAATAAAAATTTAAAAATGGAAAGAAAAGGTTTTGGCCATTTTATAGATTTAATTATTAATGGCATTCTTGCAATACCAAAGAGTATTAAAAGAAAAATTGATAATATTGCTTTAGTAAAACAAATTAAAAATAAGAAGGCATTTGATACTAAGACTATGCTTGTTGATTTTTCTACGGAAGATGATAAAAATGAAAAAGCCAAAATTGTTACTTGGGAATATATTGCAATAAATGAAAAAGGTAAGAAGGTAAAGGGCTATTTCGATGCTTTTTCTAGAGTAGATGTTCAATCATTTTTAATGGGTGAGGGACTTGCAGTTTATAGTATTAGGACAAGTAAATTAATTCAAATTTTGCACGGTAAAGTAGGAAATACTGGAACAAAGATAAAAAACAAAGATTTAATATTTCTACTTGCTCAACTTTCAACGTATTTGAAGTCAGGAATTCCACTTGTAGATGCATTAAATATTTTGATAAGACAAGTTACAAAGAAATCTTATAAATCGGTACTTAGAGAGGTAACTTATGATTTGACAGTAGGAGAGAGCTTCAGCGTTGCTTTAGATAAAAGGGGAAATGCTTTCCCAAAATTATTAATAAACATGGTAAAGGCAGCCGAACTTACTGGAGAATTACCTGAGGCACTAGATGATATGGTTGAATATTACACGGAAACTGAGGCAGCTAGAAAAGAGATGATAAGTGCACTTACTTACCCATCTATAGTATTTATATTTACACTTGCGGTAGTAACATTTGTAATGATGTATGTTGTACCTAAATTTGTAGATATATATAATACTATGGATGCATCAAAAATTCCAAAATTTACATTAGCAGTAATAAATTTCAGTCATTTTTTAGAGAATAATATTATTTGGATTATACTTGGAATAATAGCTTTCATTCTAATATTAGTTTACTGTTATAGAAATGTAAAAGTGCTTAGAACCTTGTTCCAATGGATACTTATGCATATACCAGTAATAAAGGAAGTAATAATATATAATGAAGTAACAATGTTCTCTAAAACATTTGCTTCTCTTTTATCACATAACGTTTATATTACTGATAGTATGGATATTTTAAATAGAGTAACAAATAATGAAATATATAAAATGATGATATTAGATACAGTTGCAAACTTAGCAAGAGGAGATAAAATTTCTACTGCATTTAAAGACCAATGGGCATTTCCAGTACCAGCATATGAAATGATAGTAACTGGTGAAAAAACAGGTCAGTTAGCTGAAATGATGTCAAGGGTTTCTGCATATTATCAAAGTTTACATAAAAATACAGTTACAAGAATAAAGGCACTTGTGGAGCCTATATTAATTATTTTTTTAACATTCTCAGTAGGTATTATATTGCTTGCAGTTATTATACCAATGTTTAATATGTATCAACAAGTACAAAATTTGGGGTGATGGTATGGAGTTTAGTATATTATTATTGTTCTTTATTGTAGGAACAATATTTGGCTCATTTTATAATGTTGTTGGATATAGATTACCAAAGAATGAATCTTTGCTATATCCAGCATCGCATTGTCCAAAATGTAATCATAAACTCTCGTCGCTTGAATTGATACCTATTTTTTCATTTTTATTACTTGGTGGCAAATGTAAAAATTGCAAAGCAAAAATTTCTTGGTTTTATCCAATATTTGAATTCTGCAGTGGGATATTATTCGCTTTATCATACTTTGTATTTGGATTCACCCTTGATTGCTTACTTGCTATCGTATTTATATCTATGCTTTTGATAATAATTATAAGTGATTATCAAACTATGATAATACCTGATGGAGTTTTGATATTTTTTTCCCTTTCAATAATAACGATTAAATTTTTTATAGTTGGATTCGATGGAGTAGGGGTTGCCCTATTAAATTCGTTAGGTTCATTTATATTTATGTTTGTTTTGAAGTTACTTGGGGATTTTATGTTTAAGAAAGAATCAATGGGTGGGGGAGATATTAAACTACTTGCTGTATTTGGATTAATGTTTGGATTTTTTATGTCAATTATATCTGTATTCATTGCAGCAATAATAGGTTTGCCAATTTCACTTATATTGTTAAAAAACAAATCAACACATGAAATTCCATTTGGTCCATTTTTGGCGGTGGCAGCTATACTAATAGTTCTATTAAAACTAGATATAAATACAATTATAAATTTATTAACAATATGAAAATATTGTTTTTTGATAAAAAAATAAGTCTTTTGACTTATTTAAATATATTTTTTTTAGATTTAAATATTGAAGTATTAAATTTACTATTCTTATTATTATCTGAAATGTTATTTGCTTGTTCTTGTTGTAGAGATAAATTATTGTGATGAGTAGCATTTAAATCGTCCTGTAATTTACTATTTTGTTTTGGAGTCTCATCAGCTGATGGACCAAACATGAAACTATTTTCTTCATCATTAGAAGTTTCAGTTGCAAACATAGAATCATCATTATTAATAGAAATATTATTTAATGAATCATATTGCTTAGATGCAGTATCTTCTGATTGAATAAACATATCATCAAATACATTTTCTGTAAAACTTGAATCACTATCCTCATGTTTTTCTTCAGTTTCTTCATTTCTAGTTTCTTCTTTAGTTAATTCATTTACCTCAATAGCATTTTCAAGTCCAGTAGAGTGGACTACTTCATCATCATCAAGTTCAATAATCTTTAATAATTCTTCTAATGTAGTTTGACCATCTAAAACTTTATTGATACCGTCTTGTAATAATGATATAACATCACTATTATAAACTAAATGTCTTAACTCATCTTTTTTCATATTTGAGCTTATAGCATCTTTTATATCCTGATTTATAAGTAACACTTCATGTATTGCTATACGTCCATTATAACCATTTTTACATTCTTCACAACCAACTGCTGTATATATTTCATTAACTACTTTACCAGTAACTCTTTTTATTAAATTTTTTTCATAATCATTTGTAGGTCTTAGCTTTCTACAATGTGGACATAACTTACGAGCTAATTTTTGTGAGATAATTCCAGTAAGCGCACTTGCTAGTAAATATCTTTCAACCTCCATATCAAGTAAACGCTCAATTGTATTTAACGAGTCATTTGTATGTATAGTTGATAAAACTAAATGTCCAGTAATTGATGCTCTAACAGCAATTTTAGCTGTTTCGGTATCACGAATTTCTCCAATCATTATGATATTTGGGTCTTGACGTAGTATAGATCTAAGTACTGTTGCAAAGTCAAGGCCAATTTCACTATTAGTTTGAATTTGGTTAATACCTTCAATATCCATTTCTATAGGGTCTTCTACTGAAATAATATTAGTGTTTTCTTTATTTAATTTTTGTAAAATAGAGTAAACTGTAGTAGATTTACCTGTACCAGTCGCACCTGTAACCAATACAATACCATTTGGAATAGAAATCATTTTAAGAACCTTCTTGTAGTTTTCAGGGTTAAATCCTAAACTTTCAAGTCCAGCTAAACTAAGAGAATAATCAAGAATACGAATAACAATTTTTTCACCCTTATTAGTAGGTATTGCAGAGACACGTAAGTCTAAAGCAATATCTTCAAGAGTTGCTTTAATCGCACCATCTTGTGGTAATCTTGATTCAGTAATATTCATTCCAGAAATTATTTTAATACGAGTTATTAAGTTCTTTTGAATAGTATCAGGAATATTTGTGTAATCTATAAGTTCACCGTCAATTCTTATACGAACTTTTAAATGATCATCATATGGATCAAAATGGATATCTGAAGCACCTCTTTTTGAGGCATCCACTAAAATATTATTTACTATTTCAACTACTGGAGTTTTTTCAAAGTCAAAGTTTTTTAACATAATATCACCCTTTTTATTTCTTTATGACTAGATTTTATCCTAAATATATTATATAATATTATTATAATAAATTCAAGATAGAGTGGAGATATTTTATGAAAAATTGGTATAATAAGGGCTTTGTATTAATTGAAACATTAATTGTAACTTCATTTGTAGCAGGTGTTTTAATTTTTAGTTTTATCGAGTTTACTTCAATAAGCAAAAGTTATGAGGAATCATTTAAATATAATACCGTAGAAAATTTATATGCACTTGAGGATATTAAAAATTATATATTGTCTGATCCAGGTGCACTTAATGCAATAAATAGTTCAATAAATCCCGATAAAATAATTGATATAACTAATTGTTCTATATTTACTAGCGTTGATTATTGTAATAAACTATATGAACTTAGTAATATTAACAGAATAATAATTTCAAATAATTATTTTGATATAAGAAATATCTCAGTTGATGATGAATATTTTAAAACGTTTATAGATAAAATTAAGGGCTCTGGTAATCAAAAATATAGATTAATTGCAAGTTTTAAAAATTATACATATGCGACATTAAGGTTTGGTGATAACGAGTGAATAAGGGATTTACAGTAATTGAACTAGTAACTACATTCGCACTTACAGCTGCAATAGTAGTAGTACTTATAAATGTTGGGTTAGTTATTAGAAACATATATAATAAATTTGATAACAAAACTGAATTATTAATCGAGCAAGCAAATTTAAGTAATGCTATGAATAGTAAAATAAATGGTGATAATCTAACTAGCTATGAAGTTTGTACCGAATCCAGTTTTTGCTATGATTTTACATTTAATGAAGGAACAAATATAAGGTTAACTGTTACAAATAACTTAATAAAATTCGGAGATTATACTTATAAACTTGATAATAATTCAGAAGTATTAAACCCAGAGATAACAAAAGTATCTACAAATGTAGATACTATAAGTGATAATAACAAATTCCTAGTAATAAAAATACCAATAGTAAATAAATTATATAAAAATGAAGATTTTGGAATTAATTTAATATATCCATATAATTCTAATAAAATAGACTTATAAGTATATATGTAAAAATACCCGAAATAATTCCAGAAATTATTCTAGATATTAAATAAGGATAATACCTTATTTTTTTATTATCTAATATACTAAATACTTGCATATGTATACAGATCCCACCAAATGATATTAAAAAGCTTGCAATAATTGCCTTAAATTCAATATTTAAATTAGATATTGATAAAAAATTAAGCCCTTGTGTTACCTCTATTAAACCATATATGAATTTTACATTATCACTTAAATAGAATATATTATTTAATAAACAAGTAAAAATTAGACAAGTTGTTATTATACCAAGAATTAAAAGTAATGTATTAATGGTAGAAAATATGGAACTTTTAAGTATATTAATAAAATTTTTTTGTTCTTTTTTTTGAATATAATTTTTGTTATTAGATTCATAATAATTTTTATTGTTAAAAAGTCCAATCAAGATACTAGATAAATAATGACTTATTAAAATTATAAGCCCTAATTTTTTATTTTTTAAAAAAGTGCAACCTATTGTGCCTATTATAAAAATAGGATTTGTAAAATGGCAAAAATTTAAACATCGCTTACAATCATTTATATCAATTAATCCATTGTCCAGTAAATCTTTTAAATACTTCCCATTACTAGGTGTACCACTTATAATACTCATAATAAAGGCGAATGAGGTATTTTTACTAACCTTAAACACTTTATTCATTATTTTACCAAACATATCACTTAAGTCATCTATAAAATTATAATTAATTAATATGTTTGATAATAACATGAATGGAATTAATGATGGAAAAAGATTATTTATACATATTTTAAAGGACAATCTTATACTTTCCATAATTTCTATGGAATTAAATAAAATGAAACTAATAATAAAAAATAATAAACATATAGATAGTATTTTTTTCATCAATATAATATATTCACTCTGTTGACATTAATACTAAAAATGTATATAATACATAATTAGGTTTAATATGAATTAAGGTGGATTTATGGAAAAGAAAAGGATAACAATTATGATGATATTTATTATTGTTTTTATATTAGCAATCATTTTATCATGCTTTTATTATAAAGATAAATATATTGTATCATTTGAAACTGGTACAGATGAATCCATTTTAACTCAATATATAAAAGAAAATTCGAAAGTAGTTGAACCAACTGAGCCTAAAAAAAAAGGTTATATTTTTGTTGAATGGCAATTAAATGGAGAAAAATATGATTTTAACGAATTAGTAAATAGTAATCTTATTTTGAGCGCAAAATGGATTAAAGAAGAATATATTAATGTAAAATATGTGTCAAATTCAACATATAATATTGAACCTATTAAAATTCTTAAAGGAAATAGTATAAATAATTTACCCATTGTATATAAAGATGGATATGAATTTATAGGCTGGTATCTAAATGATAAATTATATGAAAATGAAATAATAAATGATGATGTGACTTTGATTGCACATTATAACCAAATTAATGTAGTTCCAGATTATAAGATAGGTGATAGGGTACTAATAGTTGGTAATTACTCTAATTCTGCATATTCTAATGAAGCAAATTATGATATTGCGATAGGATGGAATAGAGTAATATTAGATATATTTGAAGATTCCAAATATCCATATATGATAGGAAATGAAAACGGAGTAACTGGTTTTTTTAAAGATACTTCAATTAAGCAAAGTTAAAAATTAGAAATTTCTAATTTTTTTTATATGAAAAAACTGTTCAATTTTTTTTAACAGTTTCATACCCAATAATATATAATTATAGATAAAATGCATGCCACTATAAATAGTGCAATATATTTAAATGCCCCTTTCATATTTCCTCCTATATTAGTCTTATTTCATTTTCATTAAAGAATGGCTTATTCTTATCAATTCTATCATAAAACAAAATGCCATTTAGATGATCAATTTCATGTTGGAATGCTACTGAAAGTTCCTCACGAGCTCTTACTTTTATTTTATTTCCATTAACATCATAACCTTCCACTGTAACTCTAGCGTATCTTTTTACATGTCCTTCTACATCACGATTTACACTTAAGCAACCTTCTCCAGCTTCAGTGGCTATCATTTCATCAGAATAACTTGTAATTTTAGGATTTACAAATACGTAATTTTCAAATTTTCCCTCATCATATTCATATACTATAACAATTACCCTTTCATTTATTCCAAGTTGTGGAAATGCCAAACCCATACCTGGTCTTAAATCATATTTTTCAGCATATTCTTCAATTTGGCTATATGTAAGTTCATTTATTGCATGATTAACTAAATCTTTATACTCCTTTGATAATGGTAATTTTGCATCTTTACTAATCTTTCTTAAATGTGGATTTTTTTCATCTAAAATATTTAATTTTTTATACATACAATCACTTCCAGTAAGTATTATAGCATAAAAAAAGATAAAAGGGAAACCTTTTATCTTCCATCAAAAGCTCTAGCTCCTATTACGATAACAAGTAAAATAAATAATACTAATATGATAGCAGCTCCGTATCCAGTACCACAACCTTGGTTGCATCCACATCCAGAACCACCATAAGGATATCCACCGTATCCTTGGTATCCACCATAATAATACATATAAACCCTCCTAACTAGTCAATATATCATATTATTTTATGTATATTTTGATAATTAAAAATACCTAGAATCCTTGAGTATTTTTAATATTTATGATATTATACATATAAAGTAGGTGATTATGAGTGTTAAAAAATATTAAAAAAACTTTTTTAGATATGGATAAGACATTATTTTTTACAACACTTATTTTAATTATATTCGGAACTTTGAATATAGTTACAGCATCTAGCCGTGAAGCTGTCGTAAATATAGGTGCAGATATTTTTTATTACTTCTATAAGCACCTAGTAATACTTATAGGCAGTCTTATAGCGTTCATAATAATAATTAAGATACCAACGAAATCTTATAGAGGACTTATGCCGATTATATATATATTAGTTCTAGGTTTTAATTTGTTTTTAATTTTAAGAGGAGTAACTACAAGAGGAGCGAATAACTGGATAAATTTAAAATTTATAAAAGTTCAACCAAGTGAGTTTGCTAAACCTGTTCTAATTATTACAACAGCACTTTTCTTTGAGATGTATTATAAGACTTTAACTAATATGAAAGAACGCCATGATATTGTTATTTGGAAGATACTTGGATTTTGTTTAATCTTTCCAATACTTGTTTTTTTACAAAAAGATTTAGGAACAGCAATTATTTTATTTGGAATATTTTTGGTCATGTTTATAGCAAGCCCAATTTCTAAAAAAGAAAAGTTAAAATCTCTTGGGATACTTTCTGTAATAGGAGTAGTAGGACTTGTAATTATGATGAATTTATCAGGACATGTATTATCAAAAGCCCAGCAATCGAGATTTGATTTTTTTAATCCTTGTTCGAAATATGAGGGAAATGGTTATCAAATTTGTAATGCATTTATAGCAATAAATAATGGTGGAATTAACGGGGCAGGAATAGGTAAAAGTACTCAAAAATATTCATATATTCCGGAACCACATACTGATATGGTTTTTGCAATAATAGCAGAGGAATACGGTGTATGGAAATGTTCATTAATATTTTTAGGATATATAGTAATTTTATATAGAATATTAAAACTTGCTATGAAAACTAAAAGAATGAGAAATAAATATATATGTTTAGGAACAGCTACCTATATATTTTTACATATTCTAGTAAATCTTGGTGGATTATTTGGAGTTATACCACTTACAGGAGTACCACTTCCATTTCTTTCATATGGTGGTAGTTTCACATTATCTTTAATTGCTACACTAGGAATTATACAAAGAATACATATAGAATATAAAAACGAAAAAATAAAAATACGATAGTACTTGCATATTTAATGAAAATAGTGTATATTATTATTGTACTTGTTTCTTGGTTGAGAAAAACTCCAATTTTCTACTAGGAAGTGAGCGTATAAATATTAAGAAAGGAGAAAAAATTATGGCTATAACAAAAATGAGAAAAGCAGAATTAGTTAAAAAATTTGGAAAAGATGAAAAAGATACAGGATCAATTGAAGTACAAATAGCAATTTTAACTGATGAAATAAATGCTTTGACTGAACATTTTAAAACTCATAAACAAGATAATCATTCAAAACGTGGATTACTTCATAAAGTTGGTCAAAGAAAAAGCTTACTTAATTATTTAATTAAAAATGATGTTACTAGATATCGTAAAATAGTTAAAGACTTAGGCTTAAGAAAATAATAATTTTATAAATCGTAGACACTCTTTTTTGAGTGTCTTTAATTTGAGGGAGTTAGGTATGAAAACTGATAGTGTTTATTTAGTAGATTTAATTACTATAAAAAATATAGATGTTAATTGTAGTACAGGTACAACAGATGCAGATTATGATTTTTTAAGGAAAGCTTTGGTATATAAAAAAAGGGTTGCTTCCTATAGTGATAAGTATAATTATATAGATTTAAATACAGGTGTAACATATAAAGAAAATCCTAATTTTTTACGTGATGGAGATATAATAATTAATCCTAATGCTAAAAAAATACCAATTAATGAATTAATAAATGAATTAAACTCTACAAAAAATAAAGATATAAAAGTAAAAGAAAATATGTCAAGAAGAAAAATATTAAAAATATTTAAATAGAATTTTGGAGGTAATAATGAAAAAAATATTTGAATTAGATTTCAGGGGAAGAAAACTTATTGTAGAAATTGGAGAACTTGCTAAACAGGCAAATGGTGCTTGCCTTGTTAGATATGGAGATACTGTGATACTATCTACTGTTGTAGTTAGTAAGAATGCTAATGTATTAAGTGATTTTTTCCCGCTTATGGTATTATATCAAGAAAAATTATATTCTGTAGGTAAGATACCAGGAGGATTTATCAAAAGAGAAGGTAGACCAACAGATTCTGCAACACTTGCTGCACGTATGATTGATAGACCTATGAGACCAATGTTTCCAGAAAACTTTAGGAATGAGGTGCAAATAGTTAATACAGTATTATCAGTAGATCCTGATAATTCACCGGAACTTACAGCAATGTTTGGTTCATCACTATGTACGAGTATATCTAAAATACCATTCGATGGTCCAATAGCAGGCGTTAAAGTTGGAAGAATCAATGGAGAATTTATAATTAATCCAACAGTAGAAGAATCTGAAATATCTGATATAGATTTAACTGTTGCTGGAACAATGGATGCAATAAATATGGTTGAAGCAGGTTCAAAGGAAGTATCAGAAGATGATATGTTAGAAGCCCTTATGTTTGGTCATGAGGCAATTAAAGAACTTTGCAAATTTGAACAAGAAATCATTGATGAAATGGGCGTTCAAAAAATGGAATATGAAGTTCTTGAAATATCTGATAAATTAAAGAAAGAAATAAGTGACTATTGTAGTAAAAGACTAGATGAAGCATTAAGAATTAAAGATAAATTAACTAAATATAATGCAATTGATTCACTTAAAGAAGAAGTTGTTGCTAAATACGAGGAAGAAAATAGTAACTTAGATAGTGAAGAACTTATTAAATTACTTACTAAAGTTAAACTTGTATTTGGTGAGATAGAATATGAATTATTTAGATCTATAGTAGTTAAAGAGGGCATGCGTGCTGATGGACGTAGTATGACTGAAATTAGACCAATATCTACAGATATAGATTTATTACCTCGTACACATGGTAGTGCTTTATTTACACGTGGTGAGACTCAAAGCTTAAGTGTAACTACACTGGGTGCTTTAGGAGAACATCAAATATTAGATGGTCTTGACTTAGAAACAGAAAAAAGATTTATGTTACACTATAACTTTCCACAATTTTCTGTTGGAGAAACTGGAAGATATGGTGCACCTGGTAGACGTGAAATTGGACATGGCGCACTAGGAGAGCGAGCTCTTCTTCAAGTAATTCCAAGTGAAGAGGAATTCCCATATACAATACGTGTAGTATCAGAAATACTTGAATCTAATGGATCATCTTCACAAGCAAGTATATGTGCTGGTTGTATGAGTTTAATGGCGGCAGGAGTTCCAATTAAAGCTCCAGTTGCAGGAATTGCTATGGGACTTATTACCTATGGTGATGATTATACAATTTTAACAGATATCCAAGGCATGGAAGACCATTTAGGGGATATGGACTTTAAAGTAGCAGGAACAAGAAACGGTATATGTGCTCTTCAAATGGACATTAAAATAAAAGGAATAACAAAAAATATTCTTAAAGAAGCTCTTGCACAAGCTAAATTAGCACGTATGGAAATTCTTGATAAAATAGAAACACAAATACCTGAACCTAGAAAGGAAGTTAGTAAATATGCTCCAAAGACTTGCGTATTTATGATAGACCCATTAAAAATTAAAGAAGTTATTGGTAAAGGTGGAGAAACTATTACTAAGATTATACTTGAAGCAAGTAATGTTACAGCCGTTAATGATGCAAATGCTGTTAAGGTAGATTTAGAAGATGATGGTAGAGTAGTTATTTATCACACAGATAAAGATATAATAGAAAAAACAGCAAATATGATAAAAGATATAGTAAGAACTCCAGAAGAAGGTAAAATTTATAATGCTAAAGTAGTTAAAATAATTGATTCTGGTTGCTTTGTAGAAGTTTGGACAGGTTGTGAGGGAATGGTACACATTTCTGAACTTGATACTAACCGAGTTGAAAAAGTAACTGATATAGTTAAAGAAGGCGATGAAATTATTGTTAAATGCTTAGGCTATGATAAGAGAGGAAGACTTAATTTTTCAAGAAAAGCAGCTATTAAATAGTTGCTTTTTTATATTCAATATGTTAGTATATTTGAATAGTGAGTTGATAGTATGAATTATGAAAATATATTTAAAAAGAGTGAAGAAAGATTAGAACATGAAAGGCAGGAAAAGCTAAAAGAATATGGCTTAGATGATGAAAGCATAAAAGAATTTAAAAGTAAAATAAAAAAAGTCCATGATAATAAGCGTAATTGGCTTTCTGAAATGTTAATGCAAAAAATAAGTAGTAGTTATACCTATTCAGAAGTTGAAAATTTGATATTGAGTGGAGCGGATGTAAATTATTCATATGTTACAAGCGAGAATCTATCCATTCTAAGTTATTGTACAAGATATAAAAAATTATCAAACTTTAAATTATTACTTAGAGCAGATTATAAATTTAGTGAAAAAGATATAATAGAATGTGTACAGTGTAATCGTGAAATCAATTTAGAAATATTAATATTATTAGGAGCAAATTTGAATATAAAAACTCACAAGGGATTAACACTAATTGAAGTAGCAAAAAGTAACAAAAAGTGTTTAGAAATATTAGAAAAATATTTAAATATTCAATCTTTTAAAAAATCAGAAAATGAAATAGAAATGACACTTTCATCAGCACTCAAAGAAGCAGAAGAAAAAATGAATAAGATATTAAAAGATACTCCTTTTCAAAAGGTAAAAAAGTAGGCGATAAAATGAATTATGAAAATATATTTAAAAAAGAAGAAAAAAGATTAGAAAAATTAAAACAATATGATTTAATTGAATTGGACCTTTTAACAATAGAACAAGTAGAATCTTTAGAAATATTTGTAAGATACGGAACAAAGGCAGCAACAACTGATTTTTCAGCAGCATTAGGTGGAATTGTATCAAATTATCTTGCATTTGAAGGTATTAATTTAAGTGATAGAACAGGATCTTGGTGGACTAAATCATGCGACGAAAGCAACAATATCCGCACAGTTGGCGCTGCTGGCTTCAATGAATGGAATTACATTAATAGACGTTGTAGTGGTTGTCGTCCAAATTTACCGTTCTCATCAATTTCTAAAATTTCCTCAAACAAAGTGAAAAGCATAAATGGTATTCTTGAAGTAGAATTTGGTGAGTATCCGCAGTGGGTATGTTCAAAAAAATTATGTGAAGAATTGGAAGACTTATACTCAAATAATAATTTAAATAAAACAGGAAAAGTTTATACAATAGATTCCAGACATTATTATGAATATTTAAAAGATTTCGAACCACAAGAACATATAGAATATGAGTATAATGGTAAAAAATATGTTAGAGTTAAAGTTAATTCATATTATGATGGGAGAAAATTTACTTTTTCAAATGGAGAAAAATATAAAGATGGGGATTTTGTTTGGATTAGTGTTAGCCCTATAAAATGGTTAGTAGATGAAAAGAGTAATATAGCAATTACTAAAAATATAATAATATCAGGAATTCAATTTAACAAAAGAAGTAACTATACTGGAGATAATTTTGATGAAATGAATATAAAAAGGTTTATGGATAAATATTTATTAAAAGAAATAATGCCAGATATAATTAACTATAAAACTAATAATGAAATAAAAACTGAGATAAGGGAAAATACATTAGAATCAATAATAGAAGAAGCAAAAAGGGAAATGAAAGAAATACTTGGTACTGATTATTCATATATATTAGATGAAAAAACGGATAGTAATTATCAAAAACAGTTAAAAAAATAAAGAGAATTTTTTAGTTCTCTTTTAATATTTCGTAAATTTCTTTTGGATCCTTAATAAATTCAGAATGTTTAATCATTTCAATTGATTTTTTGCCTTTATAATAAGGCTTTAAATGCATGTGATAATGCTTAACTTCCTGTGCACATCCATTATTTTGAAGTAATGATATACCAATACATCCTAATTTTTTTTCTAATAATTTTTTAATCTTTTTAGATGCCTTATTAATGCATTTAAGTGTTTCTATATCGATATCGTCTAAATCTGTAAAATGTTTTTTTGGTATTATTAGTGTATGCCCATCAGAATCTGGATTAATATCCAAAAAAGCAAGTACTGTATCATCTTCATAGAATTTATAACAAGGAATTTCACCATTTACCATTTTGCAAAATATGCAATCCATATAATCATCTCCTATATAATTTTATCAGATATATTTAAATTTGTCATTATATAAATAAATATACATTTTTTAGCGTTTAATATTATTAAAAAAAGAGTTAAAACTCTTTTGGTGAATACTGCGAATATTCATGATATTATGATATTTTTTATAATTTTTAAACAAAGAATAAGTAAATTCTTTATTTTTTAAACATTATTTAGTATAATGTTAGAGGGTGATAATCTATGAATACAATGAAACTTAAAAAACTAACAGTATCGGTTGAAAATAAAATAATATTAAAGGATTTTGATTTAATAATAAATAGTGGTGAAATACATGCATTAATGGGACCTAATGGAATAGGTAAAAGTACACTTACTAAAGTTATTATGGGGGATCCAAATTATAAAATTGAAAGTGGTAAAATTTACTATAATGATGTATTATTAAATGATCTTAGTGTTGATGAAAGAAGTAGACTTGGTATATTTTTAGGAATGCAATTACCAATAGAAATTGAAGGTGTTAGTAATGCAGATTTCTTAAGAAGTGCGGTAAGTGTAAGAGAAAAAGAAAACTTTAAATTATTTGATTTTATAAAAGAGTTAGATAAAAATATAGAAAAATTGAAAATGAAAAATGATATGATACATAGAGGAATTAATCAAGGTTTTAGTGGTGGAGAAAGAAAGAAAAATGAAATACTTCAAATGTATATGTTAAAACCTAGTTTAGTTATGCTTGATGAAATAGATTCTGGACTTGATGTAGATAGTTTAAAAATAGTTGGAGAATCTATCATGGATTATTATAAAGAGTATAATCCAGGAATTCTTTTAATTACACATTATGAAAGGCTTCTTGATTATGTGAAACCTACTCACGTGCATATAATAAGTGAAGGTAAAATAGTTAAAACAGGAGATTTTAGTTTAGTAAAAGAAATAGAAGAGCATGGCTTTGAACAAATAAAAAAAGAAAAAGATAATTCTACTAGTATATGTGCCATAAAGGAAAAAATAAGTCATGAATAAAATAATAATAGTTAATGATAATTTAGAAAAAATAAATGTAAATGAAAATATAAATGTAGAATATTATCAAAAGGAATGCTTGTTTGCTATAAATGAGATAAAGTTAAATATTAAAAAAGATTCAGAGTTAGAAATAGAAATTAAAATAAAAGATGACACTAAATTAAACTTTAATATTAGTTTAGAAGAAAATGTAAAATTAAATTTAAATATATTAACTAATGGTAATATAGGAAAAATACAGTATAAATATAATTTAGAAAAAAATAGTTATTGTAATGTATTTAAATTTCAAAAAATTAATAGTATTAAAGAGATGATAATAGTTAAATTAGATGGAGAAAATGCAAATATTGATTATAATTTTAAAACTATAAGTTGTAACAAAGAAACCTATGATTATCATATTTTTCACAAGGCAAAAAATACTATTAGTAATATTAAAAATAATGGAGTTTGTAATAAGGATGGTTTAATAATTTATCAAGTATCTTCATTTGTTCCAAAAGATATTACTGGCTGCATAGTTAATCAAAATAATAGAATAATAAATTTAACAAATAATAAATGTGAAATAATGCCAAATCTATATATAGATACAAGTGATGTAGCAGCTTCACACTCTGCACTTATTGGTAAATTTAGTGATGAAGAAATGTTTTATATTCAAAGTAGGGGAATTGATTATAATTCTGCTTTAAAATTATTAATTAGTGGTTTTTTAACAAGTGATATTAATGATAAAAAAATGTTAAAAGAAATAACAAAAAATATTGAAAAGTATTGGAGGTGATTTATGAATAGAGATGATTTTTATATGTTAAATAAAGATATAGTTTATTTAGATAATGGAGCAACTACACTAAAACCATATATTTTAAGTGATTCTATAAGTGATTACTATAATAATTATAGTGCGAATGCACATAGAGGAGACTATGATATAAGCCTTAAAGTAGATTCTATGTATGAAAATACGAGGGAATTAGTTAGAAATTTTATTAATGCTAAAAATTCTAATCAGATAGTATTTACAAATAATGCAACTGATTCTTTAAATAAAATTATATTTGGATATTTTAAAAATCATTTAAATGCATGTGACGAAGTTTTAATTACAAAATCAGAGCATGCCTCAAATGTACTTCCATGGTTTGAGCTTAGTGATGAGATAGGCATTAAAGTAAATTATATTAAATTAGATGATAACTTAAAATTAACATTAGATAATGTTAAAAATGCAATAAATGAGAATACTAAAGTTATTAGTATTGCTCATGTTACTAATGTGGTAGGAGATATTAGACCAATAAAAGAGATAATAGATTATGCTCATAAAAATAACATATTAGTTGTTATTGATGGTGCCCAATCTATTCCTCATATGAAAATAGATGTTACAGAGTTGGATATGGACTTTTTAGCCTTTTCAGCACATAAAATGTGTGGACCAACAGGACTTGGGATTTTATATGTAAATGAAAATCTATTAGATTCTATAAAACCTATTATAGTTGGTGGAGGGATGAATGCTTCTTTTGAATTCGATGGAACCCGTGAATATAATGAAATGCCACATCTACTTGAGGCGGGAACACCAAATATAGCCGATGTTATAGGATTTGGCAGTGTAATTAATTATTTATCTAAAATAGGAATGAATAAAATAGAACAATATGAAAAGAATTTAAGAAGATATGCTATAGATAAATTAAAAAAAGTACCAAATATTATTATTTATAACGAGGAAGGTGAAAGTTCAATTATAACATTTAATATAAAAGATATCTTTCCTCAAGATCTTGCCATATATTTAAATAAGTATAATATATGTGTTAGGGCAGGTAACCACTGTGCTAAAATATTAAAGGATGAATTAGGTATTAAAAACACTTGTAGAATAAGTTTATATTTTTATAATACAAAAGAAGAAATAGATAAGCTTGTGAGTGTCTTAAATAATCCAAATATATTAGAAGAAATAATATAAAATCATTAACTAATATTAGTAATTTAATAAAAAAAACTGTTGAATCATTTTTCAGCAGTTTTTCCTTTTAATAATTGATAAATTTTATCTTGTGTTTCAATTAATTCCTCATTTTTTGCACTTAAATCATGGTTTTCATCTTCTAAATTTTTATTTGCATCCTCAAGTGCTTCAAGTTTTGATTTAAAATTTATTAAAACTTTGATTATTTCAGAATTTCTCGTAGAATCCTCTGAAATACCAGCAAGATTTTGTGAATATAAAAAATTATTAAATGCTTGAACAATAGGTAATAACTCAGGCTCAATAGAATAGTTAGTTTCAATAACACTACAATTATTAATAAATTTTGCTATATTGTTTGAGCAAATTTCAATTGAATCTATATTCTCTATTTTTATTTTCAATTTATTAATTGTTTTTTCTAAGTCATCAGTTAAATCTATATAACAATTAAATTCATTTTTATAAAGTTTTAATTTCTCAATTTTTAATTTTTTATCTTCTAAGGATAATTCATAAGATTTAGCAGAACTTTCTTGAAGTCTATTAAATGATTTAATACTATTAAGTAGAGTAATCTCCTGTGCCCTTACTAATTCTTGAAGCACAATGCTTAAAGAATCATAATCATCATATATTTCACTGTTTATTGGATTACAAAATTCACTATTTTTAACTAAGTAAAGTAAGCCATATTTATCATTTGGAAGTTTTTTAACAATTACATAATCATATTTTTTAAAATTCCCATCATTTGTATAAGATCTTTCATTATCGCATTTACATACAAACTGAGTATCATGTATATTTAAACTTAAATTTTCCCTAAATAAAGCAATTCTTAGTAAAATAGATTTTGAAAATAGATTATCATAACTAATAATTTTTTGATTTACTAATTCATAAATCTTATCTGGATTATTTATTAATTCTTTTAATGAATCAAATGAATTAGAATTATTAAATAGTGAAGATAAATAAATTGCATTTATACCAAGTAAACTAGCTATATACTTTTCTGAAATTGCTAAATTTATACACTCGCCGTTTGCTAAATATAATTTAAATCTTTTATTTTTATATTCTTCTCTTTCAATATCATTTATTATTTCTTTGATACATTTAAATAGAGATTGCAACTCTGATAGATTAAAATTCATGTGGATTCCTCCTTTTTAACTTAATATATAATACTCTTTTTTAATAATTTGTCAAATTTATAGTTTTAAAAGCAATTTTATAGTATAATGAGTACAGGTGATAATATGGCAGTAATTAAAATAATGGATGAAATTTTATCAAATAAAATAGCAGCAGGCGAGGTTGTAGAAAGATGTTCATCTGTTGTGAAAGAACTTGTAGAAAATAGCATAGATGCTGGCTCTACTGAAATTAATGTAGATTTAATAGAGTCTGGGATTAAAGAGATAAAGGTTACAGATAATGGAAAAGGTATGGATAAAGAAGATGCTATTATGGCTTTTAATAGACATGCTACAAGTAAAATAACAGATGAAGATGATTTATATCACATACATACTTTAGGATTCCGTGGTGAGGCACTCGCATCAATCGCATCTGTAACAGATATTGAGCTTATAACTTCAATGGGCGATATTGGTACTAAAGTTAATATTAAAGGTGGGAAAATATTAAGTGTTGAAAATAGTGATGCAAGAGTTGGAACAATTATATGTGTAAGAGATTTATTTTATAATACTCCAGCAAGACTTAAACATTTAAAAAGCTTATATACCGAGCTTGCAAACATTACAGATTATATGAATAAAATCGCACTTTCACATCCAGAAATAAGATTTAGTGTTACAAATGATTCCAAGGAGTTATTAAAAACCGATGGATCCAATAATCTACTTAAATGTATAAATAGTATATATGGAATTAATGTTACAAAAAAGATGATTGATATAAAAGCTTCTAATAGTGATTATGAAATAGAGGGATTTATTAGTCTACCAGAGGTGTATAGATCAAGTAGAAATAATATAATAACTATAGTAAATGGTAGAGTTGTAAGAAATGCTGATTTAAATAGAACTATAAATGATTCATATCACTCTTATAAACCAGATAATTACTATCCAATAGTAGTTTTAAATATAAGCGTAGATACAAGTTTAGTTGATGTTAATATTCATCCAACTAAAATGGATATTAAATTTGGAAATATGGAAGAATTATTAAACCTAGTTTCTGATACAATAAAAGATAAATTGAAAACAAAAACATTAATACCACATATAGAATCAACGATACCTAAAAAAAAGAAAAACTATGAAGAGGTAAAACTAAACTTCGATATACCTACTGTAAATGAAGTAGAAGAAGAATATATAATTAATAATGATTTTAAAGAAGTAGAAAAATCAGATAATGATAATATAGTGCCTATAGATGAAAAGAATGAAGATATAAAGATATATGATGAGGTAGAAGTCCACGAAGATGTAAAGGATATTATGCCTGTTATGTATCCAGTTGGACTTGTGCACGGGACATATATAATATGTCAAAATGAAATAGGAATGTATATAATTGATCAACATGCTGCAAAAGAAAGAGTAAATTATGAGATAGTAAAAGATAAATTAGGAAGAAAATTACATGAGAATGTTCCTATGATGTTTCCATTAACTATTGAATACACTAATTCAGAATATATAATTTTGAAAGAAAACTTTGATTTTTTAAGAGAACTTAATTTTGAAATAGATGAATTTGGAATTAATTCTGTTATTGTAAAGGCACACCCAACATGGCTTCCAGTTGGTAATGAAGATAACGCCATAAAAAAAGTACTAGAACTTGTCATTAGTAAAGAAAAAAACTTTGATCTTAATAAATTTAATGATCATTTAGCTGCTACAATGGCTTGTAAAATGTCAATAAAAGCAAATACTTCTATTACAATGGATGAAATGCAAAATCTAATTGATGACTTAAGAAAATGTAAAAATCCATTTAACTGCCCACATGGTAGACCAACAGTTATATATTATTCTAAAAGTGATTTAGAAAAGTTATTTAAAAGAAGTGGATTTTAAAATAGGGAGGCAAAATATGAATAAAATAATAGATGATCAATTTGAAGTAGATGAAGATAATAAGTTAATAAAATATCATGAAAAAGAAGGTATAACTGAGACTGTAATTCCAGATTGTGTAAAAGAAATAGATTCATGGGTATTTATGGATTGTCAAGCATTAGAAACAATAAATATTCCAAATAGTGTTACAGAAATAGGCGCTGGAGCATTCGAAAATTGTCTTTCATTGCACAATATAACACTTCCCGAAAGTATAACTGAAATAGAAAGCGAGGCATTTTCTGAATGTATAAGTTTAACAAATATAAATATACCATCTAAAATGTCAGAAATATCTGGGCGTTTATTTAAAAGGTGCTATAATTTAACAGATATAAATATTCCAAACAATATTACAGAAATAAAATATGCGGCATTTCAAGATTGTATAAGATTAACAAAAATAACAATACCAGATAGTGTTACAGAAATAGAACCACGTGTATTTTATGGATGTAAAAATTTATCCAATGTAAAAATTTCGGATAATATAAATGAGCTAGGCGAGTTTGTATTTGGAGGATGTAAAAAATTAACAAATGTAATTCTTCCATCAAAACTGAAATTGATAGATGGTTGGGCATTTGCTTATTGTGAAAACTTATCAAATATAATAATACCAGATGGTGTAATAAAAATTGGACAATGCGCATTTTCTGAATGTACCAGTTTTACAAATATGATAATTCCAAATAGTGTAACGGAAATAGGTGTCGCCTCTTTTTCTCACTGTAGTAACTTATCTAATGTAATACTTCAATCAGGCCTAATAAAAATTGAAAAAAGTGCATTTTCAGACTGCGAAAACTTATCAAAAATAACAATACCAGATAGTGTAGAAAAAATTGGATATGGTGCATTTGATAGCAAATATATTAAAGAAATAAATCTTTATTCATATAGAGTATTTTCTTTATTAGATGATGAATTAAAAGAAATCGCTATTTTTTCAACAATAAAAAATTATTATACTGGAAAAATACAATATACTGATGAAGATATGAAACTATTTAAAAAATATATAATAGAAACTAACTTTAAAGAACTAGAAAAATATAAAGAATTGGTTAGAATTATGGCATATGACATAGCAGATTTTTTAACAAAGAAAGAAGTAGATTTATTACTAGAAAAAAATACTGATGTAGAAATAAATTCTGCATTACTTGATTATATTGATAAAAAATTTGGTAGTGATATTGATACAAAAAGAAAAAATATACTAGATACATATAATTTAGGTGATTTTGAGGAAGAAAATATAGAAAATGAAGATTTAGGTAAAAAGACAATGTAATATGAATTTTTAAATTATGGCAAGGGAAGACTCATTTTACGTTATTTGAGTCTTTTAACATATATTAATTATTGTAATTGAATATAATTATGGTATAATAAAGTAGGAGTGATTATATGAAAGTAGTCATTAGTGCAGGTGGAACTGGTGGGCATATTTATCCAGCACTTGCTATAGTAAATAAAATAAAAGAAATGGAACCAAATAGTGAATTTTTATATATTGGAACACATAATAGAATGGAAAAGGATATTGTACCTAAGTATAATATTCCATTTAAAAGTATAGAAATATATGGGTTTAATAGAAGAAATTTATTTAAAAATTTTAAAACTATTAAATGTTTAATTACTAGTAAAAGTAAATGTAAAAAAATGATTAAAGAATTTAAACCAGATGTTGCTATAGGCGTTGGAGGTTATGTTACAGTTCCTGTAATTCAAGCTGCCCATTCACTAGGTGTTAAAACATTTATTCATGAACAAAATAGTGTAGCAGGAAAAGCAAATTTATCTTTATCTCGTTTTGTAGATTTAATTGGCGTATCATTTAAATCAAGTATAAATGAATTTCCTAAAGATAAAACAATATTTACAGGAAATCCATGTAGCGAAGATGCGATAAAGAAATTACCAATGGAAAAAAGTGAATTTGGTTTATCTAAAAATAAAAAATTAGTATTATTTGTAATGGGCTCACTAGGTGCATCTAAAGTAAATGAATTTCTAGTAAAATCTATGAATTTATTTAATGGTAAAGATTATGAAATATTATATGTAACTGGAAATAAAGATTATGACGAGATTAGGAAAAATAAATTTCCAAGTAATGTAAAAGTAGTACCATATATAGAAAATATGACAAGGCTTATGAAAAATACGGATTTAATGGTTACTCGTGCGGGAGCATCTACTTTAAGTGAGATAATCGCCCTTAAAATACCATCAATATTAATACCAAGCCCATATGTTCCAAATAATCATCAGTATAAAAATGCCCTAGATTTAGTAAACTCTAATTCTGCAGTTTTAATCGAGGAAAAAGAGTTAACTGGCGATATTATAGTTAGAAAAGTCGATGAGATTATTAATAATGAAGAAAAAATTAAAAACATGAAGAAAAATTTAGGAGCACTTGGTATAGATAACAGTGCGACAATTATTTATGAAAACATAAAGAAAATGATAGTGGAGAAATAAGTATGACTATTGCAAAAGAAATAAAAAAATTACATGTTGGTAAAGTTACAGAAAATATTTTAATGAAAAATTATACTACATATAAAGTTGGTGGTATGGCTATTTGCTTAGTTACACCAGATGATGAAAGTGGATTAATAACTCTATTAAAATATTTAAGAAACAACAATATCAAATATAAAATTTTAGGTAATGGGTCAAACGTTATATTTAACGATTCAGGCTATGATGGTGTTATAATTAAATTAGATAATTTTAATAATTTAAAAATAATTAATAATAAAATAGTAGTTGGTGCGGGATATATGTTAAATAAACTAGCCCTTAGAGTATCAAGATTAGGTCTTACTGGAATGGAATTTGCAACTGGTATTCCAGGTACCATTGGTGGCGCAGTATATATGAATGCTGGTGCTTATAAAAGTGACATGGGTTACATTGTTACTAGTGTTAAAGTTTTAACCCCTGATTATCAAATAAAAACATTATATAATAAAGATTTAGATTTTCATTATAGAACTTCATTTTTACAGAAAAATCGTGATTATGTATGTTTGGAAGCAACTATAACTCTACTTAAAGGAAATTCAGAAGAAATAATGGAATTAATTAATGAAAGAAAATTAAGAAGGATAGAAACACAACCACTCGAATATCCATCAGCCGGAAGTGTATTTAGAAATCCTGAAGGTAATTTTGCTGGTAAACTTATAGAAGAAATAGGATATAAAGGTAAATCAATAGGTGGTGCTAAAGTAAGTGAAAAACATGCTAACTTTATAATTAATAGTGGAAATGCCACTGGTGAGGAAGTAAAAGAACTAATAACTAATATAAAAACTGAAGTAAAGAAAAAATATGATATAGAATTAAAAGTTGAACAAGAATTTGTAGAATAGGTGATAATATGTCAAAAAAGAATAAAAAGAAAAGTATACATAAGAGAAAATTAAATAAAAAAAGAGTTATATTATTTTTTCTTTTTATTCTTATATTGATATTTTTAATATATAGATTATTTACAATTCGTATAACTAATATATATATAACAGGTAATGAGTATTTATCAGATCAAGAAATAATAGATATATCGGGTTTAAAAGATTATCCAACTAGTATTAAAAATTTATCTTTTAATATTAAGAAGAAATTAGAAAAAAATGATTTTATATTGTCAGCGCATGTATATAAAAAGGGTATATTTAATAGAGTTTATATTAAAGTAAAGGAAAATTATCCATTATTTTACTACTTACCAGAAAATAAAACTGTATTATATGATGGTACTAAAATAAAGAATAAACTTTTAGTACCTACAGTTATAAATAAAATTCCAAATACTATCTATGATAAATTTTTAAAAAAGGTGGAGAGTATAAATAAAGATATTTTATATAGAATGTCTGAAATAGAATATAAGCCGAATGATGTAGATAGTGAGAGATTCTTTATACTTATGAATGATGGAAATTATGTTTATCTTACTATATATAAATTTTTAACTATTAATAGATATATAGATATGATTAAGACATTTGATAATAAAAAGGGTATATTATATCTAGATAGTGGTGAATATTTTGATTTATTTGATGATAATCTAAATAAAAATCTTGATTAATTATGAAAATGATGATACAATTACATTAGATAGGATAGAGAACTTATCAAAAATTATGGAAAGAGGTAGAAAAAAATGAAAAATGTATTAAAAATATCTTTAATGTCTTTAGTTGGTTTAAGTTTAATAACAGGATGTGGATGTACTAAAGAAGAGAAAACACCTGAAGAAAAAGAAAAGGACAAGCTACAAAGTGAAATTAATGAAGATGGTACATTAAAAGAAGAGGTAAACAATAGTAAAGGTGTTGTGAGTGATCAAACAGTTGAGGGAATTACTTTATCTGATGTAAAATTTGTTACAACTGCATATACTACATCAGTAACATTAAAAGCAAAAAATAATACTTCTTCAGATATAACTGTTGAATATTTTAAGGCTTTCCTAAAAGATAAAGATGGGAAAAATGTATTAGGTGATGGAGAATTTGCAAACGTTCCTATATATGATACAATTAAAGCAGGTGAAACAAAAGAAACAACATTTAATGTTGATAGAAGTCTAAGTGAAGTAACATCTATAGAATATGAAATGGTTAAATAGCAATTTAATTGCTTTTTTTCTTTTATAATGTTATAATTATGGGGCATTTAACTAAAAAGAAAGGAGTTAATATGAGTAAAATAAATATTTTTGCCTTAGGTGGACAAAATGAAATAGGTAAAAACATGTATGTAGTTGAAGTAGATAAAAAAATATTTATATTTGAGGCGGGACTTAAATATGCTGATGATAAATTACTTGGAGTAGACTACATTATACCAAATTATGATTATTTAATAGAAAATAAGGATAGAATAGTTGGAATATTTATAACGCATGGACACGATGAGCAAATGGGTGCGATTTCAGATATACTAATAGATATACCTGATATTAAAATATATGGGGGTAAATTTACATTAGAGATAATTAAGCAAGATTTAAATGAAAGTGGTATAAAAAAAGCAAATTTAGTAGAAATTAAACCACATAAAGCCATAAATTTTGGAGAATGTAATGTATTTCCTATACAAGTTTCGCATGCCCTACCAGATAGTTATTTATATGTTTTAAATACAAAAGATGGAGCTATTGTATTTACTGGAAATTACTTATTTGATCCATCGATGGATGGCCCATATAGTATGGATATAGGTAAACTTGCATATGTTGGAAAACAAGGTGTATTGTGTCTTATGAATGAATCTATCTATGCTGGTAGACAAGGTTTTACCTCACCAAATCACCAGGCAAGTTCTATAATTAGAAATACTATTGATGAAAACGATGGTAGAATATTCTTTAATATTTTTGAAACCCAAATATATAGAATACAGGAATTATTTAATGAAATATATAAAGCTAATAGAAAAGTAGTAATTATGGGTAAATCTTTAGAAAATATAATCTTAAAAGGAATAGAATTAAATTACATAAAATTTGATAAAGATAAAATATTACCAATTAATCATGTAAATGATGAAGGAATATGTGTAATTATTTCTAACGAAAGAGAAAAACCTTATTCAAATTTAAAAAGGATACTTAGAAATTCAGATAAGTTTGTAACACTTACTGAATCTGATACAGTTGTAATGCTTTCACCTTTATATGAAGGATCAGAAATAACAGCAACCACGATATTTAATAAAATTGCGAAAGTTGGTTCAAAACTTGTAACATTATCAAATAAGTTTTTATCTCCACATGCATCTAGTCAAGATCTAATGCTTATGATAAATTTAATGAATCCAAAATATTATTTTCCAGTAACTGGTGAATATAGACATCAAGTAGAAAATGCTAATTTGGCTAGAATTTTAAATATACCAGAAGAAAATATATTATTAAATTTAAATGGTGAAGTTGCAACATTTAAAAACGGGAATCTAGTTTCTAATAATGATAAAGTTAAAGTTGAAGATATACTAATAGATGGTAAAACTGTTGGAGATATTGGAGACTTAGTACTTAAGGATAGGGAAATGTTAAGTGATAGTGGTATTGTAATAGTAAATGCCAATATAGACAAAAAAACAAGAACAATTATAAATAAACCAAATATAATATCTAAAGGATTTATATATGTTAAAGATAATATAGATTTAATTAAAGAATCTGAAAAAATAGTATCAGATGTGATAATCAACAATATTAAGGATAATTATATAGATTACAATAAATTAAAACTTGATATAAGAGATAAGTTAGGGAAATACTTATATAAAGAAACTGAAAGTAAGCCTATGATAATTATTGTAGTACAGGAAATTTAAAAATTCCTGTACTTTTTTATGGATAAATAGTATAATGGTTATGTTAGACATAAATGCACGTGAAATGGTAAAATAACTGTATAAAATACATATTTTGCCATATAAAAAATCAATTATTATGATTTTATACATATAAATGACCATTTTGTGTTAAATTACTTGAATAAGTAAAAGCTGTAATATTATAATCGTATTAACAAGATGTGACAAATTGTGCATGCAATGTTTTATAAAAAAGCCATTAATTTATAAAAGTCTGTTTTGTTAAGTATTACGAGGAGGTATTTTATGAAAAAAGAAAAAAAATTTTTTAGATTTTCATTATTTGGAATTGTTGTATTTGCTTTAGTTTTAACTTTAAATGCTTCAGCTACGCAAATTGAAATTAATCATGCTGTTCCAACTGCTCAAGGTTATGTAACTCTTCCATCGGGGGTAAAAAGTAAAACATCTGATTATGGAATAGTAAATTTATCAAAAAAAGATCCTTCAGCAGTTACTTTTAGTGCTAGAGCTTGGAAGACAGAAGGTAAATGGGGAAGTTATGCTAGCGGCGTGGTTGTCGATGATGTTGGCAAAAATTTTAATATTCCATATGCTTATAATTTAGGTCAAGGTTCAATAGTACAGGCTAGATTTCGTAATCATAATTGGAGTTTAAATTCTAATCAAATAGAGGGAACATTAAATTATCAATAATTAAAATAAGTTAGAAGATTTTGTGGCGAATCTTCTTCTTATAATTATTAGAAAGGTAGTTATGAGGGAATTAAAATTTAATATTAATTATTTATTTAAAAGAAGAGAATTTTATATAGCAATAATAATTATATTTTTAATTAATTTAATACAAGTAGGATTGTGTGTTGGTGAAACAATAAGATTAAATACATTTATTGAAGAAAGTTATTCAGCAGAATATCAGTTTATTCTATATAATGCATTTATAACTTTAAATGTTTTGATTATAATAGTGTTTCCAATAGTGTTTTCCTTAATATTTGCTGATTCAAACTATATAGAAAATAAAAATAAAATTACAAATTTGCTTTATATAAGATTAAATTATAAAAGAAATATAGCAACAAGACTTTTACTTTCTATACTAGTTACATTTATAATTTCATTTCTGGGATTTTTATTTAATTATCTATTACTTAGAATAATTTATGGTTCTGGAA
Organism: uncultured Bacilli bacterium; assembly: GCA_910584085.1. Taxonomy (GTDB): domain Bacteria; phylum Bacillota_I; class Bacilli_A; order RF39; family UBA660; genus UMGS1613. The sequence goes on along the minus strand of CAJTZY010000007.1, from coordinate 40,206 downwards.
ATCGTGTTGAATATTTTCAAAGCCCAGCATTTTATATGAATTACTCACAAAAATATTTTTTAGATAATATAAGAATAGCAAATCCAGTACTATTTACGATTTTAATAAATATAGCTGTATCATTAATACTTGGATTATTATCAGGGCTTTCATATCTTACTTCATTCCTACTAAAACACCGTATTGCAATATATTTTGTGCCAATAATATTCTTAATACTATCAGAATTACTACTTCCAAAAATAGGATATGAAAATTTAAGTTTCATTAATCTCTTACAGCCTTTTAATCAATATAGTGTAAAGGATTATTTTATAGGAACTGTAACATTAGTAAGTATAAATTTGCTACTATTTTTAAAAAATATATTCAAAAAGGATGTATTAGTATGAGAAAAATGATTTTATCTCCATTTTTTATATGTTGCATAATAATAGTAATTATCATTGGATATTTTATTGGATATGACATTTCTAGGGATTTTTATAATTTATATATAGGTAAATTAACATTAGTACCTACTAGATATATATTGCTTTCACTTATAATATTTGCTAGCAATATGTTATACAATAGTTATTCCAATCCAGTAATAATTGTTAGAAAAAAAACATTTTTTGATTTTTTTATATTTATTATAAAAAATGAAATTCTATTTTTTTTGATTCTATTTATTTTTCTTCATATTCCTATTTTTATCCTTAATTTTAATAATTTCATTAATAATATAAATAATATTATAAAAATTGTTATCAATTTTGTATTAGTTGCTATATTACTATCGAATTTAGTTAAATTAATAGATATAAAAATTAAAAACAGAATAATTTCAAGCTGTGGTATTATAATATTGTTTACTTTGTTTGATTTTATTTTAGAACATTTAAGTTTCTCAATATTTAGTGAAATTTATTTTGAATTTAGTTACATTTTTATATTACCTACTATATATAATGGATATATTTATATTATGATTTTTATATTAATTATAATTTGCATTACAACTTGGCTAATTATAAATGAATCTTTTAGAAAGGATTATTTTTTAAAAAATGAAAATCAAGAAAATTAATTTTAGTAATATTTTAATAATAACCTTATTTATAATAATTATTTGCCTTTTAAAGTTAACCTATATAGCATCACTTCCAAGTGATTTATATTGTGTTTTTTTTAAATCACTAGTTATTTTTTGGGGATCTAGCCAATTTGTTAATCTAATTTGGATATTGCCAATATTAATTAGTTTATTTATAGTTTCCTATAAATATTATATAAAATTTATAAATTTTGATACTAGATTTAAAAACAGAAGAAAATTTTTTAATAAAACAATTTTTAATCTTTTAGTGTATTCCATTATTTGCAATTTATTTATTTTATTTTCACAGTTTTTTATTATTGGGTTATTTCAAAAAGTAGAATTTGAATATTCAAATGTTTTAGTAATATTTATATTAAAATATATTTTAGAAAACATTTTTATTATTCTTTTAACAATACTTTTATCAATAATTGTTAATAATTATATTTATTCTTACATTATTGTTATTATAATAATAATTAGTAGTTTAATAATTATAGAAAAAAATAATTTCATACCATATATTAGTTTATATACTAATAATGATATTAACTATATAACAGTAATTTTAATAATTTTCATGATATTTATACTAAAGAAGATTTATTTAAAATTAGATTTGGGAGGTGTAAAAAATGATTTTAGAGATAAAAAATTATAATAAAATAATAAAACATAAGACAATATTAGAAAATATTAATTTAAAACTTAAAAGTGGTAATGTATATGGATTTTATGGTAGAAATGGTTCTGGTAAAACTATGTTATTTAGAGCAATTTCCACGCTTATATATCCGACTAGTGGGGATATAATAATTGATAATAAATCAGTAATTAACTCAGATTATAACTTAAGTAATATTGGGTTACTTTTGGAAGATCCAGGGTTTTATTCTCATTTAAATGGTTTAGAAAATTTATCATTACTATATGAAATAAATCATAAAAGAAATGTTAAATATATAGAGGATGTTTTAAAGAAGGTTGGATTAGATAATTTAAAAAAAGAAAAATATAAAGAATACTCACTTGGTATGAAGCAAAAATTAAGGATAGCACAAGCAATAATGGAAAATCAAAAAATTATAATATTAGATGAACCTACGAATGGGCTTGATGAAAATAGTATAGAGAATATTCGAAAAATTATACTTGAGTTAAAAAATGAAGATAAATTAATCTTAATAGCTAGTCATAATAAAGACGATTTAAAAATTTTGTGTGATAAAATATATAAAATTGACGGTGGTAAGATTGTTGGAGAAGTAGAATTATGAAAATCAAAAAAATATTTATACTATCAATGATTTTAATATTTATTTTATCAATTTTTATTATTATATTTTATAAACATAATAATAAAAGTATGGATTACGAAGAATTCTTAGATAATGCTTTTTATTCGGCTATAATTAAAGATGAATACCTTCAATATGCAGGATATACTGAACTAGAAAATATTATTAGTGATGAAATTAATTATAGTATTAATGATTTAGTAAAAAACGCTGAAGCCATTTTAGTTATAACTATGGATACAAACACTGTGTTTTATGGCAAAGGGCTTATTAATAATTGCAAAATAAAAAAAATTATTAAGGGTGAAAATTTTAATATAAATGATGTTATTAAAATATATGATTCTCTTTATTACTGGAGATGGTTCAGTGGACATTACTTAGGTGGAAGCACACCATTAAAAATGAATGAAGATTATATAGTATTTATTAAAAATGCATCTAGACCTAATTTAAAAAACACATATATTTATTCAAGTATCCCTTATGGTCATATTAAAATTTCAAAAGATATAAAAATTTTAAAGAATTATGAAAATGCATCTTTGAAACTAAGGGATATAATAAATTATCAATATGTTTTTTTGAAAGATACTGATAAGGAAATAATAGAATTATATGAAAAAAATTGTAATAAAATATTAGAATATTTTGAGTTAAAATAACTTTTTTTAATATAAATTGATATAAAAAGAGTAAAAGGTATAAAAAAGTTTTTACTTTTTTTTTATTTTATAGTATAATAATACTTAGATTGTAGGAGATGATATAATGAAGCATATTTATACTAGCATTGATATTGGTTCTAACAGTATAAAAATTGTAGTATGTGAGTTGTACCAAAATAAATTAAACTTACTTGCAACATCTTCTTTTAAATCAAAGGGAATAAAAAAGGGATTAATTACAGATGTTGAACAGGCATCTATTTCTGTAAAAAATGCATTTAAGGAAATTGAAACCATGCTTGGAATTAAAATTAAAAGAGTAATTGCTTCTATTCCTTCATTTAATGCAGAATATACAATTGTCAAATCCAATATTAAAATAAATAATGAAAATTTAACTGTTACAAGTGATGATATAGTTAAAGTACTTGATATAGCTGCAAAAAGAAATTCATTTGAATCTAGGGAACTTGTAACTGTACTTCCAATTGATTATACGCTAGATGAAAATGCATTTATAAAAAATCCTAAAGGAATGAAAGGATCTAATTTAGGATGTCGTGCAGTACTTGTTACAACGCCTAAAAAGAATGTTTACTCAGTAGTTACTTTACTTGAAAATCTTGGAATAGAAGTTGTTGATATATCCTTAAATAATATTGGAGATTTATATTGCTTTAATAATAAAAAATTTGAAGATAAGATAGGTGCAATTATAAATATAGGTAGTGAGACAACTGATATATCTTTATATAATAAAAGTATTATAGTAAAAAGTAGTATAATTAATATGGGTGGTAAAAATATAGATAGTGATATTGCATATATGTATAAAATTGATAATAGTACTGCGGGGAAGCTTAAATTAGATTTTGCTTTAGCTCACAAAAAGAATGCAAGTGTTAATGATATAATTGAGGTTAAAAATTCAAAAGATGAAATTATAAAAATAAATCAATTTGAAATATCTGAAATTGTCATGTCAAGATTAGAAGAATTGCTTGAGGAAGCTAAAAAAGAGATAAATCTATTGACAAGTAAGAAAATAGATTATATTATAATTACAGGTGGTACTAGTAATATGGTAGGTTTTGAATATATAGTTAAAGATATATTTGGAGAAAATGCAAATATAGGTAATGTAAAAATGCTTGGAATAAGAGATAATATATATTCGTCTTGCATAGGTAATATAGTATACTTTATAAGTAAATTAAAGTTAAAAAATAAAGATTATAGTATGGTTGATGAAAATGAATTTTATCAGGCTATTACTATGAATTCTAAAAAAACAAACACATCAGATTCAATGTTAGGAAAAATATTTGGATTTTTCTTTAACGAATAGAGGAGGAAATTATGTTCGGGTTAGAAATGGATCAAGTTGCTAAAATTAAGGTTATTGGTGTTGGTGGTGGAGGAAACAACGCCGTAAATAGAATGATAGAATCAGGAGTTAAAGGTGTTGAATTTATAGTTGCTAATACTGATTTACAAGTATTAAACTGTTCTAAATCTCCAACTAAAATACAAATAGGAGAAGATTTAACAGGTGGTAGAGGTGCAGGTGCTAAACCAGAAATAGGAAGAGAAGCTGCTCTTGAAAGTAAAAAAGAATTAGAGGAAGCACTAGCAGGTGCCGATATGGTATTTGTTACTTGTGGAATGGGTGGAGGTACTGGAACAGGTGCTGCTCCAGTTATTGCAGGTATCGCACAAGAGCTTGGCGCACTTACTGTAGGTATTGTTACTAAACCATTCTCATTTGAAGGTAAAAAAAGAATGGAACAAGCTATTATAGGACTTGAAGAATTAAAGAAAAATGTAGATACTTTAATTGTTATTCCAAATGATAAATTAAGAGAAATAATAGATAAAACAACACCACTAGTAGATTCTTTTAAAGAAGTTGATAATGTACTTAGACGTGGAGTTCAATCAATATCAGATTTAATTGCTGTAGCAGGACTAATTAACTTAGACTTTGCAGATGTTAAAACTGTTATGGAAAAACGTGGTAAAGCTTTAATAGGAATTGGTATTGGAGTTGGAGAAAATAGAGCAACTGAAGCAGCTCGTCAAGCAATATCAAGCCCACTTCTTGAAACAAGCATCGATGGAGCAACTGATGCAATTATAAATGTTACGGGTGGTACTAATTTGACATTATTTGAAGTAGAAGAAGCAGCAGAAGTAATTAGAAATAGTGCTAAAACGGATATGAATACTATATTTGGAGCTGTTATCAATGAAAATTTAAACGATGAAATAATTGTTACTGTAATTGCTACTGGATTTGAGGATGGAGAAAAAGTAGAAACCCCAGTTCAAACTAGAAGTGAAAAAACAATTGATACTAGTAATAAAGTAAACTATAGAAAAAATTATGAAGATGATGATAGTGATAATGATTCAGAGGATATAATTCCATCATTTTTAAGAAAAAGGGGAGGATTTTAATCCTCTTTTAGTTTACTTAAATTTAATATTATTATATAATTATAAAGAGGAATAATATACTTAAAAATAATATATTATATGTTACTTAGTGTATTTTGAAAATAGACATAAATAGGAGGTAATCATGAAAAGTGATATTGAAATAAGTAAAGAATGTGAACTTTTAAATATAGAAAAAATTGCTGATAAATTAAATATAGAACCTGAATACTTAGAATGTTATGGTAAATATAAAGCAAAAATTAATTTAGATATAGATAAATTAAAAGATAAGGATAGTAAACTAATACTTGTAACGTCAATAAATCCTACACCTTTTGGAGAAGGAAAAACAACTATAAGTATTGGAATAAATGATGCTTTAAGAAAACTTGGAAAGAAAAGCGTTGTTGCTTTAAGAGAACCATCACTAGGCCCTGTATTTGGAATAAAGGGTGGTGCAACAGGTGGAGGGTATTCACAGGTTGTTCCTATGGAAGATATTAACTTACATTTTACAGGCGATATACATGCTATAGAATCAGCAAACAATTTATTATGTGCGATAATAGATAATCATATTTTTCAAGGTAATACTTTAGGTATAGATAAAGTAGTATTTTCTAGATGTATAGATTTAAATGATCGTGCTTTACGTAATATAATTTTAGAGGGTGAAAATTCTAGAGAAGAACACTATAACATAACTGTTGCTAGTGAGATAATGGCAATACTTTGCTTATCAAAAGATATAAATGATTTAAAAAAAAGAATAGGAAATATATTAATCGGATATACAAAGGATAAAAAAATGATTTTTGCTCGTGATTTAAACTGTGTAGATGCGATTGCTATTCTTTTAAAAGATGCAATTAAACCTAATTTAGTTCAAACGCTTGAAAATAATCCTGCAATTATACATGGTGGACCATTTGCAAACATTGCCCATGGTTGTAATTCAATAATTGCTACTAAACTAGGACTTAAGTTATGCGATTATGTTGTAACTGAAGCTGGATTTGGTGCAGATTTAGGTGCAGAAAAATTTTTAGATATAAAGTGTCAAATAGGAAATTTAAAACCCAATTGTGTAGTTATAAATGCTACTATAAGAAGTTTAAAGTATAATGGTGGTATAGACAAAGAAAATATCAATAAAGAAAATATAGACGCTTTAAAAAAAGGCATAGTTAATTTAGAAAGACATATAGAAAATGTAAGTAAATATACAAAACATATTATAATATGTTTAAATAAATTTGAAAGCGATACTATTGATGAAATAAATTATGTAAAAGAAGTTGTTACAAATAGGGGATATGATATTGAAGTATGTGAATCATATAAATATGGTAGTAATGGTAGTATAAATCTTGCAAATAAAATAATAAATATATGTAATAATAAATCTGATTATAAGCCATTATATAATTTGAGTGACACTATAATAAATAAAATTAATATAATTGTTAAAGAAATATATAGAGGTAATGTTATTATAAATGAAGAAATAAAAGAGAAAATAGAATTGTTAGAAAATAATAATTTAGGTAATTTACCTATATGTATAGCTAAAACTCAGGTGTCTTTTAGTGATGATCCAAAAAAATTGGGAGCCCCAAATAATTTTGATATGAAAGTAACTGACATAAAAGCATGCAGTGGTGCTGGATTTATAGTAGTTTTAATGGGTAATATTATGACTCTTCCAGGTCTATCCAAAACATCTGCCTATCTTAATATGAAAATAGATAATAATGGAAATATTAGTGGATTATTTTAATTGATAATTTTTTACTATAAAAATGATAGACAAACAAATGATTTTGATATATAATAACCAAGTTGTTTGAAATGGGGGATTAATAATGACAAATGAAGAATTTGAAAGGATAAAAAAGATAGCAAAGAGAATTAGTAATGAAAGTTATACGAAATATAGATTGGGTACTATGGGTTACAGAAATATAAGCGATAAACAAACGGATAAAATAGATTCAAAAAAATTAGTTCAAAGAAGGAATACAATTCTTAGAGATTTATCAGAAAGAAAAATATTTCCTTACATTGAGGAAGATAAGATTGTTTTTAAAAGGGTTTCTCTTAATTTTGATAATGCCTTTTTTAAATATCTGGATGAAGAATTAGGAATTAAACATAAATATATTGAGGAGTATTCACATAAACAAGAAGACAGCCATTTATTTCATATGTTTGGAATAGATAAAATTGAAGAAAAGATTATGGATTATTCCGAATTTACAGAACTTGTTAGTAAAAATCCTGAATATAAAGATAATTTAGATAAATTAGTAACATCCTATAATAAGAATAATAATCTAACAAATTATACATTTAAATTAACTACATATCTTGAACATTCAAAAATATATTTAATTATAAAATCAATAATGGATGTTTTTGACCTATCACAAATATATTTAGATTTATGTAAGTTTTTCAATTTAGAATGTTCTTATAATATGTTAATTGATAGACAATACTCAATTTTATATAGTAGCGCCTATACAAAAGAATTTACTGAAAAAGAAAAGAATTTAAATTTAGAGGAGAGAAAAGAATTATTAAAACTTATATTTTCTTTCATAAATATAGATATAGTTTGTGAAGTTAAATTCAATATTCAGGATGAGATTTCTAGCATATATACTGATATTGCAAGTAAGAATACTGCTATATTAAATGATGAATCATTTAAAACTATTATTGGATATATTAATGAGAAACCATCTTTGGATAAAGAAAAATGTAAAATAAAATAGTCGAACGTTAAAATACGTTCTTTTTTGTATATTTTTTAAATTCATTACTCATAACAAGGTAGAAAGGAGAATTTTATGGCACGTCATAAGGTTGAAATCTGTGGCGTGAATACTGCGAATTTAAAAGTTTTAAGTAATGATAGTATGACTGAATTATTTAAAAAATATAAGGAAGGGGATATGTTTGCTAAAGAGGAACTTGTAAATGGTAATCTAAAACTTGTTCTTAGTATACTAAAAAAATATAATAACAGATGTGACAATATGGATGATTTATTTCAAGTTGGATGCATTGGTCTTATAAAGGCCATAGATAATTTTGATTTAAAATTTGATGTAAAATTTTCTACATATGCAGTACCTATGATACTTGGCGAAGTAAAAAGGTACTTAAGAGATAATAACAGTATTAGAATAGCTCGTAGCATTAAAGACATTGCATACAAATCGCTGATTGCTAAAGAAGAATTAATACATGAATTAAATAGAGAGCCAAGTACAAAAGAAATAGCTAAAAGACTTGGAATAACTGAATATGAGGTAAGTAATGCATTAGATAGTATGAAAGATACTATCAGCATATTTGAACCAATTTATAGTGATGGTGGGGATACTATCTATTTAGCAGATCAGATTGAAGATAAAAATAGTAAAATGAAAGATGTAGAAGAAAAAGTAGCCTTAAATGAAGCAATAAGTTCATTAAAAGATAAAGAAAGATATATTATAGTTGAAAGATATATAATAGGCAAAACACAAATGGAACTTGCAGATGAAATAGGTATATCACAGGCACAAATTTCAAGACTTGAAAAGAGTGCATTAAATAATATAAAAAATAAAATAAGTTAGTAGGCAAAAGTCTACTTTTTTCATATAATATATTGGTGATAGTATGAGACTTTCAGATTTACAAAACAAATCTGTTATAAATTTAATAGATGGAAAAAATATTGGCAATATAATAGATTTAAGTGTTAATGAAAAAGGTGTTACTACTGGACTTATTGTAGAAAAACATAAATTTATAATTTCCTATTTTACAGGTAATAAAGAGATGGTTATAAAATGGGAACAAATTGAAAAAATTGGTGAAGATGTTATTTTAGTTAGAGTTGTTTATTAATCTTTTTTGTGATATACTTAAAATGGTGATACAATGAAAGTCTTATTATATACAGAAAATGAGAAAATGCTAAGCAAGTCAGGTTTAGGAAAAGCTATAAAACATCAAATGCAAGCTCTTAAAGAAAATAACATAGAGTATACAACAGATCCAAAGGATGATTATGATATAGTACATATAAATTATTATGGACCAAAATCTTATCTTTTGGCTAAGAAAGCAAAAAAAGAGGGTAAGAAGGTTATATATCATGCGCATTCAACAGAAGAGGATTTTAGAAATTCATTTATTCTATCAAATCAAATTGCACCAGTATTTAAAGAATGGTTAATTAAGTGTTATACTCTAGGTGATAGAATTCTTACTCCAACCCCTTATTCAAAACATCTTTTAGAAGGTTATGGAATAGAAAATCCTATTACTGATATAAGTAATGGTATAGATGTGTCTTTTTTTGAAAAAGATGAAAAATTAGGTAAAGAATTTAGAGAGACCTATAAATATAAAAAGGATGATAAGGTTATTATAGGTGTTGGATTATATATTGAAAGAAAAGGTATCCTTGACTTTGTAGAACTCGCAAAAAGATTACCACAGTATAAATTTATTTGGTTTGGTTATTCTCCACTTGCGGCTAGTCCTGCTAAAATTAGAGAAGCAGTAAATACTGAACTAGATAATTTAATATTTGCTGGTTATGTTGAACCACAAATATTAAGGGGTGCGTATAGTGGTGCGGATTTATACTTGTTTCCAACGTTAGAGGAAACAGAAGGAATTCCAATAATAGAGGCATGCGCTGCCCGTATTCCTTCTTTAATAAGAGATATACCTGTATTTTCTGAATGGCTTATTGATGGAAAAAATGTATATAAGGCAAAAAATTTAGATGAATTTGAAGAAAAAATTAAAAATATATTGGAAGGAAAACTCCCTAATCTGACAAGAGAAGGATATAAAGTTGCCCTTGACAGAGATATAAAAAAAATAGGAAAGAAACTTATTGGTATATATAAAGAGGTTTTGGAGGAAGAAGAGCATGTCAATTGATATAAATACTCCAAAAAAAATAGGATTACCTGAAATATACAATATAAGTAATAATTTATATGTACAGGTTCAAAATTTTGATAAAAGGAATGTTAAATATAGTGACGTAATTTTAATAAATAAAGAACTTGAGAAAGAAGCCTTTATTGGAAGGTTTATAGAACCAATTAGTAAAGTAAAGGCTGCATATAATAGTGGTAAAATCTTAATATATCACGACGAATATAATAGTGAACTTAGACGTGATGTTATAACTTGTGTACTTTCTTTATATAATATACTCGATGATTTTTCTTATGCCTGTACTGAGGCGGAAGCACTCCATATATTTAATGAAAATGAAATAACAGATTATTTACAAAATAAAAATAATAGTATAGTTAAAAGCGATTTAGAAAGAAAAAAAATAAAGAAATTATAGAGCTTTTGCTCCTTTTTTCTTGCATTCTAATAGTTTTTACTGATATAATGAAATAGTAAGGTGATAAGATGTACTTAAAAAAGATAATAGCTTCCGGATTTAAATCATTTGCAGATAATACTATAATAGATTTAGATAATAATATAGCAGGAATAGTTGGTCCAAATGGTAGTGGAAAAAGTAATGTTGTTGATGCAGTAAGATGGGTGCTAGGAGAACAATCAGTTAAATCTCTTAGGGGAGATTCAAATATGACTGATGTAATATTTGCTGGTAGTAAAAGTAGACATCCCATGAATAATGCATCAGTTACACTAATATTTAATAATTCTGATAATTATTTAAATATTTCATTTGATGAAGTATCAATAAAAAGAAGATTATATAAAGATGGAACTAATGAATTCTTTTTAAATGGTGAAAAGTGTAGATTAAAAGATATAAGTGATTTACTTATAGATAGTGGTATTGCAAAAGAAAGTTTTAATATAATATCCCAAGGAAAAATTGATGATATATTATCTAGTAAACCAGAAAATAGAAGAGTAATTTTTGAAGAAGCAGCAGGGGTGCTAAAGTATAAAAAAAGGAAGGAAGAGGCTCTAAGAAAACTTGAAAGAACACATGACAACATGAATAGAGTAAATGATATTATAAGAGAACTTGAAACACAAGTGGAGCCCTTAAGAGATCAAAAAATTAAAGCCTTAGAGTATATTAATTTAAATGAAGATTTAAAAGAACTTGAAATATCTTTAATAACTAATGATATAACTAATATAAATTATAAATATCAAGAAAATAAAAATAAAATAGAAGAACTTAATAAAGAAATAATTAGTTTAAACACAAATAATAGTTCTAATGAAGCTAGAACAATTTCTTATAAAGTTAAAATTAATAATATAGATGAAGAATTAAAAAATAGTCAAAAAGAATTATTAAATTTAACTACTATGGTTGAAAAAATTAATGCTAAAAAACAAATTATATTAGAAAGAAAGAAATATGAAGTTGAAGATGCTAAAATATATCAAAATCAAATAAATTTAAAAGAAGAGGAACTTAACTTAAAAAATAGTATTAACTTACAGAATAATGATATAACTATTAAAAATAATGAACTTGAAAATATAAATATAGAAATCAAAAAATATGAAGATAATATTCATAATATTAAGCAAAGTAAAGATGGTTTATTAACTAAATTAAATAGTGTCATTAGAAACTTAAGTATAATAGGCACTAAAATTGATTCTTTAAGAGAAGGTATAGACAATAATTCTAGTTTACCAGTTGCTGTTAAAAATGTACTTGAAAACCCTAAACTTAGGGGAATACATAATGCTATTGGTTCTTTGATTGAAGTAGAGGAGGCCTATTCTACCGCTATTTCAGTAGCTCTTGGTGCGAGTTCATCAAATATAGTAGTAGATAATGAAATAAGTGCTAAAGAAGCTATAAATTATTTAAAAAGCAATAATATGGGTAGAGTTACGTTCTTTCCATTAAATGTTATAAAGGAAAAAAATATAGATGAATATACTCTTAATATAATAAAAAAAGAATTTGGTTTTATAAATATTGCAAGTAATATTGTTAAATATGATTTAAAATATGCTGGAATAATAAAAAATCAATTGGGGAATGTAATAGTTGTAGATAATATTGATAATGCTAATAGAATTAGTAAAATTATTAATTACAAATATAGAATTGTTACACTTGATGGAGAAATTTTACATGTAGGTGGTTCACTTACTGGTGGAAATATCAAAATTAGAAATGTTATTACAGATAAATATGAACTTGAAAATAACTTAAAATGCAAAAATAAATTGGAACAAGAACAAAAAGATATTGAAAATGATATAAATAAATTAGATTATGATTTAAAATCGGTGGAAGACAAACTATATTTATTAAATAAACAAAAAATAACTATAGAAGAGTATATTAGTTCTGCTAAAAATAGGATAGTTGTTATAAATAAAAAAATAGAAGAAATATCTATGGAAATAAATAATAACAATAATGCTTTAAACAATACAATCGATAAAGAGGAGGAATCAATTTTAAAAGAACTTTATAACACAATGGACAAAAAGTCTAAAATTGAATCTGAGATTGAAATATTAAATAAATCTAAAATAAAATTATCTAGTGAACTTGAAGAATTTGAATATGCTATTAAAAAAGACAACTCACTATTTAATGAAAAAAATAATTTATTACATGAACTTGAAATTGAAGTAAATAGAGCAGATGTTAAATTAGATAATTTACTTAATATACTAAATGAAACATATTCTATGACCTATGAAAAAGCAGTAGGTCTATATAAATTAGATATTGAAGATAATATTGCTAGAGGAAAAGTGAACTTACTTAAAAGAAAAATTAAAGAATTGGGTCCAGTTAATATTGCTGCACCAGAAGAATATGAAAGAGTTAGTTCGAGATATGAATTTTTAATACATGAACAAGAAGACTTATCTAAAGCAGAGACAACCTTGCTTGAAATAATAGAAGAAATGGATAATATAATGAAACAAGAGTTTTTAAAAACATTTAAAATAATTCAGGAAAATTTCAGTATTACCTTTAAAGAATTATTCAAGGGAGGAAACGCTGAGTTAAAACTTACAGATGATAGCAATATCCTTGAAACGGGGATTGAAATTAGTGCATGTCCACCTGGAAAAACATTAAAAAGTATTAATTTACTTTCTGGTGGAGAAAAAACATTTACAGCAATTAGTTTACTTTTTGCAATACTTAAATCGCGTCCAGTTCCATTTTGTATTTTGGACGAAGTAGAAGCAGCCCTTGATGAGGTTAATGTTGAAGCGTTTGGTGAATATATAACAAAGTTAAAAGATAAAACACAATTTATAGTTATAACACATAAGAAAAAAACAATGGAATATGCAGATGTTCTTTATGGAATTACTATGCAAGAATCTGGTGTTAGTAAACTTGTTAGTGTTAAACTTGAAGAATTAAAATAAGGAAGTGATACTTATGAATTATTTATTATATGGAACAGAAAAATTTTTAATAGATAATGAAATTAAAAGTATAATAAATAAAACAGGTATAGACGAACTCAATACTTCTAAGTACGATTTAGAATTTAATACCATAAAAGAAATATTAGAAGATGTAAATACTGTATCACTATTTTCTTCTAATAAACTCATAATAGTAGATAATGCCACTATTTTTAATAGGGTTCAAAATAAAAAAATTGATGATATAGAATTACTAGAAGAATACTTAAAAAATACTAATAAAGATGTAATTATAATATTTATAGACAAAGTTGAGAAAATAGATAGTGTAAAAAAAATAGTTAAACTTATAAAAGAAAAAGGCACTATTAAAGAATTTAATGCACTTAAAAATATATCAAATAATGTCAGAACTATGTTTGATGACTATAAAATAAGTGATAGTTCTATAAATGAATTAATAAATAGAGTAGGGAATGATCTAGAAATAATATATCAAGAAATAGAAAAGTTAAAGATATATAAAATAGATGATAAAACTATTACTTCTAAAGATATAGAAGATTTAACAATAGAAAATATTAATATTGATATATTTAAATTTGTAGATGATATAATTAATAAAAATAAAAAAAGTGCTATTACAACTTATAAAGAGTTATTAAAATTAAATGAAGAACCTATAAAAATAGTCGCACTTTTGGCAAGTAAATTTCGTCTTATGTATCAAGCAAGTGTACTTGCAAAAAAAGGATATACTGAAGATAGTATTTCTGAAATATTAAAAGTACATAAATATCCAATACATTTAGCAATACTTTCAGGATATAAATATAATCCTAAAATATTACTTAAATATTTAAAAGATTTAGCAGATCTTGATATTGGTATTAAAACTGGTGAAAAGGATAGAGAGCTTGCACTCGAATTATTTATATTAAGTTTATAGGAGGTAATTATGGAAAAAACTAATTTTAATGAAGTAATAAAAAAGATTAAAAATTTAAAATTGAATATTAAAACATTAATTAATAATAATAAGATAATTTTAATAAAAAATAATAACTTTGAGAGTGCTATTATAAGTTTTTCAAAAACAAGAATAAATTCTGAGTCTTCATTCGATATTTTACAGTTTAAAAAAATAGTAAAATGCTTTTTAATTACTTTAAGTCAAAATTGTAAAAAATTTTCCACTAATTTATTTATGCAAAACTTTTCAGTTACTAATTTTGACATCAATGTTCCATTTCAAAATTCAAAATTTATTTCCAATAATACATTAGAAGAAGGCGAAAGTGTATCTGGTCTTTTCAGTCTTAAACAAAATAAGATTTCATATTATATTGAAAATTTTAGTTCCTCATTTCATGAATTATTACATTTAGCTTCCTCTACAATTAGGAATTCTGTATTAATATCTGGATTTGAAGTAAAAAGTGGTAAAATAAGATTTGGTAGAGGAATTAATGAAGGTTATACTCAATTTTTAGCTAAAAGATATTTTAAAGATAAAGCTTGTGATATGTATAAATTAGAAGTTTTAGTAGTAAGAACTTTAGAAGTTATAGTTGGAAAAGACAAAATGGAAGAATTGTATTTTACGGCAAATCCATTTAAACTTATAAAAGAAATAGAAAAATATTCAAATGATTACCATTCTAAAGAACTTATTGTAGATTTAGATGATTTATTTGACAATGAATGTTTATTTAATGAATATAATGAATATAGTAAAGAACGTGAATATGTTATTCAAGAACTACTAAATAGAATATATTTATTTTTACTAAAATCTTTAAAAAGAAAAGTTTTATTATTTGATACTTCCAATTTAAATAGTAGTAATATACAAGATATGATGTTTCTTCTCGATAAAAATAATTGGATAAATTCTATAAATATAAATGGCCATAATTTTAATCTATTAAGTGAAGATCAATATAATTTATATTTAAATTTTGACGAAATAAGTACAAAAAAAGTTAGTTAGTCTAACTTTTTTTTAGTTTTAACAGATAAGTAGTATTCTTCACCTATAGTTTCTTTTACTAAAGTAGATGGATTAAAATAATTATATCCTTCTTCTATATCCTCAAGTGAAGAAAAATATTTTTGTGTAAAGTTGCCCTCTTCATCTATTTTATAAAGTAAATATGTATATGTAACATCTCTAACCTTATCAGTAGTATATTCATCTAACCCTATATCTATCCATTTAGTTTCAATATAATAATCTGTTATTAATTCATTATTCTTTTTCCATTTGTAATCGTTGCTTTTCTTAGGATCATTATTTACAGAAACATAATGTTCACCATACACGCAACAGTCTGTATATGATTGTCTTTTATTACTATATATATTTATCATGTCATAAAAATATTCCTTATTTTCTCTTATATCATATAAATCTAGTTGAATCATAGTTGATATTGTACTATCTAATGGAATAGTATTTTCTGTCCAATAAAAATCTCCCAGACTAAAGTTGTAAACTTTTTCCTTTTCACTATCAACAGGTTTTGTAAGCCCATTATTGTTTATATAAATATGAACGTGTTCGCTTTCAATATTACATTCCATAGTAGGTGAGCAGGCAGAAAAGCTAGTACTTACTATTATACCAAATAATCCTGCTTTTAAAAGTTTATATTTCTTATGCATATGTACCCCCTTAACTTGGTTAAATATGCTACCACAAAATTAATTATAAGTCAACTTAATCAATAATTTTTTTTAATCTATCATTAATTTCCTTTAATTTTAACTCATTTTTATTGTTTTGAGGTTTATAATATCTTTTACCTTTTAAATTATCTGGCAGGTATTGTTGCTTAACAACATGATTTGGATAATCATGGGCATATTTATAATCAGGAGCTGTTGTTTTAATGTTATTCGGAACATTACCTGTGTTTCCTTTTCTTATATCATTCATTGCTTCATCGAGTGCTAAATAAGCACTATTAGACTTAGGTGATAAGGCAAGCTCTATAACAGTTACTGAAAGTGGGATTCTAGCTTCGGGTAATCCGAGTCTTTCACAGGCATTAATACAGGCATCAACTTTTGGTCCCATACTAGGATTTGCAAGTCCAATATCTTCATATGCAATAACACTCATTCTTCTAAAAATTATATCTAAATCCTCAGCCTCAATTAGTCTTGCAAGATAGTGTAATGCGGCATCAACATCAGATCCTCTAATACTTTTTTGAAAAGCACTAATAACATCATAATATCCATCACCATTTTTATCATGAAAAAAATTAGGCTTATTACTTATATTTTTTAGTGAGTCTAAAGTTACATTCTTATCAGTAGAGTAGTAAGCCATTTCAAGAATATTATATGCATATCTTAAATCTCCACCTGAAATATTCGATATATAATTAATAGATTCCTCATCAATTTTAATATCTTTAAGTTCAGTATCAATTGCTTTTTTAATAGCAGTCCCTATATCCTCATTATCTAGTTCTTTAAGTTCAAAAATTTGACATCTAGAACGTATAGCTGGATTAATTGAGTGATATGGATTAGAGGTTGTCATACCAATTAAAATAATAAGGCCACTTTCAAGATATGGTAAAAGTAAGTCTTGCTTATCTTTATTTAATCTATGTATTTCATCCATGATAACTACGAGTTCACCATACATTTTTGCTTCCTCTATTACAGTATCAAAATCATGCTTGTTATTTATAGTTGCATTAAGCATTCTATATTTTAAACCAAGTTCAAGAGCGATAGATACTGCTATTGTTGTTTTTCCAATACCAGGTTTGCCATACAAAATCATAGAAAACAATTTTTTATTTTTAACTAAATTACTAAGTACTTTATTTTCACCTATTAAATGAGTTTGCCCAACTACATCACTTAATGATTTAGGTCTCATTTTAATTGCTAAAGGTTCCATAACATCACCAACATTATTTTACCATGAATATAAAAAAAGTGGTATAATATTTATGGTGAATGATATGGAAGAATTAGTAAATGATTTTTTAAGATACTTATTAATTGATAAGGGGTATAGTAACAATACAATAAATTCTTATAAAATAGATTTATATAAATTCTTAGAATACAACAAGAATAAAAAAATTAATAATATTAATACTAATGATTTAAAAGAATATATAAAATGGATAAACCAAAATGGTTTAAATGAAAAATCAATCTCTAGAAATATATCTTGCTTAAAAAGCTTTTATAAATTTTTAACTATAGAAAAAATAATAAAATATAATCCTATGGAGGCTATACCAATGCCCAAATTAAAAAAAGGGTTACCAAATATTTTATCAGAAGAAGAAGTTTTAAATCTTTTGGATATAGAATTAAATGATAACTTTAGCTATAGAAATAAAGCAATGCTTGAACTTATGTATTCATCAGGTCTTCGTGTATCAGAACTTGTTAATTTAAAACTCCAAGATATAGATCTAAGTCAGGATATAGTAAGAATATTTGGTAAGGGCAGTAAAGAAAGAATCATTCCCATAGGAGATTATGCTAAAGAATATTTAGAAAAATATATCTATGAATATCGTAGTTCGATGTTAAAAAAGAAAAATTCAGACTATCTATTTTTAAATAACCATGGTAATCAGATGACAAGGCAGGGTTTCTTTAAAATAATAAAAAAAATAGCTGAGTCTAAAGATATAAAAAAAGAACTATCTCCACATACACTTAGGCATTCATTTGCAAGCCATTTACTAAAATATGGAGCAGATTTAAGAACAATACAGGAACTTCTTGGACACTCTGATATATCTACAACACAAATATATACTCATATAACAAATGAGGAATTAAAAGGTAATTATGAAACTTATCATCCGCATGGTAATTAACACAAACTTTACATTAAATAATATTTAAAAAATATGTATATGAATATAAAATGTGATAAAATAATAATGGAGGTTATGATATGAAATTTAATAGAATATTTTTAATAGTTTTAGATTCACTAGGAGTAGGAGAAGCTAGTGATGCAATAAAATTTAATGATTTGGGCGCAAACACGCTTGGGCATATTCTTGAATATAATCCTATAGACTATCCAAATTTAGAAAAAATGGGATTTTTAAATTTAGTTAATTATAAAAACGAATTAAATACAGATTCTTACTATACAAAAGCCCATCCAAAAGCAAATGGTAAGGATACATTAACAGGACATTTAGAGATTATGGGTATTAGAACCTTAATACCATTCAAAACTTTCACTGAAACCGGTTTTCCAAAAGAATTAATAGATGAATTAGAGAATAGAACAGGCAGAAAAATTATAGGTAACTGTAATGCTAGTGGAACAGAGATAATTGAAAGATTAGGTAAAGAGCAAATGGAAACAGGAAGTTTAATCGTTTATACTTCAGCTGATTCAGTATTACAAATAGCAGCTCATGAAGATATAATTCCATTAGATGAACTATATAAGTGTTGTTCAATTGCACGTAAACTTACTCTAAAAGATGAGTGGAAAGTCGGAAGAATTATTGCAAGACCTTATATCGGCACACCAGGTAACTTTACAAGAACTTCAAATAGACATGATTATGCATTAGATCCTGTAAGTGATACAGTCCTTGATAACTTAAAAAATAATAATTTTGACGTAATATCTATTGGAAAAATAAGCGATATATTCAATAATTGTGGCATAACTGAAAGTACTAAAACTAAAGATAATTTAGATGGTATAAATAAAATAATGGAAATAGAAAAGAAAAAATTTACAGGCTTATGTTTTGCTAATTTAAACGATTTTGACTCAAAATACGGACATAGGAGAAATATTAAAGGATATGCTGAGGCAATAAAAGAATTCGATAACTATTTACCAGAAATAAAAAATTACTTAAATGAGGATGATTTATTAATAATAACCGCAGATCACGGTAATGATCCTTCATATAGGGGAACAGATCATACGAGGGAAAATATACCAGTACTTATATATTCTAAATCTTTAAAACAACCTAAAAAACTTGATGAACTTGAATGTTTTAGCGATATTGGCGCAACAATTGCGGATAATTTTAAAGTTAAAATGCCTAATGTTGGTAAAAGTTTCTTAGATAAGTTAGTATGATTAATATAAATAATTACAATGAATTTATAGATTATCTATATAGTTTAAAAGATATAAAATATAAAGATTTTCAAGAAAAATTAATTTTAAGTGATAATTTAATAGGTATTAGAACTCCAGAATTAAAAAAAATAGCTAAAACTATAGCAAACTCAAATTATAAAGGTTTCATAAAATTAAATAAACATAATTTATATGAAGAAAAGTTAATACATGGTTTAATTCTTGGATATCTGAAGCTCGAATTTAACGATTTAAAGCCTCTTATAGATGAATTTATACCTTATATAGATAATTGGGCTATTTGTGATTTAACTGTTTCAAATTTAAAAATATTTAATAAAAATAAAGATAACGGCTTTAAAGAAATAAAAAAATATTTAAAAAGTAAAAATAGTTGGATAAATAGATTTGGTTATGTATTACTACTTAATTACTACATAAATGATGAATATATAGATAAAATATTTGGCTTATGTGAAAATTATAAAGATGAATATTATGTTAAAATGAGTATTGCTTGGCTTATTTCTATATGTTATATAAAGTATAAAGACAAAACTATTGAATATTTAAAAAATAACAAACTTGATAATTGGACATATAATAAAGCAATGCAAAAAATAATTGAGTCTAATAGAATAAATAAAGATGAAAAAGATATGTTAAGAAAATTTAAAAAATAGTTATAAATATTGTGAAATATTTGTCACATCTTATAGCTATTTTTTGTAAATTAATAATATAATTATATTAAATTTTATTGTCTTATTATTTTATAAGTGTTAAAATAATATAGTGATGTTTATGAAGTACTATATTAATAAAAAGATATCTTTCATATTTATATTATTTGTATTTATTATACTTTTTATTTTAATTTGTATTAGCAATCAAAAAAATAATGTAATTAAATATAAATTTGATCTCACTAATATAAATTTAAAACCTTTAAATTACATAGTGGTAGTAGGGGATTCTAGAATGGAATTTATTGAAAATAATAGAAATAATTTAAATATACCAAGTAGTCTATTTATTGATGCTAAAAGTGGTGCTAGAATTAATTGGTTAATTGATACTGGATTGCCTACTTTATACAATATTATAAATAATAGACTTGATAATGTACAATATCATGTTATATTCAATTTGGGTGTTAATGATATAAATGATATAAACGATGGTATAGATATAACTAAAAGAGCAGAAGAATATTTCAAAATTTATAGAAATCTTATTAATAATTATAAAGATATTAATTTTTATATTTTATCAGTAAATCCTATAGATGAAAGTAGGATATATACAAAATTTCCATATAATAAAAGAACAAATAATAAAATAGAACAGTTTAATATTTATTTTATAGATAAATTAAATAGTGAAAATTTTGATAATGTTAAATATTGTGATTCATATAGCAATTTAATATTTAATTTGCCCGATGGGCTTCATTTTGATGCCGATACTGATCAAAGGATAATTGATTATATGATAAATGGTTGTGTGGAATTTAAACATTAATGACCTATATTATAAAAATAAATAGCTAATATAACTATTTATTTTTGTAATTAAACAATTGTTTTGTTCAAAATTGTATATTCACTATAAAATCTAATATCATCACTATAGCCCTGAATAAAACCATTCTTCTTTAAATTTATAAGAAATTTCTTTACAGCATCTACTAATAAATTATATTCCTTATTTTTCCCATTAATATTTATTTTTTGCTTTTTTGCAAATATATAATCTATTTCATATATTTTTTGGTGGTAAAATATATAACTTAAAATTCTTGATAAATTAATCGTCGAATTATTTTTTCTACGATAAATAAATTTATAAAAAATATCAGTTTGCCAAATTCTTCTATCACATTTAAAAACATTTTCACCAAATATTTCAACATTTAGATATGATGGTAATTTATTATACTCTAAAAAATTTATTGTATTTAAATACTGTTCCACCTTATCATCACTGTGATATTTATATAAGTTTCCACTTTCCAATTCACTAAATTTTTTTATTACTAATTCATTTTTATTTTCTTCGACCTGTATTATTTTTAAATTTTCATTTTTTACTTGATTTAGTTTATCTATGTAATCATCTCCATATGAAAAATTAATCCACTTTTTATTATTGATAGAGTTGATTAATTCATTTTTTATTTCTTCTCTATCCATATTTTTATTAATAAAATCGCTCATATCTATTTCTAATACGGTATAATTATTTTGTAATATTTTTTCTTTTTTCAATTCATCAATAAAATGGGTAACTGCTATTTCAACAAATAGTCTTTTTTTTCCCTCAATAATAATATCTGGAATTATATCATTTATTTTGTTTTCAATTTTAATTGAATTAAAACTTATTTTTCTACCAGATGCATATATAAAGTTTTTTTGGAATTTATTATCAATTTTTGATGACCACTTTTCATATAATTCATTACCTATAAATGCATTTTTATCATAAATAGTGATTTGGGGTAAAAATATACATTTTTCAGTTGATAGTATTTCTTTACATAACAAATGTAGGCCACTTTCCTTTGCTTTAATATTGTCACAAGATAAACCTTTGTGTGAAAAATGGGGAACATTGTGTTTTCCGATTCTTGCTATTACTTCATTATTACAATGTGGACAAAAATATTTTTGATTTTTTAATGATATATTTTCAACGATATCTTGTATAGTTATACATTTTTTATTTTCATTTAATGCAATTTCTAATTTTATTTCATACATAATAAACCTCCAGAAAAATAATGTTTTTTATTATATATTAATTTAAATTAAAAATCAATAATATTAAATATTTGAATATTTTTATCATACACTTTATTGGTGATACTCTATGTCAAATAATATGTATGCTTTTATTTTATCAAGTATTGCAGGAATTTCCACATTAATAGGGTTTCTTTTTATATTCATAAAAAAAGATAGAAATAATATTATTAGTAAATCGTTAGGATTTGCTAGTGGAGTAATGCTCACAATATCAATAATTGATCTAATACCTAACTCTTTTTTGTTAATAATTGATAATTATTCAAAAATATATACCTTATTTTTAATTATAATAGGTTTTTTAATAGGAATATTACTATCTAGTATAATTGATCAAAAAGTGGATAAAAGTGCTAAAAATAGCACAAAATTGTACAAATTAGGGTTAATTGCAATGCTAGTAATAATGATGCATAATATACCTGAAGGTATTGCAACATATATAACTACTACTCAAAACACAAAATTAGGATTAATACTTACAATGGCAATAGCACTTCACAACATACCTGAAGGAATATCCATAAGTATTCCAATATTTTGTTCTACAAAAAGTAAATCAAAAGCATTTCTATATACATTAATATCAGGAATATCTGAGCCTATTGGGGCATTAATATCATATTTATTTTTGGCCAAATTTATTGATAATACTATTTTAGGTGTAATATATTCAATAATAGCAGGAATGATGATAAATATATCAATTAACGAATTATATAAAGAATCTGTTAACTATAACAAGAAAAATACAATTATTTATTTCATTATTGGATCATTTATAATGATTTTAAATCATTTACTATTTAACTAATACATGATAGAATAGGGGAGTGGGAGGTAGTTATGAAAACTTATGAATATATACCTAAAGGAGTCTGTTCATCCAAAATGATATTTGAGATAGATGGCGAGACAATTATTGATATAAAAGTAATAGGGGGTTGTCCAGGAAATAGTTTAGGAGTAAGGTCCCTTTGCCAAAATCAAAATATTGATTATATAATTAGCAAGTTAGATGGTATTAAATGTGGATATAAATCTACTTCTTGTCCAGATCAAATTTCTAATGCTTTAAAAGAATATAAACAAAAAAGAGATATTTAACAATCTCTTTTATTGTGGGTTATTTACAATCTATGCTTGAATTTGATCTAGCATTATTAGATTTTGAACTAGATGATGTAGTATTAGTCTTATTCATACTATTACTTTTTGAATTCATAGATTCTTGTTTACTTCTTTTCATTTAAATCACCCATTAATATTATTAACAAAATGTTTTTTTATATACAATAATGTATAAAGTTTCAATCCATAATAAGAAGTTAACATAATATATATTATCGGATATTTTGTTATTTTAAATTTATATATAATTAATCACATAAAATGATAACATTTATTAGTCATACATCTAATATGAATGATGCGCCACTAAGTTTGCTAGATACTAAGATGTAATCTTTTCTAATTTGAAAAATCGAATTATCATTACAAATTATCTAATTTACTATCTAATATCTATATACTATACTAGATTCATTTTAAGCAATCGAGAATACATTTTATGATTAACTCTTCATCTTATTTCCTATTTTAAACTAGATAATAAACTCCCCTTTTATTAGAAAAAAATAACAGTAGGGGAAGTGTACTAAAAAATAGACGAAATTACTCTTCATCTATTTTTCTAAATGCAGTTTTTCTAGATTGAATTTCAGCTATTTTTTCAAATACTTCTGAAGCATTATTTTCATTTATTTCTGTATATCCAAGTTCTTTTAAAGCTTGAACTTTAACATTATTAAGTTCCATAGTTCTACTTAATTTATCTTCCATTTTTTGTTCAATTTGATTAACAAATCTTCTATGAGATTCAGCTAATTTACTTTTTGACGCTTTACCACTTCTATAAAGTACCATAGCAGAGAACATAACACTTTCAAATATAAATTGTTCATCTTCCTCAAATACGAATTCCATAGGTTTTTCAAATCCAGTTTCTTTTGCTACATACGCTAAAATATACTTTAACTCCTTTGTATTATTAATAGCCTGTAAATAATGATAAAAGTAATTAACTACATTAATTCCCTCCTTACCATTATCTTCTAAATATTCTTTAATTAAATCCATAACTCCTATGAATAATTCTTGATTTTTAGGACTTACGCCACTAAAAATTTCGTTCGTTACTCCCCTATCCTCTTCACTATTTGTACTGCATAAGCTATTTAATTTTAATTCTACCTCTGTAATATAATCAGTATCAACCTTTATGTTATCAAGATCTTCAGGGTTTTTAACACCAAATAAGTTCAATAACAAGACTTTTTTATCTTTTGGCCATTTATTTATATCATCTAGCTCTAAATAATTATATATCATCTGTCTAGAAACCCCTAAAAACTTAGCTAATTTTACTTTAGAAATCCCAAGTTCACGTAATAAATCAGATAATTTAGTTTCCATTCTTTTACCCTCCTATTATAATTTTATCATAATATTTACATTTGTCAAGTGTAAAGTAGAGGTAAAGAATAATTTATATTAATATATTAATCATAAATTTTAATATAAATGGTGCGATAAAAGATTCATATAATGTACTTATAGTTATAAGTATCATGAAAAGAATTAAAGTATTAAAATATTTATTAAAATACATCCTCATATTGACTTGTTTTTTTCTTATAATACATTTGATCATACTTAATGACAATTTGATAGTGAATGCAACTAAGAGTGAAAATATTAAGATATTTATTATTAAATGTGGGAATATATATAATATACTTAATAATAACCCCTTTATTTTATAAGTTAGTACAAACGAAGATAAACTGAATCCTATAATAAATGCTTTATAAAATAAAATTAATATATTTATTGGTACTAAAAAATATGAAAAACCTACCACTGATAATATTAACAGTATAGAATAATTTATAATAATAGTATTTTTAAAAGTATCAACATAATTGAATTTATTAACTTTAATAGTATCCACAAATGAAGTTATATACTCAATAACTAGTGATTTATCAGTACTATTTAATATAACCACAAAAATAGATCCTGTAATTATGCCAAGTATTACTAATACTACTGAAAATAATACATATCTTTTATCAAATCTTATATTATTTAATAGTTTGTCCATTATTTTTTTCATTATATCGCCTCTACCTAATTCTATTATCAAAATATTTTTTTATTCCATTTTTTTATAAAATATATTATAATTATTTTAGTGAGGTGTAATAATGAGTACAAAAATACAAAAAATAATAGTAATTATTTTAATACTTGCTATGGTAGCATCTGGTATCTTAGTTATATTTGCATAATATAATAAAAAACTTTTATTAAACGAATTAAAAACAGTAAGAACCCCTACTGTTTTTTTGATACTATAAATTTTTTAACTATTTACTCTTCTTTTCTTTTTTGTTATTCTTTTTCATTAAATCTCTTATCTCCTCTAAAAGAATAACCTCATCTGATTTTATAGATTCCTTTTTTTCTTCTTTCTTCTCTTCCTTATGCATCAATTTATTAAATGCTTTTATAGCTATAAATATACAGAAGGCAACTATCAAAAAGTCAACTACATTTTGTATAAATATTCCATATTCAATTTTAGCATCATTAATTTTAAAATAAAGATTTGTAAAATCAATTCCACCTATAATCATTCCAACAAGTGGCATTATAATATTATCTACAAGTGAACTTACTATTTTGCCAAATGCACCACCTATTACAACACCTACTGCAAGATCTACAACATTTCCTTTAGAAATAAATTTTTTAAATTCTTTTAGCATATATATTACCTCCAACAAAAATATAACATATAAAAATTTAATTAGCAATACTATAACCAAATTTTATTTTTCAATAAATTTACAGTGACAACATAAATCTTCATATTTCTTGTTATCCTTAAATCCATGTATCATATTTTTAACTCTATCACTCATTAATATATCATTTAAATCATTTTGATATATATTCCCCAAATTTATTACTCCCATACTATCTAAGCAACAAGGAATTATAGTTCCATCTACAAGTATTCCGATGTGATCTATTAGAGCATAGCAAGTACCAGTTTCATTATAATATGAATTATTTAAATCAGGCCAAATAAATTCATGGAAATTATTTATAAATATGTTATTACCAATACTACAGTTTTCTACGCTATAGTCTATATTTATATTATATCTATCATTAATATAATCTATAATATCGTTATTATATTTGTTTTTTACCCATAATCTAAGTGAAATATAAGTACTACTATTTTTTAAAATATCTATAGCATTAAATATATTATCTAAATAATCTTTTAGTTTAATATTATATTTATCATTAAAACTATGTAGTGAGATATTAATTTGCCTAATATTTTTATTATTCTTTATTTTGCTAATAAGATACCCATTTGTTGTTATATTTATCTTGAAATTAGTACTAGCAATATCTATAAATTCATTTATATTTGGATGGAGTAATGGTTCACCTAATACATGAAAATATAAAAAATCTGTATAATCTTTAATTTTATCTAATAGATTTATAAATTCATTTTTAGTTAAATACCTGATTTTCCTTTTATTTTTAATACAAAAATTACAATTTAAATTGCACGCGTTAGTTATTTCTACATAAATCTTTTTAAATTTCTTCATAATATCACACAATTATTGTATCAAATTTAGAATATAAAAAAAATAGTTTAATCTATTTTTTCTTACTTAATATTTTTTGTCTATACATAATTAATTTTTTTACTGCTTGTTCTTCATCATCCATATATACTGCAAAATTTATAGTATCATCATTTATTCTTAACTTATCTAGTAGACTTTTTTCGATTTGTCTAATTCTCTCTTTTGTAACTTTAAGTATTTACCCAACCTCTGATAAAGTTTTATCCATTCCATATCTATACATAATAGTTATAAATTCATTATATGTAAGATTTGAATTATTCATCAATCTTCTAACATCTCTTTGCATCATACGCTCTATAGTTATTTCTTCTATTAATGGTTTATTATCTGGCAGAATATTTTCATAAGATACATTATCTGCCGTTTTTGTTTCCTTAACACCCTTTTTTGTAATTATTTCTTTTAAACCAACAGAATCTTTTAAAAGGGAATCAAATAGTCCTATATCATCAAGTGAAATATCCAACAACTCTGAAATTTCTTCTAAAGATAAATCAATACCAAATTTCTGTTGAATTTTATCCCTATCCCCCAAATATTTTTTTAATCTTTTAAAGAAAGACGATGGGATAGAAACACTTTTATCAAATTTTGAAATAGCAACATCGATTTTCCTTACTATAGTTATAGTTGCATATGTAGAAAATTTATAGCCCTTACTTACATCATAATTTTCAACTGCTTTTATTAATCCCCAATTGCCCTCTTGAATAATATCCATAAGTTTTAAATTGCTTTTACCTACATATGATCTTGCAATATTAACTACTAATCTTAAATTTGATTCAATTAATTTGTTTTTTACAGTTTCATCACCATTTTTATATTTTATAAATAATTCTTTTTCTTCATCAACAGTTAATAATGGTATCTTATCTAAGGAATTTATATATTTGTAAAGCAAATCTTCTGTATATTTAGTTTTATTATTATTTCTCATTTTTTACACCTTCTATAATTTATAATATGATGTTTAAACAATTATATTAATTCTTATATATGTTTCACTTTTTAGGGTTTTTTATTTTTTTTAACTCTTTTAAATTGTTTAATGCTTTTTCTTCATTATTTAGATAAACTGCTAATGATTTAGTAGCATTATTATTCCTTAGTTTATCTAATGCAGAGGTTTCAATTTGTTTAACTCTCTGATGAGTAATATTTAATATTTTACCTATTTCAGCTAATTTTTTATTCATACCATATCTATATACAACAACCTTCTTTTCATTATTTGTTAGATTACTATTTAATAATAATTTTGAAACTTCCTCACTGAATATTTTAGTCTCAAATCTCTCCTCTACTGTTAGTGCATCTGATGGAATGAATTCTTCAAGTTCTTGGTCATCATGGTGTTCTCCCTCAAATATAACCGTATTTAAGCTTTTTGCATCATTCCTTAATGTTTCATATTCTCTAACCTTATCTGTTGAAATATTGAACATATTTGCAAGTTCAGAATACGATAACTCTCTTCCAGCATTTTGTTCTAATATTTCCTTTTTAGAATAGTAAACTCTCATCTCCCTAAGCAAATACTCAGGAATTCTTACAATTCTATCATACTTCATTATCGCACGATTTATATGTCTTCTGATTATCGTAAAAGCATATGTAGAAAATCTAGAGTTTTTATTAATGTCATAATTTTCAACTGCTTTTATTAATCCCCTATTTCCTTCTTGAACAATATCCATAAACTCCATCTTACATTTATTAGTATATGTTTTTGCAATACTAATTACTAATCTCAAATTTGATTTAATTAATTTATCTTTAGCAGTTTCATCACCGTTCTTATATTCAATAAATAATTCATTTTTTACATTTTCAGGTAATAAAGGAATTTTATCAATGAAATTTATGTATGATGTTGAAGTATTTGTTTCGTATCCAGCTGTACTTATGTATATATTATTAAGTATACAATAATTTTCAATTAATGAAATAGATATATTATCTTTAAACAATTCACCTGTTTTACCCTTTTTTATCAATTCATAATTCTCATATACAATAATCTTTACTATATTTTCAACTTTCCTATTTTCTAAAATTAAAGCATCTAGGTCACCACTATAGTTTAGGACATTTAAAAAATTAATAAGTTTTGAAAATTCGCGAATAGCATCTTCGTAAATTAAAACATCGGTAATCTTATTATCAATATAATTTTTTATAGCTTTCAATAGTTTATTATTTTCAGAATTATAATATTCTACGTCCTCTTTCATTTCTAATACTCCTTAAATATATATGGAATTATTATAGATAAAAAATATATAAATGTCTAATAATCATGCAAAAAAACTAGAACTTTCTAGTTTTCTGCTTCTTCTAACATATTTGTTATAAGTATACCATATCCTCTATGTGGATCTTCAACAACAACATGTGTCACCGCACCTATTATATAATCCCCCTGTATTATTGGACTACCACTCATTCCTTGAACTATACCATTTGTTTTATCTAACAAATTTTTATCTGTTATTTCAAATTCTATATTTTTAAGTTTATTTGAAGTTTTATTAACTGATAATATTTTTATAGAAAACTCTCCAACTTCTGTACCATTTAAAACAGTCAGGATTTTGGCATCTCCTATTTTTATATCATCAATATTTGCTACTTTATATAATTTAGAGGAATCAATCTCACTAGTATATTTACCAAATATACCTTTATTGGTATTTTCATAAATTTCTCCATTTACTTTATCACTATAAAGTACTGCATTTTTTTCTCCTGGATTTCCTTTACTACTTCTAGTTATTCCAGTTATTTTAGAGTCAAATATTGTACCATCTTTAATATCAATAATCTCACCAGTATTAGTATCCACTATTTCATGACCTAAAACACCAAATAAATTAGTATTAGGATCTATAAAAGTAAGTGTCCCAACTCCAGATATTGAATCTTTAACATATAGTCCAGTCTTTAAAACTCCATTATCCTCGTATAAATCTAATGTTGTATTTTTTGTTTTCTCATCTCTGATATAAGAAATATTTAAACTTTTACAATTACAAGAGTTTATTATTTCTACCATTTTTTCCACTGTCTGAACATCATTATTATTTATTTGAGAAATTACATCTCCAGACTTTAAACCAGCTTCTATTAGTGGATTATGACCATTTATTTCATATGAGCCTACTATTAGTATTCCATCTGTATTAAGTTTAATACCAACAGTATCTCCTCCTGCAATTATTTCATCTGAATAGGCAAATATAGTTTGTGGAATAATAAGTAATGTTAGAAGAATTGTTAGAGTTTGTTTTTTTAAAAATTTAAAAAACATAAAAACAACTCCTTTATATAGACTACATTTATAGTATGAAAAAAAATATAAAAATTATAAAATGAAAAAAATACCAAAATTGGTATTAATTTTTAAATCCTAAAATATATACTTTCCCATTATTACTTTCTCCATATAATAAAGGATTATATATATCCATTTTGTAATTTGGATTATCTAATAAAATATCTGCAGTTTCAACTTCTTTTTCCTGAAAATAAAATTCAATAATTTTAGCTTCATCTAATAAAATTGAAAACTCCGCACATGGAAAATTCCTATGTATCATATATTGAGGATTTAATAATACTGAAACTAATTTACTTATGCGATAATTTATATTTTTTTCAAAAAGTAATAACTGTTTACTTGTCAACCTTTTAATTGTATTTTGCAAGTTAGAATTTCTACATATTTTTAATGATTTAATATTTACTATATCTTTATTAAGATAATATAGGCTTATTCCATTTGAAAATATAATTTTATCTTCATTATCACAAATATATGTGTTTTGCGAACCATTTAAAGCTACATATGTATTCATATATTCGTCAAATTTTCTTTGTATTAAATCTGATGTTTTTTTGTTTTTTTCACTAATTAAATAAGTTCTAATTTCATCTAAACCATTTTTATCTAACATTTTTAATAATTTATCAATTTCCGAATTTGTCATAACTATCTATTCTACTTCAAAATTTTCTAAATTACCGCTTTCTGTAACTATTTTATTTACTTGCTCTTCAACATTTTTTAACTTTTCGTCACATTCTTTTACTAAAGTCATAGCCTTAGTATATTTTTCAATTGAGGAATCTAAATCAATATCTCCTGATTCTAGTTCATTTACAATTGTCTCAAGTTCTTTTATTTTATCCTCAAATTTAACTTCTTTTTCCTTTGTCATATTTTTCTCCTATCCTATTTCATCCATTATATATGGATTACTATCTATTTCATCAACTATATCTTCCATTGTTTTACCAGCACTTATTTGTTTATTAATATAATATTGAATTTCATAAGAATCTTTATTTAGTAAAAATGGATTTGAATCAAATAATAAATTAATATTTGTCATACCTATTTCAAGCAATTTTTTTATTAGACTTAATACATCTTCAACACTTCTATACAAATAAAATGGATTACAAATTAATATATTTCTTATATGTCTATCTAAACAATCTATATCCTTTAATACCTTTATATTGGCTGCTATATCCTCATCTGATAGATTTTCGATTTCAGGACACATTTCCATAATGTTTTTTATATCACTTTCACTTAATCCTAAATTATATAATTCTACCATTATTTTTCTCCTTTACAAAATCATTATAATTGTACATATTTAATAATTCTTTTTTATCTATGCCATATAATTTTTCAAATTGTTTTTGTTCTATAAATAACATTCTATAGTTTTTATTATTTATTTCTATGTTTTTTGACTTATAGAACATATATCTAGCATAACTAACATCGATACTTTGCATTAAATATTTTGCAGTATTTACCAATTCCTTTTCTATATGTATTAATTTATAAAATTGGATTTTTTCCATTATATTGTCATCACTATATCCATATATTGTAGGGAATTGCATAGTAATTCTTACTATTTCTGTTTTACAATAAACTTCATTTAGTAAATATTCCATTCTCTTTTTTAGTTTATCAATACTAATACTAAACAATGCAGGAAATAATGTAGTCATTTTGATTACTTGATCTTTATTGTAATCTAAATTCATTATATCGTTAAATTTTTTAATTATATTATTTACACTATAACTAAAAAATGCTGGTAATGTTTTTGTAATCGAAATTATTCTATCAATACTATAGCCTAAATCTAACATGCAAATTATTTTAGTATTTATTTCCTGCTCATTATATCCATATAATTCTGGCAACATTTTTGTAATTTTTATTACTTCTTTTTCATTATAACCTAAATTAATCATATATTTAATTTTACGTTTTATATTACCTATGCCTAAACCAAATAAAGTTGGAAAATTTTTAGTCATTTTAATTACTTCTTCTTTTGTATATCCTAAAGTAATCATATCTTCTAGTTTTTGTTTTATATTTTCTATACTATAACCATATAGCGCAGGGAAGGTCTTTGTCATCTTAATTATATCTTTGCTTGAATATCCTAAATTGGATAATAAATTAATTTTATCTTTTATATTAATGAATAATGTTCCATAATTTAATGTACGAAATGTATATGAATTTAATATTTTTTCTATTTCATCTTCTTTATATCCATAATCCAATAAATATTTTTTTATTTCTTCCATTTTAATCCCTCTACATAGTAAATTAACTATTATATATTTTTAATTTTTGATTCTGACTTTGTTTTATGAATTCATCATAATCATACATTTCTAATAGTTCTTTTTTACCTATTCCATATGCATTTTCAAATTGCTTTTGGCCAATAAATAATTTTCTATAATTTTCATCACTTATTTCTATACCCCTAGATTCATAAAATTTATATCTTGCATAGCTTAATTCAATGCTTTGCATTAATCTTTTTGCATCATTAATTAACAAACGGTCAATATCTATTAATTTATAGAATTCAATTTTTTGTTTTATATTTTCTATGTTTAAACCAAATAATGGTGGTAATGTTTTTGTCATTTTTATTACTTCTACTTTTGTATAACCTAAAGTAATCATATCTTCAACTTTTTGTTTTATATTTTCTATACTATAACTAAATAATGATGGTAATACTTTTGTCATTTCTATTACTTCTATTTTTGTATATCCTAAAGCAATCATATCATTAATTTTTTGCTTTATATTTTCTATGCTATAGCCAAATAGTGATGGTAATGCTTTTGTCATTTTTATTACTTCTGCCTCTGTATATCCTATGGTAATCATATCTTCAATTTTTTGTTTTATATTTTCTATGCTTAAACCGAACAATGATGGCAATGCTTTTGTCATTTTTATTACTTCTGCCTCTGTATATCCTATGGTAATCATAT
>CAJTZY010000007.1:4829-6208 GCA_910584085.1 uncultured Bacilli bacterium | reverse complement strand
CTTCAATTTTTTGGTTTATATTTTCTATGCTTAAACCAAATAATGATGGTAATGCTTTTGTCATTTTTATTACTTCTTCCTTTGTATATCCTAAAGCAACTATATCTTCCACTTTTTGTTTTATATTTTCTATGCTTAAACTAAATAATGATAATATTTTTGTCATTTTCATTACTTCTATTTTTGTATATCCCAAAATAATCATATCATTAATTTTTTGCTTTATATTTTCTATGCTATAGCCAAACAATGGTGGTAATGTTTTTGTCATTTTTATTACTTCTTCTTTTGTATATCCTAAAGCAATCATATCTTCAATTTTTTGTTTTATATTTTCTATGCTTAAACCAAACAATGCTGGTAATGCTTTTGTCATTTTTATTACTTCTATTTTTGTATATCCCAAAGCAATCATATCATTAATTTTTTGCTTTATATTTTCTATGTTATAACCAAACAATGCTGGTAACACTTTTGTCATTTTTATTACTTCTTCTTTCGTATATCCTAAAGCAATCATATCTTCTAGTTTTTGTTTTATATTTTCTATACTATAACCATATAGTGCAGGGAAGGTCTTTGTCATCTTAATTATATCTTTGCTTGAATATTCTAAATTAAATAATAGATTAATTTTATCTTTTATATTAATGAATAATGTTTCATAATTTAATGTACGAAATGTATATGTATTTAATATTTTTTCTATTTCATCTTCTTTATATCCATAATCTAATAAATATTTTTTTATTTCTTCCATTTTAATCCCCCCCACATAGTAAATTAACTATTATATAAGTTTATTTTTGATGTTCTTTTTGCATTATATAATCATTATAATCATACCTTTTTAATAGTTCGTTTTTTTCTATCCCATATACATTTTCAAATTTTTTTTGACTAATAAATAGTAGTCTATAGTTTTTATTATTTATTTCTATATTTTTAGATTTATAGAACTCATATCGTGCATAACTTAATTCAACACTTTGCATTAAATATTTCGCATTATCAACTAATAAATAATCAATATTTATTAATTGATAAAATTCAATCTTCTGCTTTATATTATCCATGCTATAACCAAATAGCGATGGCAAAATTTTTGTCATTTTGATTACTTCATCTTTTGTATATCCTAAAGCAACTATATCTTCCGCTTTTTGCTTTATATTATCTATGCTATAACTAAATAATGCAGGGAAAGTTTTGATCATTTTGATTACTTCATTTTTTGTATATCCTAAAGTTTCTATATCTTCAATTTTCTGTTTTATATTTTCTATACTTAAACCAAATAGTGATGGTAAAATTTTTGCCATTGTGATTACTTCATTTTTTGTATATCCTAAAGTTTCTATATCTTCAATTTTCTGTTT
>CAJTZY010000007.1:0-4729 GCA_910584085.1 uncultured Bacilli bacterium | reverse complement strand
TATATTTTCTATACTATAACCAAATAGTGATGGCAATGTTTTTGTCATCTTAATTACCTCATCTTTTGTATATCCTAAAGCAACTATATCTTCCACTTTTTGCTTTATATTATCTATGCTATAACTAAATAATGCAGGGAAAGTCTTTGTCATTTTGATTATTTCAAATCTATTATAATTCAACGTAGAAAATAAATTAATTATTTTTTTTATATTGCTTAACAATGTTGCAAAATTTAAAGTATACAATGGATATGTATTTAGTATTTTTTCTATATCAGATTCATTATACCCATACTCTAATAAGTATCTTTTTACTTCTTCCATTTCAATTTCCCCCTATATTAATTTTACTTTTTTATGTCAATAACATTTGCTTCAAACTCACCATCATGTAATTTTACAAGTATATTAGAATTTAGTTTAATGTTATTTATACTACTAATGATTTTATTATCTTGCATTGTTAATGAATAACCTCTTTTAAGTACTCCAAGTGGATTAATAAGTTCTAATTTTTCTATTAAATTAGATAATTTATTAATTTTTTCCTTATACAACATACTAGGATTATTTAAAATATAATTACTTTTTAGTAATTCTAGTTTATGTTTTGAGTTTTCATATTTTTTGATTAACATTTTATTTAAATTGTCTATTAATATATCTAATTTTTGTTTCTTATTTTCATACATGATTAATGGATTTTTTATGGCATATGAATTTTTAATACTATCTAAGTATAATTTTTGATAATTAATTTTACTATTAATTGCTTCATTTAACCTAATTTTTAAATTATTTATATTGTTTATTAAGTCTGTTATATTTGGAACAGCCATTTCTGCAGCCCCAGTTGGAGTGGGTGCACGCATATCTGCTACATAATCTGCAATCGTAAAATCTATTTCATGTCCAACCGCACTTATTGTAGGTATTTTACATTCAAATATAGCACGTGCAACACATTCCTCATTAAATGGCCATAAATCTTCGATAGAACCTCCACCTCTACCTACAATTAAAACATCTAGATTATAATTTTCAGCAAGTTTAATATTTTTAACTATATCATCTTTTGCTCCATCTCCTTGAACAAGTGATGGAAAAAGAATTACCTCACATATTGGATATCTTCTTTTAATAGTAGATATAATATCTTTTATTGCAGCTCCAGTTGAAGCCGTTACAACACCTACTCTATCGGGAATTTTTGGTATTTGTTTTTTATATTTTTGATCAAATAGTCCTTCTTTAGATAAATCTTGTTTTAATTTTTCAAAAGCAATATAAAGGTTTCCTATACCATCTTCTATCATTTCATCAACATATATTTGATATGCACCAGTTGCTTCATATAAACTAATTCTACCAGTTACAAGGACTTTAGAACCATCTACTGGTTTAAATAATAATTTTTTCGCACTACTAGAAAACATTATTGCATTTATTTTACTTGTTTCATCTTTAATGGAAAAATAAATATGTCCTGTTGTATGATATTTAATATTTGATATTTCTCCTTTTAAAAATACTAATCTAAGATTGTCATCATTATCAAATTTAGCTTTTAAATATCTAGTAATCGCACTTACACTTAAATACTTACTATTCATGGTCTACCTTTTTGTGATATATTTTATCTAAAACACCATTTATCATTTTCTTTACATCATCATCACTATATAACTTTGCAAGTTCTATAGCCTCATTTATTACAACTATCTCAGGCGTTTCCGTATATAAAAGTTCATATATAGACATTCTAAGTATTGCTTGATCAGTGTTACCTAATCTATCTATAGTCCACTTATTTAAATAACTATTGGCAATGTCATCTATTTCATTTTTCTTAGTAATAACACCGTAAACTACATCTTTAACAAATTCATTGTCTATAGGATTTACATCCTTTATAATATCATCAACATTATATTCAATCTTATTTAATGAATATACATTTATTTGATAAAGAATTGTCATTATATTTTTTCTTAATTCTGAACGAGTTAATTGTTCCATAAAATCACCTGTATATATTTTAACATAATTTCAAAAAAAAATATACGATTTGACAAATATAAAATTATATGTTAATATATACTGCATTCAAAGGGGGATTTTAGTATGAATTTTGAAGATGAAAAATTGGAAATATTAAGGGAAGCGTCTGCATTATTAAAACAATATGATTATTTTAGTAGTAATGTCAATCGTTTAGCAAAAAGAATTTGTGAATTGGATTTAAGCAAATTAAGTACAAAAGATATATTAGATTTAAAAGCAACTTTTGCTAGTGATAATGATATGAAAAAATTTACTAGATTAGCACTTGCACTTAAATATGTAGAAAATCCAGAAGACGAAAATGTTGTAGATGCAATGTATGAAGATGTTATGGAAAATAGAGGTATTGAAGAAGAAATAGAACTTCCTGAACCAATTAAAATTACTAAATAAAAATGACTATTAAAGTCATTTTTTTAGTTATCTATAAGTTTTGATAAAAATTTAAAAGTATTTTCTACTCCATCTTGTACAATATTACTTATTGCATTTGATAAATCATTGGATATTTTAGATAAATTATTTTTATAACTCTTCTCTTCCATAACTAAATACTTATTTAAATCTACCTCTTTACCCTCCTCAACATCATGCTCAAATTTTCTTATTTGTTCCTCGGTAAGCGTTGCTTTTTTATAATTTTGGTATTCATAATATCCAGCAAGTTCTGAAAAATATATTACCAAAAAACTCATAAAAAATACCATAAATATAAACCTAAATACCTTATTTTTTTTATTCTTTTTCATTTAAGTATTCTCCTATTACCTCTGCTATTAAGTCAAGTGTATTATTTATTTCATCTATATTATTTTCATTACCACCCATCTCAAGTAATATTACATTTGAATTTAAATCTTGATTATATATTCCATTTACTCCATATCCTTCTTTTTTCATAATACCACGTGTTAAACTTGGATATTTTTCTAGTATTATATTATTTATCTTAGTTGTAACACTAAGATTCTTTTCATAATTTTCATGTTCTAATCCTATTACAAATAACACTTTAGCACAATCTTTACCATTAATTTTGGTGCTAGTTGCACTATGTGAGGCAGCATCTCTATGTAAATCTATAAATAATCTAACAGTTTTATATTTATTTACTGCTTTTTCTAAAAAGGTTCTACTTGCTATATAACTTCCAGCATGATTTAGATTATTTTTTTTCATATAATCTAATATATCCGATTCTTCAACTATGGTCTTTATGTTTCTATTTTCTAATTTTTCCTTAAGCATATTAGCAGCCATAAGAACATTAGGTGTTATGTTATGATCTTCTAAATACTTTGTTGAATAGTTTTCACCTTGATGTGAGTTATAAATATATACTAGTGGTACTTCGTTTTTTTCATACATAAAATTAACAGTTTTAGTATTAGAAGTATCCTTCTGTTTATTATATATATTAAATTCTGACTTTAAAAAGAATAATGGTGAATTAAATACATTATCACTTATATATTTAGATATAGTATTAATAATATTTTCTTTTCTGTTTCCATTATTATATACATAGTAATTAGAACTATCTAATATATTACTAATAAATTTTGGATTTGAATTTATTATTTTTATTCTCATAACATAAGACTTAAACAAAAATAATAATAAAACGACTAATATCAAATACATTATTTTTTTATATTTAAATCTTTTTTTTACTTTAAATCTTTTACCCATAAAATCACCTAGTATTAATATATACCATAGGAATAAATTTTTTTGTCGAAGAAAAAAAAGAAATGATAAACGATTTAATCGTATACACTATCATTTCTAAGTATCATAAAATGATACATTATATTATACTTAATTTAATGGATTATTATTCATTTTTATTGACTTTTTCTTAAAATATGTTACAATATTTTACAGAATAAGGAGTTAATTATGACACATGAAATAAAAAAATACTTAAAAGAGTTTAACGATGGAACTAAAAAAATGTTTAAAGAATTTTTTCACAAAAAGACAAATAAAAAACAAAGAGCAAATATGTGGACTTTTTCTAGATTAATATCATCATTTTTAACTGTAATTTGCTCTATACTATCTATTATTCTATCAATACCAGGTCTTTTTATTTTATCAGGTGTTATTACAGCATTTGGTGCAATTACAGACTTTTTCGATGGTAGGAGTGCTAGAAAATACAATAGTAGTAGTGACTATGGTAAATTATTAGACCAAGTAACAGATAAAGTATTTTCTATTATGATAAGTATAAATTTAGCACTATTTAATCCCTTATACTTAATTATATTTATAGGTGAAGGTGTGATATCAATTATAAATATATATTATAAAAGTAAATACACTGATTTAAAAATAAATAGTACAAAAATAGGTAAAATTAAACAGTTTCCTCTATTTATTTCTTTAGCACTTGGATTTTTATCACCAATTAATAATATATATAAATGTATAGCAAATATATCAGTAATTATTACTTTCATTGTTCAAATAGTAGTAGCATTAAGTTATATAATAGAAAATAATAAATTAATTAAAAAGTTAAATAAAACTGCCTTAATTGAAACAACCTAAAAAAAATGACTAACAATCATTTTTTTATTTTATCTATATTATTTTCTTCTTCTAAACATTCTATTTTCCCTACTTGATTTTCTTTTAATTCAATTAAACTATT
>CAJTZY010000006.1 GCA_910584085.1 uncultured Bacilli bacterium | reverse complement strand
ACTTTTTCATATAATTTGTTAAAAAGTACTTGACTTATTTATAGTTGTCTATTTAGATATTATACCATAAGATGAACAAAGTCAAAAATAAATTTTGACTCGTATGACCTCACAGTCATACGTTTCTACTTCATTGAAACTTTTGCTTCTCCATAGACCAATTTTGGATAGTCGCTATCCTAATTATTTTTAACTCTCAAAATTTAAATTGACTGAAGTTCGTTTTCTTTTATTAGTTGTTTAACTCCTTCAAACATTATATTTATACTTGCATTTATATCTCTACTATTATGATTGGTACATTTAGAGCACTCCCACTCTCTTATATTTAAATCTTTTATTTTTACTTTTAAATTTTGGATATTCACTTAATTTATTTTTATATCTTTTAAAACTATCTTCTAAATTAAATATACTACATCTAAGTAAGCAGCTATCTACTTCTTTTAACCAAACATTTTCTGTCATTAATTCTGGTATCTCTTTACAAGCTTTGAATTTATTTATATAGTTTTTATTTTTATCTAAAAAATAATTATAAATATACCTATAACAGCCAAAACTTTTTTCTATTAATTCTATTTGTTTATTACTTGGATATAATCTAAATATATAACCTCTTAATACTTTCTCCATATTACCAAAACTCCCTTTATTTTTTTAGTTAACTAATTATACCATACGTATATATGTTTGTAAATATCTTTACTTAATTTTTGGAGAAAAAAACAATCTTTCGATTGATTTCCTATATTAAAATTAAAATGATTTTAATAAATTTTATAATAATATTCTAAGAAATGTATAAATAAATTCTATCTATTTTTTTTAATATCTATTTTATCATTATTATCGCCTGTTAAACTTAATGAGGGCTTACCTAAATTTTCTAAGAATTGATACGTTCCTGAAATATAGTTTAATGGTATTGCTCTTTCTTTTATTTCAGTATCGGATAATTTAATAACTGATCCAATTAGACGATTTTTATTTATTCCTCCAAAATTAATTATTAATTTTTTTATATCATTATCATAAAAAATCGTTGCAATAGCTCTATCTTTAAAGTATAAATAACTAAATTCTATTTGATTTTTAATTATCAATATTAAGTTATACATTGAAATATATAATGTATTATCATTAATATTAAAACTGCAGGAATTAATTTGATCATTTTGATGAGCAATTTCAGGGTCTAAATAATCTGCTATAATCATTTTCATCAAAATGTATTGTTCCTCTGTTTGCGCCCTTATAGGTATAGAAAAGAAGTCTTTTTCATTGCATGTTAAATTCAGTGATGGTTGAATGTTATCACTAGAATAAGGATTTTCATATTCTTGTACTATTAAAAGATTTTTGTCATACTTTATAATTTTGCCCTTTGTAATCGAATAAGCAAATATAGCATTTTGATTTGAACATACTCCCTGAAGATTTAAGTTTCCAAGAAATACTTTAATCGGCTGTTTTTTTAAATTATTAATATCATAAATATAAGCGATATTATTTGTAAACACATATAAATTGTTATGTATCTTTGTTATATCAGCTTTATCACCATCAATATCTAATATTTTATAAATTACATTATTATTTTCATTTAATACTACTACTTGAACTTGAAAATTATTATCGCATATTAAACTAATATAATAGTTTTGATTATTTATTTTTGCACTTATAGTTTGACGAGGAATAAAGTTCACATTATTACTTGATTTATTAAATTTTTTTAATTTCCCAACTATTTGCGCAAAATTTCTATATCATTCATTAAATATCCTCCTAATATACTAGTTTATATCAACATTATATCAAGTCTTTGGATGACTAAAACTGGAAACTATATAAAACATATAATTTCTACAAACATTTTACCATAAATCCAATCAATTCAAAACCAAAACTTTTTTATAAACTTTAGTTGATATAATCTAGTATTCAAGGTAAATAAATAATTAAAATGATTTTATGGTATTTAAAATATTAAAATTTATTTTTGATTTCCACTATTTATAAGATTCTTATTACTATGTAACATAATTATTTCATCCATAACATCCTTTAAATTAAAATTATTATTAATAATATCATTTATAGGATTTCTAGATAAAGTATCAATATTCCAAATCCTATTTTCATAGCCATATTTTTTTGATGTTCTATTATATCTATCTAATTGCCTATAGGATAAATTAACACTTACTAAAATAGTTGAAATATTAAGAGAAATAAGATCAAACTGCGGATTATCAGATAAAGAATCAGTAAAAATTGTATCCAATAATTTATATATTTTACTTTCTGCAGTTATTCCTAAATCATTTATACAAAGTTTTTTCAATGTTTGACTTTTAATAGAATTTAAAGCATCAATAAATTGCTTTTTATTGTCTAGGTCTCTTACTATTTTTAATAATTCTAAAATATCTATTAAGTTTGGATCTACTTCATTATAGTCCCAACCCTCTTCTGGTTCAAAAGATGCAAATTCAATTTGTTTCAATCTATCTATGATAGTTTTTAAGAGAGTATTTGCGCTTTTAATTGTTTCTAAATCGAATAATGATTTATTTTTTTGGTAAAATTTTTCTAAAGTAAACTCTTCGCCATTATCTATAACACTTATACTTTCAGGTGATATAATGTTTGAAGTAAAACAGTCATTAGCGTCATCATATCTTTGCCCCTCTTTAACACAAGGAAATTTTAAAATAACTATTTGAGTTTTATCTAAATTAAATCTTTCAATCCAAGTATTTATAGAATTAAATGTAGTAAAATATATTAAAAGATTTTGTTCCCCAACGCTTCTACTGTTTTTACCAATGTTCGGTACAAGTCCATTTTTTAATATAGAGTTTATAGATGATTTATTAGTAATATGATATCCATAATTTGAATCCATAGTTAGACCCTCCTTTTTTTTGAAAATTGCCCCTTATAGCAACCTATAATGATTTTACGTTATGCTCTAGTATCTCCCAAGTTTCATCAAAAGCACCTTTGTCAATACCAGTAATTTTACCACTATCTATATCTTTTTTTAAGGTAGCACCCATAAATAAAAATTGATGTGATCCTTTTCCCCATGCATCCTTTATACAGGTAGGAATAGTAATAATTTCAGGTAACAAACTTGATAATTTAGTACTTTTAACATTAATAGCCATGTTACCATTATGGAAAAAAGTATCCGATGTTACCTCATATCCATGATTTTCAATAAAATCAAATTGCCAAGCATTTCCATATGCATCTCTTGGTACATAAATGTCTTCTTCATTATTTACAAAAATTGCATCATCTGGATTTGTAATATATGTGGATTCTACTAGACCTGTAGAATTAATTGTTTCTATTTTTTCATTACCATTTGCTCTTAATATCGTCGTTTCTTTCTTTTTTCTTCCAACACAAGATATAGAAAAATCTACTTTTGATATATCCAAAACTTGACATTGTATTCCATCTTCATTATTGATAATTTCATCGGTATAATATAACATAATTCACTCACTTCCTTTATTATATATTAACTATAACAATATACAAATGTGTTATTAAATCGAAAATATTCAATTTAATTTACATAAAAATTTTATCATATTTTAAGAAATGTTACAATTCTAACACTCATAATTTTAGACTATTTGGATAATCCACATTATGTGACATAAAACATTCTTTATTTAAAGGAAAATAGTTAATAATAAACTATTAACTAATTATTTTATAGTTTTAATTTTTTTTGAACTTGTGCCTCATCTTGTCCTAAAACATTTACCTCAAATGAATCTAATTGATTAGGATTTTCTGCAACAGCCATTGCAGCATCTCTAAGCATTATTGTAAAAATTCCATTTTCTTGATTATTAATATTAAATCTAACATTTACCATTACACTTTGCATAAATGGTAAACAAACCTTTAAAGCATCACTAATAGGATTTTTTGAATTATTCTTTTTAAAATAATTACAAGCATTATTGAGCATTGCTGGAGAGTAATACAATAAAATTGCAGGTTGATTATTATATCCACTTTGATTAAATTCGTAAATTAATGTTTTATATTGCTCAATATTCTCTAATATTTCTTTTTCTACTATTTCAATATCATTTGGATTATTTAA
Organism: uncultured Bacilli bacterium; assembly: GCA_910584085.1. Classification (GTDB taxonomy): domain Bacteria; phylum Bacillota_I; class Bacilli_A; order RF39; family UBA660; genus UMGS1613. Next base: position 71,305 of record CAJTZY010000006.1, on the reverse strand, counting down.
ACGCATCATTAAACATAACCTTGTAATTGTTTTTCTAATACTACTATCTTGTGTTTGTACTCCCATTTTATTAGCCTTATCAACTAAAAATTTATCAAATATTCTAGTACAATTTTCACATGAAGATAATATTTTTAATGCTGTTATAAAATTATCAACAGTAGGTTGATTTAATACAACACTCCCATTTTGATTATTAATATGACCTAAAACTCCGCCAATATCTAACATTGCTTCCGCTGACATTAGTATTTTTTCAAATGTTGTTAGATTTTGCAGTTTATCAAAACTATAATCTACACATTCGCCCTGAATAAATTGCCCCATATTAATTCCATTATTTAGTACGTTTATTAAATTATTTCTACTTTCTTCACTAAATTTATCTAATGATGATAACATATTATACTGTAATAAATATTTTAAAATTAGATCATGGTCTACTGTTTCTATCCCCTGGCTCTTTATTACATCTATCATTTTTTGACTTTTACCCAAATCATTTATTACAATATAATATAATAATAGATTTTCTTTTTCAGGTGTATCAAAACTACTTAATATAAATTTTCTAATTTCGTTGAATGTTTCTTTTGATAATTTATTGAGTCCAGATTGTTGTTCTACAAATTTATCATATCTATTATCTTTAATATAAAAATATAATAAAACACTAAGTATAGTTCTGTCAAATTCTTTCAATTGATTAGACTCAGCATCTTTAAAAAATTGTTTTCCATAAGTTAGATTCTTATTATTTACACCAAAACTTTCTGGAGTAAATTCTACATCTCCAACTAATATAGTTATTTCTGGATATTTTTTTAATATATTAGCTATTATATTTGATTCGTAACTATCTATATCTATTTTATTTTTATTTTCGTTAGCTAGTTTTACTGCATCTTTTAATAATTCGTCTAGATTGTTTATCGGATTATTACCCATTTCTATTTTATATAACCAATCTAAATACCTATTTTTCTCAGAATCATCAGGTCTACCATATATAACCTTATTATTGTTTTTAGCAATCCAATAACCATATTCCACATTAGTAGTAAACGCTGGTAACTCAGAAGAACGTGGAATCCAAAAAACAATTGCACTGGCACTATATAATGCCTCTCTTTCCCACCAAACTTGATTATCATAATTAAATGTTCTGTTATCCACTTCTAACTCAGGAACATAAACTATTCCATCAAATTCTAAATCATTTAATATTTTAATAGCTTCTTTTCGCCATGTTTCAACATCTAAGCTCCTAGGTGTAGGTCCTGCTAAAAAAATTGATTTTTCTCCTTTTATTACTGGTTTATCTGAATAATTAATTATCATAGGTTACCTCCTTCATTAGTAAATATTATAATTTTTTTATTATTACATATTTATTTACAATTTTAGTTTCTCAATATATTATCCCTTACTATACTAAGTTTATAAGTGTCATTCAACATTGACAAACTATCAACTAATTTAACGCCATTTACTTCTTTTACTATTGGAATACTGTCCAAATTTAAAAATTCCTGTTTATATACCTTTTGGCTTAACAGCTTATTAATATCATCAATATCATTCGCAATATAACTTTCTAAATAATATAATGTATAGACATTTTTTGACTTAAAATATTTTAATTCATAATGTGAATTCAATTTTGTACCAATTTTAGTTCCTCTCACATTAAATATTCTATTAAATTCATCTATTAACACTTGTTTTCTTTTTTCTTCGTTAAATCCCATTTTTATTACATATTCATTAGTGTATACATCATTATATAAATCTATTAATTCTTGATATGTAATTTCTTTATTCTCTATCTTATACAAATCTATTGTAAATTTATTTTCCTGTTGAAAAAATGGATATAATACATTCCAAGTATCAGGTTTAATATTATATAAAATTAAACCATTTGTTGTATTAATATAAAGATCTGTTGCACTATCTAATCTTGATGGTATAAATTCTTTTGGAACTTTCTGTTTTAGCATGTCTTCAGTAATTATCATATTTTTCACTTCCTATTAAAAAAATCTCTTCATTTTTAGTTATTTTCATTATATTATTTTTTAATAAAAATTCTTGAAATATTACGATAGTTTTTATAACGAAGTTAATGTTAAATTGTATCACACAATATTATAAACAAATTCTAATTTCATTTTGACTATTTTTTTCTTTTCTCAAATTCTTGCTCTTTTCTTTTCTTAATTATATCATTAAAGAAATTATACATATCTGTTGCTGAATAATCATCTTCTATACCAAAAATTTCACTAGAACTTATATTGGTATTAAATTTTAAATATTGCTCAAATGCAAGTTCTCCCTTACCCAATAATAAATCCATTTTTACTTTAACAAATCTACTATCTATTATTTGCTTAAATTGTGATATGGTCTTTTCATCAGAAATGGTACCTTGAATTTTTTCAATTATAAATGGTTTATCTATATTTGCTATTCTTCCATCATCTTTTTGTCTAGCTCTAATAGATTCCATACATGGTAACTTTAAAATATTATGAATAAATTCTCCCAATATCAAATTTTCTAATGTCTCTCGTATTTGTCTATCGTTAGAATATAATATCGGATTATATGAATCATATTCTAATTTATCTGTCACTTTCTCTTGATTTTGTTCTTCTTGATTATTAGAATTACTAATTAATGTAAAAGCAAACATTTCCATAGAAGATAGTGTATCTGGTGATTCCTCAAACTGTTGTATTTTACATCTTTTAAAATTTATATCTTCACTTAATAATTTTATAAAGCCATCATATAAATCTGCTTCTTGATCTTCAGAATATGTACCTATTGTTTTAAGAAATTTATTAAAAAATCCTTTTTTACCATATTTTAAAACTTCTTCTAAAGCATATATATAAAGAATAGACAATTTATATGTGTCATTGTCATATAGTTGTTGCATACTTTTTTTAAATTCACTATCTGTATTATATTTCAATATAAATTCATAAACTTTTTTTGATTGTTCTTTGTTAAAATTCATTTAAAATCCCCCTTAACTGATTATGTATTATACAATATTTTGCTAAAATGTCAAACTGAACAATATTGTCATTATTAAGAAATAAAACAAATTTAATTTATTTTTTTATAATAAATATAAAACAATTAGATTGTATCATGAATTAATGATTTTTTATATGCCAAATACTCCTTCATATTTTTGACTATAAACATTTAAAATATTTAATGTATTTTTTATTTCACCTTCATTTTTAAATAGTATTTCTGAAAATATCTGAAATGAGGCATTATCCATAATTACTAGAAAATTATAAATTTCTACATAAATTGTCACTTCAAAACATAAGAATTAATAAAGAAGGGCGAGTTGCTCTATGAGAAAGATAGTTATTTATTTTAGTGATATTGTAGGGACTATTATAGGTTGTAAAAATAATATTGAAGAAGATTATCAACAATTTTGTAACTTGTTATCGCAAATTAAAGAAAACGAGCAATCTGACGAAATTATTTTTTCATTGATTAGTTCGGATAACTATCAAGTTGTTTCAAATGTTCATCGTGTCATAAATCCGTTTATTATGCAAACTGTAACTTACGGTAGACAATTTTTTGATGTTGGTTATTATACCGAAAATGAGGTTATTCAAAAAGCATCATCTGGTAAAGCTTGGAAGATTGCAGAATATATTAAAGAATTAAGTCAAAATCATGAGATTGTTTCAACTTATTATGTAGATGACGTTAAAATGTATTATGATTTGTTATCTATTATTGCAGAAGAGGAACATTGGAATTTTTCATTGCACTCTATCACTCCAACTAAAAATGTTGGCCTTGCAGAGGTAAATGAATTACTTGAGAAAAGTATTCAAAAAAATATTGGACCGAGAAGATAAAAATTTGTTATATTGTATGGTAATTAATAGATATATTTTAAGTAAAAAAATGCCCAGGGCTTCAAAAATTTCCTAGGCACATCTCGGTAAATATATACACCATTTATTGGTAAAATACAATTTCTTTAGGGATTTTTTTTAGTTTGAGTAACTATCAATCTAGTGTCTTAAAGAAAATATTCAACAATTTTTATGGTTTTATATTGTTTTTGTGTTTCTTAATTTTTTTAATATATTTATTCAAATTAATAGTAGAAACCCTATTTATAAATTCATCAATCATTTCTTTAGGTAAAATACAATCCTCATAAGGACTACCTGGATAATACTCACTCGGATAGTCTTTATAATCATTTTCAGTAATATGGTACTTATCGGATAAGTAAAGATTTAAATGCTCATAAGCAAAATACAAATCCTTGCAAAAATCTTCATAACTATTATTCAATAAATACTCTTCTGTAAAACACTCTTCAAAGAATAAGTAGTCTGTTACTAAATGTAATAACCAGCCCAATTCAAAATCATCTAAGTTTTCATGCTCCTTTAAGAATGCATATAAATTTACTTTACCTCGTACATGACTTACATTGTCACTGCCACGGTTAATATCAGTATAGTGTGATGCATCATTATTTTCTATTGCATCTGGGTAAAGTGTTCCTGCAATTACTTTTTCATAATTTAATTCCTCATGACCTTCCAAATATTTTTTAGCTATTGCTAAATGTATTGTTGCACAAGCCATATTTATCGCCTCTTTCTATTTGATTACATTAATTTCTAAGTATGTTTTTAAACTTGCATAAATTAATTAAATAGCAAGTGTTTATTGTATCGTATTTTTATATATCTTAAAACTTGAATAAAAAGTTCGAGTAACTATCAATCTGGTACCCTAAGGAGAACGTTCAACAACTTTTTAAATATATACACTTTTTATTCCTAATTCTCTATAAGTATAATATTTTTTTAAAATTTTTCCTATAGTAACTATATTATTTTCTTGATAAGTTTCTAATTGGCCAAAGTATTCTGAGTCTAGCTGTGTTAACTCCCCATTCTTTTGGATTTGTAAAATAAATTTATTTGCCGGATCAATAATACATTTATTATCTAATAAAATTGCTTGATGATTAGCTTTTTCTATTGCTGGATTTACTTTACGCCAAAGTCCAGTATCATTATCTACCCAAATATATATTAAAGAAGGATTAAAATTTAAAATACACAATAAATTATAAAAAAATTCTGTGGCATGCCTGCAACAACATATTCCATGCATAACCTGAACTCCTTGACTTATTTCTACTGGTAATCCTAAATAGTCATAGTTATTATCAAACTTAATTGTTCCATCCATACTAAAAAAGCCACCATGTAACATATAAAAAAATAGTTTTGAATATTCTAATTCATCTTTCATATCATATTGCTGCAAATAAGCTTTAAGATTAAGTAAAATCATTTTATATGCATCTCTAACTATTTTTTTATCAGTTTCAGTAAAATTCAATGTCCCCTCACCCCGAATAAAATATATAATTACTAATCACACGTACATTGTTGATGACAATGTACAAGTGTGTTTACTAAATTGACATCTTCAATTTAGTTATATAACTATTCTATCATATTTCTAAACATATTAAAACTCGAAACATAAAAGTTCGAGTAACTATCAATCTGGTGCAAGAAAGGAGATTTGAACTCCCACGACTATTAATCACTACCCCCTCAAAGTAGCGCGTCTACCATTCCGCCATTCTTGCAAAGAAAAAAAGCATGGTGCTGAAAATAGGATTTGAACCTACGACCTACTCTTTACGAGGGAGTTGCTCTACCAACTGAGCTATTTCAGCATGGTTACCCCAGTAAGATTCGAACTTACGCATAATGGAGTCAGAGTCCACCGCCTTACCGCTTGGCTATGGGGCAATATCAATAATTAAATTATACTATTAATATTTTAATTATTCAAGTATCTTTTTCATTATTAATCATTTTTACATCATGAAAAAAGTAATGCAAGGTCGATTTTAAGAAAAATTAAAGCTTAACACACAAATATATTAATATAAATTATTTCTTAACTCATGCATTCACGATACTAAAAAAACCATATAAAACGGTTTTCTAAATTCATAAATGGTGACCGGTACGGGATTCGGACCCGTGAATGCATGCGTGAAAGGCATGTGTGTTAAGCCGCTTCACCAACCGGCCATATATAAGATGGTGGGCCTGGATGGACTTGAACCATCGACCTTGCGCTTATCAGACGCACGCTCTAACCAGCTGAGCTACAAGCCCATCAAAGATATGACTATATAAGTATATCTTAATTTTTTAATTTTGACAATACTTTTTTACAAAAAATTTCATTTTTGTGTAAAAATACCATACAACGAGCCAAATTTCACAGTTTCCATCTTATATAAATGTATAAATTTACTATTTATTTTTTATTGAGCTAAACATTTTCTTCCACATACCAGTTGAAGAATAATTTAATATTCCTACCTTATAAATTCTAAGTCCATACTTCATTAGTAAATAAACTGTTAAAACCATTATAACTATAGAAATAATCATCTCTATTACCCCTATTTGCCCCAATATTAACAATGATGGTGATAGGATTGCGGAAATGAAAGGAACAAATGATAATACTTTTATAAATAAGGCTCCTTTAAACATTCCAGCCATAATTGATAAATAATACCCTAAAAGTAATGTTATCATTATAGGTACTTGTACTTGTTGATAATCTTCAGCATTTGTAGTCATTGATGCAAGAATCCCTGCAACCAATGAATAGGCAATAAAAGTAAGCAGCATAAGAACAATAGTAAATATTAATACAAAAATAAACTTATCCGATAATGCACCTGACATTAAAGTTTTTAAAATATTTCCAACCTCACTACCAATTCCATTAATAATAGAATCTCCACCAACTACTTTTCTTATTCCAAATCCCATAACGGCATACATTACTATTAAAACAACTTGTGCGAATATAAATAAATTATTGGCAATTATCTTAGCCGCAAAATGAATTTTTGGTGATACGTTAGAAATAATAATTTCCATACTTTTAGTGGATTTTTCATCATTTACTTCACTACCTATAAATTGAACTAAGAATATCGTTAACATGAAAAATGGTAATATAAGAACTGGAAAAACTGTAGTCATAATCATCCCTGTGTCTTCATCTTCACTAGTTATGTTTTCATCTAATATTTCTCTTTCAACTTCTACACCATTTATAATTTTATTGTATTGTTCTTCAGATAATCCTATAGAATTTAAAGTATACATACTTGTAGTCGTCATTAATGCATTGCTAATTAACTGATAATCATATGTATCCATAGTAGATAATGAGATTAATTTTGAACTAAGTCTATTATCTTTGTTATAGTAAACCTGTATAATTATTGAGTCTTTTTCATCTTCACTTATAATTTTTTTTAAATCATCTAATGATTTATTTTCTAAAATAACTTCATATGATTCATTTTCCTCACCATATAAAGTGGTTTCATAATAACCTAAATTTTGCTTAAAATTTTCATATATTTCATTAGTTTCATCTAACATATATATTTTATCTTTTTTATTAAAGTCCCCTCCAAATAGAGTTATAATGCTATCAATATTTATAACTGCTATAATTATTACAGCAATTATTAAATTGGCTACTAAAAACCATTTGGATTTAATTTTCTTTTTTAAACTTGTATTAACTAAAAATTTTAGTTTATTTTTCATAAGACTCACCTACCTTGGAAATGAATATTTCATTTAAACTTGGTTCTTCAACAACAAATTTAGTAATATTTTTACATTTAGAAATAAATTTAAAAACATCACCTACAACATCTTTAGACGATATTGTAATTTCATACTCATCTGATTTCTCTACTAATTTTTCCACACCTTTTATACTTTTTAACTTTTCTAAATCAATATCGCCTTTTAAAACAATATTTTTCTTTTGATAACTTTCTTTTATATCCTTAATATTTCCCTCTAAAACAGTTTTTCCATTAACAAGAATTACTAATTTTTTACAAAATAATTCCACATGATCCATTCTATGTGATGAAAATATTATCATACTTCCTTTTTTTGAAAGATTTAATATTTCCTCTTTAAATAATTCAATATTGAATGGATCAAGGCCTGAAAAAGGTTCATCCAATATTAATAATTTTGGTTCATTTAATATAGCAGTTATAAACTGTATTTTCTGTTGATTACCTTTAGATAATTCTTTTATTTTTTTATCTTTATATTCATTTATACCAAATTTATTTAATAAATAATCAAGTCTTTCTAATATTTTGTCATTTTTCATACCCTTTAATGACCCAAAATATATTGCCTGTTCTCTTACTGTAAGTTTAGTAAGTAAACTTCTCTCCTCTGTTAAAAATCCAATATTATCTGTCACAGAATAGTCTATATTTTTACCATTTAATGTAATACTACCACTTGTCTTATCAAGAAGTCCCATAATCATTCTAAATGTGGTAGTTTTTCCTGCCCCATTAATACCTAAAAGTCCAAAAATTTCACCTTCATTAACTTCGAAAGATAAATTATCTACTGCCTTAAAATCACCATAATATTTAGTTACATTTTCCAATTTCAACATTTCTAACACTCCTAAAATAATCTAATTATATCGTTATAAGTTACTAATACCATTAAAAGCATAAGTAAGATAAATCCAACATTATGAATTGTGTTTTCTACTTTTGGATCAACCTTACTGCCCTTTATTTTTTCTATTATAATAAATAATACATGCCCTCCATCAAATGCCGGAAGTGGCAATATATTTATAAATCCTACATTTATACATATTAAACATAATAATGAAATTAAGCTTGTAAAACCATAACTTGAGTATACACTAACAGCATTAAATATTCCAACAGGACCAGATAGCATACTCAAACTAATTTTGCCTGTTATTAAATAAAATACTGTAAATATCATCTGTTCAATAGTACTAAAGAATTTACCAAATGCATATTTAATTGCGGCAAAGAATCCTTTTTCTGATTTTCCTGATATATAAAATCCATAACTATAACCTAAAAGTTCATCTTCTTTAATATCTTTCGGAAATATACTAACAGATTTTTCTATATTACCTTTATCAATAACTGTTAATGTAAAGTTATTATTACCTACTATTTTTAATTCATTCAATAGTTCTAGATAAGTAATAATTTTTTTGCCATTAATACCTACTATTTTATCTCCAACGCTAAGTTCCTGTAAATTTGTCTCTGTTATACTTAAATCTTCTACTGAAAATCCATAATCTTTTTCATATAATAAATTTGATTTACCAACGCCTATTGGTAATACCTTAACATCTTTTTTATCACCATTTTCTGTTTTTACGGTCATAGTGAATTCCTTATCTCCAGCAATAGTCATTTCTAGTGCTAATTTATCATAATTGTTTACAAAATTACCATTTATAGCAACTATTTTATCATTGTTATTTAAACCATCAATAGAGCTATTTTGAACATATACATTATTTAGTGAAACATTATTAAATAATCCTATAAGAAAGAATAAAACAATAGCAAGTAAAAAATTCATCATAACTCCAGCTACCATAATCATAAATCTTTGGAATGCAGGCTTCGATTGTAATCTTTTTTCCACTGGAATTTTTTCATCTACTTCTACTTCTTCGCCAGCCATTTGAACAAAACCACCTATAGGTAAAAGTCGTATGCAATAATCTGTTTCATCATTCTTTCTATTGAATTTAAAAAGTTTTGGTCCCATACCTATTGAAAATTCATAAACATAAACACCAAATTTTTTAGCAAACATAAAATGTCCCAATTCATGTATAAATACCGTAATACTTAATATTAAAATAAAATATATAATTGTCATTTAATCACCCTTTATAATAAATTTATGAAAAAAGTAAATGCAAGTAAAACAAATATTATACTATCAAGTCTATCAAGTACTCCACCATGCCCCGGCATAATATTTGAAAAATCTTTTACTTTATATTTTCTTTTTATTGCAGAGAAAAATAAATCTCCAAACTGTCCAATCAAACTTAAAAATAATACTATAATTGAAATCTCATATATTGATATATTAGAATTTATTACTGTCAAATAATATACAGTACAAACAAAAGTACAAACAATACTTCCGCCTATAGTACCCTCCCATGTTTTATTGGGAGATATCTCTTCTATTAATTTATTTTTACCTATTAATCTACCAATAAAGTATGCGTATGAATCTGTTATTATAGTTATTAAGAATAAAAATATAATTAATTCTAAGCTAACATTTCTATATATAGCAAATAATGACATAGAGCATCCTAAAAATAATACTCCACCAAGCATATAAAATGCATCTTTTACATTATATACCTTTTCATCATGATATAAAACAACGGGAAGTAATAAAATTAAAAATAGCCCCGAAACTAGTTTATAGTTTATATTAAAATCTAAATTTAAATTTATCATATTTTCAAAATATAAAATTGATATAACTAAATATGAAATTAGCCTTATAAAATCGGGAATTTTCTTTTCCTTTTCTCTAACTTTCATAAATTCCCTTAAACCTAAAATGGTTAAAATATAAAAAGCTACATTAAAAGTAATTCCACCAACAATAAAAATAGGTATAAATATTAAAAATGCTACGACTGCGCTTATTACTCTTTGTTTCATCTATATCACATCCTATAATATATTATAATATATATATCAATTTAATACAATAAATAAAAGAAAAAAAATTGGATTACTCCAATCATAATGAATCAATATTAATTCTTACTCTACCTAATTTTCTATTATAAGCTGCAGCCTGTACAACAGTGCGAATTGAGTTTGCAATGTTTCCACCTTTTCCAATAATGCTACTCATACATTCATTTGGAACTAAAACTCTAATAACTATATCACTATATGAGTCTATTTTTTCAACATTTATATTATCGATATTAGGTAATAATTGCTTTACTAAAAATTCTGTTAAACTAACTAATTCCATAATTATTTACCAGCCTTAGTAGTCTTTTTAGATATTTTTTCTTCATGAAATTCTTTTAAAATCCCTTGTTTACTTAAAATATCTCTAACTGTATCTGTTGGAGTTGCTCCATCTTTTAACCATTTTATAGCTAATTCTTTATTAACTTCTACAACTGCAGGAGTTTCAATAGGATTATAATATCCAATTTCTTCTATAAATCTTCCATCTCTTGGAAATCTAGAATCTGCAACAACTATACGATAGAAAGGTCTCTTCTTAGCTCCCATTCTTTTTAATCTCATTTTAACTGCCATATTATCCCTCCATTCATAATAACAATATTAACAAATTATTTTTATTTTGTCAACCCTTTTAGGTTAACTTAAATATGCAGTAAATAAAATAAAAAAGTACAGTAGTACTATTTTATAAAATCATCTTTAACATTATCTATTTCTTCTATATCTTTTTCAGTTAACTCATCATCAATTTCTTCCCATGGTTCTTCATCCTCTTCTATTGCTATTTTTACCTTTGTTTCTCCTACTACTTCTACACCTAATTCCTTTTCTATATCAAATATTATACTTTTATTATTTATATTAACTCCAGAGCAATTAGGTTGTTTTAATGTTCTTACTATTATATCTGTATCACTTGATAAATCTGAGTTTTCTTTTAATTTAACATTGAATAAATCATTATATGATATATTTTTATTTACAACAGTTGTTTTTGAGTCATTATCATATGAATACCATATATTAACATCATATGACCCACTTACACCTATTTTTTCACTAGTCTTGTAACCTTTAAATTTATGGTTTATTACCCAACATCCCAATATAGTTGTAGGAACATTTTCTACTTCAATACTGTAGTTATCTTTAAAATATTTTTTACCTTTACCAATAACAGCCTTGGTAACTATCTCTTTATATAAAGACATACTATTCCCTCCTCATTTTAATATATGAAAACGCTAGCTAAAAATGCACAAAAAAAGTAGTAAAACTACTTTTTGTAATATTATTTTCTAAATATTATATGTTATCAATATCATCTAAATCAAAATCATCATCAATGTCCCAGTCAAGATCATCATCAAAAGTTGAATAATCTGTTATATACTTTTCAATATCCATACTAGAACTTAAAGCTTTTTCTGGAATTGTTACTACAGTTTTATTAAAATCAGAAAATTCTATACTTATTATCGCACTTTCAATATCATCATCATCTATTATTTTTGTTAAATCCATTTCAAATTTTACAAGTTCATCATTATTATTAATGTAAAAATCTAATTCGTAACTTCCATTATTTATATTTTTAAATTCTTCAATTAAAGTTTCAATTTCTTGTTTATCTTCATCATCAAGTGATGCATTATTTTTTATTTTTTCCAAAAGTTCTACATCTATAATTAATTTATAATGTCTATTATTTTTATTATCAACAAATTTAAGGTGTTTACTGTCCAAAATATTTTTAAAATTAATATTCTCTGTTGCTTCGATTTCCTCATCACCTATAAATTCTTCTAAATTTATAGAATATGTTAACCATTTATCTAAATTTGACTCAGTAAACCCTAGCATATCTACTACTTTAGAATTAACATATAAACTAATATTATCTTTATTAGCTCTAGTATATAAATTTATTTCATCAGTTAATAATGATTTATTTAATTTGAAATTTAAATCGTAATTATCTCCATTTTGTGAATACATAACAGTTGCTGATAGATTGATACTATCTGAAGACTTACTACTTACTGATACGCTTGCATTTATTGTTCCGCTTTCCTTTGCATTTTTTCCAAAATTACCAATTGCTTTTTCCAAAACTGCTATAGAGTTATTTGAAGACTTATTCATTGAAATAAGTACTAATCCTGCTGCAACCGTAGCTAAAACTATTCCTAAAACAATAAATATTAATTTATTTCCCTTTTTATTATTTTTTGATGATGAATTAGTATTCATTGCAGGTTGAATCCCCACACTAATATTTTGATCTGCAACCCCATTATTATTAGTTGGTTGCTCTATACTTTCAACTTGAATTTGCTGTGTTTCATCTGTCGGTTGAATTGGTTCGTTTAAGGTATTATTAGTTACCATTTGCTCATCGTTTTGAGACATTTCATTACTAACTAATGTATTAACAGCCTCTCCACAAAATTCACAAAATTTTGAATCATCTGATATATTTGCTCCGCATTTTTTACATTCCATATTTTCCACTCCTTATTTTTTTCTATTCAATTATAACATAATTATTCTGAAAGTGCAAAAAAATATAAGAATTTTTTATTTTTATTAGAATAATATATTGTAGTTACGTAAATTATTTTACTATTTCTTCACATTCTTTTACTTTTTTTTGGCGGATGCTCTAACTTTTTTTAAAAAAAGTATTGCAACTTGTAAAAATATATGATATATTAATTAAGTCTGATGGATCTTTAGCTCAGTTGGTTAGAGCATCCGGCTCATAACCGGGCGGTCGTAGGTTCGAGTCCTACAAGATCCACCATTTTTATTTGCGAGTGTGGCGAAATTGGCAGACGCACTAGACTTAGGATCTAGCGCCGCAAGGCATGGGGGTTCAAGTCCCTTCACTCGCACCATATAAAATTAACAAACCTTTGAAATATAAGGTTTTTCTTTTATTTTAAAGGCCTTATGTACTATATTTAACTTATTTTGTACTATGAATATTTATTAAAATAAGTGATATGTTGGACAAAAACAAGACCAAAAACAAGACCAAAAAATCTAGTCACAAAGACTAGATAATTTTTTATTATAATAATAAATTTTACATTTTAATTTATGGATAGTACTACTTTTTGGATATACCCTTTCAATATATTCTAATTGATGTGTTAAATTTCTAACTTTCTTTTCAATCTTATTTTTCATATTATCCCCCTCGTTGGTTGTATATAATACCACAAATAAAACATTTGTCAAATTGAGCACAAAAAAAGAACTAGGAGCTTGTCCTAGTAATTTTAATATAAAGGTTTATCGGTAATAGTACAATCATATTTTTCAATATTTCCTGATATATAGACATATCCAAACATATCAGTTTTAATTTTAAAATGGTAGTTACCGTAATCCTCAAGTATCTCATATGAAAGACCGTTGAATTTTTGTGGATTTAATCTAGCTCTAACGTCACTTGCCTTAGTTGGTATAAAATACTTGTTAGTCTTATAAACTTTCCAAGAAGACACACTAGGCTTTAAATTTAGGTATCTTTTCTTAGATTGTGGCTCACTTTGTGTATCACTTTGCTGTTCAGAAATTGGTTTACTGCCTTTTAATCTGAAAGCATGTAGTCCATTACCAGTTAATGGCATTACTTTTGATGGATTAGGATTTTGTGAGAAATAATAACATTGCTTACCATCCCAATTATCAAATATAGCTATATGGCCATATTCCCAAATACAAACATCACCTTGTACCATTTCAGTAGTTTTAACCTCATCAAAGTATTTATCTAGTTGTTTTCTTTTTTCTCCATAAAGCATATTTGATACTAAGCCACAACCAGATAATACACTTGCTGGTAATCCTAAAACTTCTGTAAAATAGAATTGAGCTAAATCCCAACATTGTGAACCATATGAGCCATCGTAGTCAACCCTTTTACCATTATATTTATTTTTAAATTCTACATAAGTCATTTTATTCACTCTCCACTACATCATTAAATTTTTCTTTTGGAATTACTACATTTTCCCATTTTTTATATGCATCAAAATAAATTTCATCTTTTTCCCCATTATAAGTGATTTCATAATACATACCATCGCTAACTGTTGTACTTAATAATGCCTTACTATTTTTTAATGTTTTACACATCCAAACAACATAGACATCCTTTATATTAATTTTCTTATTATCAGTTTTTTCTACATTGTTATTAAAATAATCTATTACCAAATTTTTACATATAACTTCAAATTTATAACTATCATTCATTTTTATTCACCTTCCTTATTTTTAACTGATTTTGCTCCCAAAAAGAAGCCTACTACAGTTGCTAATACACTTTTTAATGTTTCATCTATTGGTATTTGTCTTATTATGCAGTAAGCAAACAAGAACATTACTACCACTGTTATAAATGATTTTAAATCTGTCCATGCTTTTTTCATTTATCATCACCTCTATTTCAATCCTAATTTTATTAATGCAAACGCAAGAATAGCATAAAATATATAGTCTATGAACTTGTCCCATTTCATGCCTTTTACTTTATCCGTACTATCTAATTTATTGTCTATTCTCTCTACTGCATTTTCTACTTTACCCATCCTATAATCCATTTTTTCCATTATAGAATAAGTTTTTTTTAATTCATCTATTTCTCTATCATGCTCATCTAATCTTTTTGTATTAGATTTAGATCTATCATCTGTTTCTTTCATTTGAATTATATATTTTTCTTCCATTTTTTCACCTACTTTTTTTATTTTATGTTTTGTACCCTACTCCCCCCCAAAACATAATTCTTAATTATTATGCAATATACATAAAATTCAATAATAAATAATATCCATCACTTGCAGTTCCTTTCTGAAAATAAATTTTTTTGTCATTTTGATTATAATAGGAATATCTACTATTCTTTAATCCAAATTGAGCCACACTTATTCCTAATTCATTGGTAAAAAATGTGTTTCTTGGAGGATTAAATCGTTTAAATGTCAATAAAGTAACATTTCCGCTTGTAGTTGTATTAAAATAATTCTCTTTTAATTTAATCATTGAATTTATTTTAATTGCTCTCCCGTAAATATCAATTGAGCAACTAGCAACATATTCTACAATTTCACTATTGAAATCGAAAAAACTATTACTAAGTGATGTATAATAATGTGTTTCACCATTTAAAATATTATTTAAATTTTCATTATTATGAATTATTGCCGAACTATCTATTTTTTTATTATTTTTTAATTTATAATTTGCCATAAATTTTGCTTTATTTTTTATGATAATTATATTGATAAATTTAACTAATTATTTCATTTCCACCTATTAGTGTAATTGCTGGCCATATACCAACGCCACTAAATTTTAATATACTATTATTTGTATATTCTATATTAACATTTCCAACAATTGGATGATTAAACAAATTACCATTATTTATTGCTGCTAAACCAGCAATAATAGAACCAGTTATACTCATAATCATGTAAAAGTAAATAGTTCTTCCTGATGTTCCCATTTCTTTAATATTAAATTCTATAGTCCCAGTTGCTGATGTTTTAGTTTTACTAAATAAATTAGTTGTATTTTTTAATACATCGCTTAATATATTATTATTATATTTAATCCCAGTTGCATCAATATAATTACCATTTTTTAATTTAAAATTACTCATTTTTTTCTATGTTAGATTTTTTTGCTTATTTAGATTATCCACAAGAAATGTTGCCAATTTTGAATAAATATCCCCTACACTGTGAAAGAGATTTGAAATTTACTGTTTTAGTTTCTGAATTATATGTTATTTCCGGAACTGCATTGTCAATACTTTTATAAATCACATCTGCTCTAACAGTTTCATAAAGAAATGTTATTAAAATTAAACTTCGATTGTAAAAATGTGAATTTATAAATAAATACACTCCTTTATCTTTTAATTTAAATGTCGTTTGAGCATTATCTCTTAAAAGAAAATTTTCTCTATAAATAATACTATTTAACAATGTTCCATTATCGTCGTGGCATATTGCTTTGCTATCTAAACAAACATCGTTCTTAAATTTAACTACCTTAGTCATTGCTGACCACCTCGTTTAAATTTAATCTAACATTTAACCTCCAATCTTTGGAAGTTTTTTGAAGTTGAGTATGTTTTAAATTTAAATAAAGCATACCCCCCCCATATATATTTTTTTATTTTTTTCTATCATTTTTTTCATTCCTTTCTTTAATTTTGCACTTCTTCAAATAGTGCATTGAATATCTCATCATCCGTTAATATTGATTCTGTAATTGCTTTTTGAGTATTCTCTTGAATTTTATTCATATTTGTTGCGTTAATCGGTGTTGTCTTATCTGGTAAATTTTTAAATGTTATTTTATCAAGATTTACTGTTTTAATTTTTGTCGCCATTTTTATCACCTTTCTTAAAAATTTCTATTTCACTTTCTAACTTTTTTACCTTAGCATTTAATTCTTTGATTGCTTGTAAACATAAACTAACCATTGAATATGTATCTACACCAATATCATTACCTTCTATATCAGTTGAAGTTATTTCTTTAGAATAATTGTAATTTTCTCCTATTACAAAACCTAAATGTTTTTTATCAGTGTCATTTTCATGCTTTAAATGATATTTATATATATCAGTTTTTTCTACTTCTTCAAGAGCATTAGTAAACTTTTCAAAATTTTTCTTTTGTGATTCTAAAGATGTCTGAGTTAATGAAATACATTTTACATTTCCATTAGAACTGTTTAACTGAATTAAGTTTTTACCTGCAGAATCAATACCTACTAAAACATCTCCATTTTCGGAGCGTAAGCCTTTAGTAGTTATTTCATCCTTAGATGATATGAAATTTGCAGTTATTCTTTCATCCACTTCAACACCATTTATTCCTATATCAACGACAATCTTTTCATTATTATCTTTAATTCTCAACATAGAATACATGTTTTTACTACTTAATTCTACTGTTCCATTCATTGTTGGATTTCCACTGTTTATTGCCTTTCTTATCCTTATATAATCAACATTATCGACTTTGCCATCTCCATTAACATCATATAAAGCTTTTTCGGAATCAGTTAATGTTCCACTACCCATAAAATAATTTTGAAGTTTTGTTAAATCTGCTTGCTTAAATGTATATGTTCCAACATGTTTTGAATACAATTCATCTTTACCTATAGTAAAACCGCCTATAGTTCCCGCTGTTGCTGTAATAACACCTTCCTTTGTCAATTTAAAATTAGTTGATTCAATAGTTAATCTATTACTTTTTAAACTTATTTCATTTGCACTAGCATTAATCATTGAAACAATTTGGTCATTATCATTTTTACCAATTTTTAATTCAAGTTTTGCTTCAATATCAAAGGTTTTATCTAAAATCGGAGTAGTATATGTTGTAGATACAGGATTTTTATAAACTATCTTATTTCTAGTCCATAAATATTTATCCTTTACATATGCTGGAATTGCCGTACCCCATGAGCCTCCAACTTGGCTAGTATTAGATGTAGATAAATAATATTCTGGTGTTATATTATCTACTCCTGTTCCAGTTGCTCCTGTGTCTCCTTTGTCACCTTTGTCACCTTTTGCACCATTAGTTCCATTATCACCTTTAACACCTTGAGGCCCAGTATCACCCTTATCACCAGTAACCATATATGGTATGGTATATTCTGTCATGCCACTTTGATATGTAATCAAATCTTTTCTCCATATAAATTGACTTGTATTTCTTATTGGAACTGTTTCACTCCATCCGTTTGTTGGAGCAGTTGTATTCGATGTGGATATTGAATAATAAGGTACTATAGTTTTAACAGTAGTTTCGATATTTTTTACAGCTAAAGTAATTGTATTCTCATTATCTGTTATTCTCTGATTTATAGTATTTGATTGCTCCTGAATAGTTTCATTTACACCCTCAATTTTTTTATTAACCGATAAATCAATTTCGCCTTTAGCAATTCTTATTGATTCACTTAATTCAACCTTAGTAGCAAATTTTTTTGTATATTCATTTACAATCATCATTTTGCAATAAATATAACCTTTACTATACCCAAGCAATTCCACTTTATAATTACCTGTTGTAAGCTCAATATTAGGATATTCACACTCTATTTTTCTGGGTATTATTGCTAATTTATTTACACCATTTTTTGATGTGTGTTCTACTTTTTTATTGATATAGCATTTACCATTTTCTAAGATAAATTCATCATAATTATTTTCATCATAATAAAGTAAATCATCAGGTAATTCATAATCAAATATTTCTTTAGTCGTAATATTAGTAAATCGTAATGTTCTATTTTTTATATACAAAGTATCTGATGGATATAAATCATCTGCTGGATATAAATAAGTAATATCTTCATTTATTGGTCTTATTGTAATTGCTATTGGTTCTGATTCATTTATATTTTCAAAATTTAATACTGCATTATTAGACTCACTATTTGTTGATAAATCGGCTTTATTTGATACTTCTGCACTTATTTCATCTGATTTCATTTCTAAATTGGCTATGCTTTCACTATTTTCATCTACTTCACTTACTAAGGCTTCTATTTTTTTATTTTGCTTATCGATATCTATTTGTGTCTTATATAGTTTTTCTTTAAGTCCTACATTTTGTTTTGTTTTTATCTCTTGTTTTGTTAATGCTGGGCTTTCAATAATGCTTGTAGAAGAACCATCATAAGTAAAATTATGTTTTAATACATATGTATCAAAATATTCTGTTTCACTTGTATAAATTCTTATTTTATTTCCTAGTTTTAAAAATGGTTTACCATAATATGTAGTCAATTTACAATCTACATATTTCATTCCTTTAACTCTATTCCATATTGCTGTTTTTGCTTGATTTCTTAATTCTGCATTATGTAATATATAATCTTCACTAATTATTATTGAATTTTCACCATTTTGAGTTATACTTGCATCATCTTTAACGGTTACATTTTCATCATCAATTACACTATTTTTAATTATTAAGCAATTAATTGGACCACATACTACTTGTCCACCTTCCACACTTACATAATCATTTTTTTTAAATGTATAATTTAAAGTTGAACTTAACCAACATAAATCAATCTTATTGTTATCAACATCTATATCAATAAATGAACATGATACTTTGGCAACTGTTTGTAATACCGTTCTATTTTTCTCACCATTAGTAAATGGATTATTTGATATTGGAATATTGCTATTTATGAATGTTGTTGTTTTTGGTGTTAATCCTAATTGGTTACATACATCTACATACAAATCACTTACAGTCTTATCCCCACTAAAATAATCTATACCACATACATAAGGTTTATCTAAATTTGTATATAAATCATCATATGCCGTTATTTGACTCATATTTGCCGTTATTTCGTTATTTGGACGTTCAATAGTATATTTGCCCATGTTGATGTATTCTGTGCTTAAATTGGCATATTTTACACCAATTTGAGCTTGTATAGATTTATTTGATAAATTATCTATGCTTGTTATAAAATTTGCTTTTAAACATTTGGCATATACTGAACCAATTATATTTCCATCTACATAACATCCACTATCAATGCTTATCTTTTGTAAATTATCAGAATTAGTAATTGGTGTATTTACACCATCTACTATGATTTTTCCTAATCTGTTACCATTTGATCTATTTTTACATTCATTTATAAAATTATTACTTGCCATAACTTCACCTACAATTCTATTACTGCTTGTGAAGCTGGATTATATAATTCTACAAGTCCATCTGGTGTAACATAAGGTAACATTGCTTGTGCAACTCTATCGCCACGATAACAATCGATATGTTGCCATTGTTTAGTAAATGGATTTTTAAAATCTATTCCAAGTGTTGGTGCTTTTATTATTTCTGCATAAAAATCTACTTGTTCATCTTCTGTTAATGGTCTACTTACTAAATCAATTCGCCACTTAGTATTAATTACATTTAAAACCATAGTACCATCTGCATTAGTTACATCACGACCACTATTTTTTGATACATCATACCATGATATTTTTGTTTGATTTGACAGATATTTTGATATATCTACTCCATTTAATTTGACTTTAGATACAGTAAGAACAGGACCTGCTAATACATATCTATATCCATTATTGGTAAATTCTTTTATCATAACTTCACCATCTTTCAATTTCCCTTTGAAAGAAAGTGCTACACATTTTTTATATTTTTTGATATACTTTAAGTAGATAAGGAGATTGTTTATGAAGAAAATTTTATTAATTGGATTATGTTGTTTATGCTTATGTGGATGTGAAAATAGAAAAGAAAAAGAAGAAGAGGGAAAAATAACAAATAAATATACATCTTGTTCTATTAGTTCAACTAATAAATTAATAATTTGGGAATTTTATTATGATGATAACTATAATATTATTGAGGATTTTTCACTACTTTCAAATACTTACGATTCTTTATCAGATGCTATAGAAAAGGAATCTATACAAAAGGAAAAGTGTAATAATGTTATTGATGGTGTTGAATGTTCTGTTCATAGAAGTAATACTACTGTTGATATAGGGTACAAAAATTTAAAACCAAATTATAATTATTATGATAAAATTGCAGAATTGGAAGCTAATAATTGGAATTGTAAAGAATTACAAAACAATAATTAAATTTTAATATGTTGGAATAGTAAATGGAAATTGCCCAGTTTGCTTTGTCCTTTGTTCAATTCTATCGATTACTGTTCCTTCATCAGTATGTACATGGACATCAATTTCACTAGTTTGTCCACTATACTGACTCATTGCACTTACTATAGCATTATAAATTGCATTTGCTATTTGTGATTGGTTTAATACTTCCGTTTTGCCATTAATATGTCCTACTATTTCAGCACCATGTTCGCCTGCAACAAACATTGAACCGTGTGATGGAATCCCACCATTTGCATATTGTGGGATATTTTTCCATGAACCATTTGAGAATACACCGCCATTCGCTTTAGTATTTATCCCTAACCAACTAAGTTGTTGGTTAAAACCAGTTTTTAAGAAACTTGATAAACTACTTGTATCTATATTAAACTTTATTGTTGGTATTTTAGCATTTATACCATTTTGTAATTCTTGACTTATTGAATATCCTTTAGAATACATCTTATCTATTACTTGTTGTTGTATATCTTCTGGTAATTGATTAAAATTCTCTAAAAACTTATCTTTACTTGATTTGGATAATGTATACCAAGCTTGTGCTGTTTCGTCTGTAGTTCCATTAATATAATTAAGTTCATTTTTTAAAGCTGAAATTACTGAATTATATCTTGACTCTGCTTCAGCACGTGTTGTTTCGCTCATTGAGGATTCACTTTCACCTGATATTCTAATAACTGATTCATAATATTCTTTGGCATCTTCTAATTGTTTTGAATAAGTATCTTTTATATTATTTTCAGATTCATTATATCTTTTATCAATTTCATTCATATAGTAATTGATAAGTTCTGAATTTTCCTCTGTATCTGCAGATAATAATCCATTATAATTCATTATTGCTTTTGTATTTGAATCATATGCAGATGTTGCTTCATCCAGATTTATCTTCGCTTTGTTAGCTGTTTCTACAAGTTTATAATAATCATCATTTACCGCTTTTGACTCTTTATCAAGATATCTTTCAAATGAACCATACCACGATTTTATTAAACTAGGTATTTTTTCCCATTGCTTTCTATACTTTTCTTCCATATCAGTTTGAGCTTTCAAAGATTTTAAATAAGCATCATTTGCTTCTTTTAAATTTTCATATGTTTCTGCTCTTTTCTCAATTGCCAAATTGTATGATTCCTCTGCTTTAGACAAATAAAGTTCTTTCTTTTTTTCATCTATTAAACTTTTTATTTTTGATATTTGTTCATCATATTTTTGAATAACGTTATCTACTATTTTAATCTCAGTTCCATATGCATTATTTAATGTTGTAACAATAAAACTTGCTCGTTCTTCATATCCAACCTTAATTCTCCCATTAGCATCTGTTATTTCTTGCAATTCATTTAATAAATTTTGATGTGCATTTGATAATGCTGTTTGTTTTTGTAATTCTTCATCAATATTATTGTGTTGTTCTATCAAGGATTCTGAATATGCTTTTGTTTTATCAATAGTTTTATTTATTTCATTTCTTGTTTTTTCTGATTGTGTTTCATACCCATCCAATATACTAATCAAATCTGCTACAGCACCTACCGCACCACCTATGGCTGCACCCCACGGTCCAAATATAGCACCTATTTGTACACCACTTGCTATAGTTGTTATACTACCACCAACTAAGCCAAGTGCATTTGCAAGATTAAATCCCTCTGTTGATAAATTTTTCATTGATTCATGTACTGTATATAAACCTAATCCTGCTGTAACAAGCCCTTCAAGAGCAATTTTTCCACCATTTACTATACTTGTCCATCCAGTAAATTTACCCGTAGTTTCTGATATTATTCCGCTTTGCTTTCTCCAAGCATCTATTCCACCAATTATGCCATCTTTTAAAGTTCCTGTTATTGATGTATAAACTCTTGTATACTCTGTTAAGTTTTTAAATGGAGTAATTAAATTTTTAATAACTTTAACTAAACCAGTACTTCCTAATACCGTAGTTAGTTTCTTACCAGCATTCCATAATTTTAATGCACCAGTTACTAATCCTAATCCGACTAATATCTTTCCTTGTGTATTCAAATTTTTAAAACTTGTCCAAACATTTTTTAATGTTGTTTTCATGCCTTGATATTTAAATCCAATTTCACCCGTTAATGGGTCTATTTCTTTTGTAAAACCTAGCCATTCCATAATTCTATCTCTTATTTCTGTAGCTTTCATTCTTACTTTATCCATACCATTGTCATAGCCTTTAATTGCATCTAATAATCGTTGGTCTATTCCACCTGATATGCTTGTCCCACTTCCACTATCCTTGTTTTCATTAATATTGTGAATTTCATCAAATCCAAGTGTTTGTCTTTTTAGTTCTTTTACTTTACCTATTGCATCATCTACACTGTCACCTAAATCGACAAAGGCATCTTCTTGACTTGCAATACCACTGTTGTAGTCAACCAATTTGATACCAAACATATCAGCTATTGCTTTTGATACTTCTTTTACTACCATTAAGAATGCGTTTGCATATGGTAATATATTAGCTAGTCCACCTATAAATAATGATGACATTGCTACTTTAGCCTCTACTAATTGTTGTCTAAATATTTTTAATTGGTTTGAAGGAGATTCAACGGTAGATGCAAAGTCCGCCATAGCAACCTGTCCTTGTTTTAATACAGTAATATATCTCAATATCATTTTCTCACCTTGAGATAATTCTTTTACTTGTTTATCTATGCCTAATTCTGTTAATATTGGCTGCATTGATTGTTGTGTAACATCCAAACCGTAATTTCTAGCAGGTTTTGTCATTCCAGCAAAGACGCTTGCTCTTAAGGCTTCTGCTGTTGTTTTATCACTTTTATTATATAAAGATGCTAAATCATACGTAAAATTGGTCATTGTTTCAGACATGATTTTTGAATAATAATCACTAATACCTTGATTTTCAGCCATTGATTGATAAATTGCTTGTGTATATAATGATTGAGTTTTATTTGTACCAAATGCTTCGTTTAGTTTATTTTGATATTTTACTGCTTCTTTTCCAAGATTAGAATACATTGTGGTACCATTTTTTTCTATATTTTTAAATACTACATTAAATAAGTTTAATTGTTCTGTATAATCTATTGCTTCATTCATCCAACCTAATGCTGTTTTTGTTAATCTTTTAGCACCAACAAACGTGAATAAATTTTTAAATTTTTCCATACTTTTTGATGCTTTTTCGATGGAACTATTTAAACTATTCATTTCATTTCTTGCTTTAGTTGTCGATACTTTGTCGATTGTTGTTTTGACACCATCAATTTTCTTTTCAACACCTGTTAATTGACTTGTTAATTTATTTAAACTTTGTAATGCTTCTTGTGCTTTAGCACGTATCTGCATTTCTATTGTTTGTTCATTCATTTATTTCACCTACCTTTATTGGTAAATTTTCCCTTTTAGGTAAGTGCTACACTCTACTTTTTCCTTTTATTACTACTTGTTGTTCTGCCCCATTCCTGATAGCATTTACTTGCGATATACGAGCTTTTATTTCACTAGCATATGATTGCACTACTTTTTGCTTTTCTTCCTCTGTAATAGCCTTATTTTCATTAAATCCATAAGGATGCTTTGAGTATTCTACTTTTGTTTTACTAAAAGCATTGCATAATGCTACAGAAACTGCTTCATGAAAATATGCTCCTTGAAGCCATGCATTATTATTAAATATTTCTTGTTGCGTTTTTAATCGTTCATAATAAGAAAAACGGTATGCCCAGAATAAGTTAGGGTCATCTTCCCAAAACTCTTTCACAGACATACCGTATGTTATCGCCATAGGCAACAAATCATAAAACCAATCTGTTAAGTTCTTATATTTTTTGCCTTGTTCTTCATCTATGCTTCGATTATCTCTAGTTCCTCGTCGCTCTTCTCTGAGTTTATATCGGATAGGGCATTCATAAAAGTTTTGTATTCTTCTATAGCAAAATTAATAACTTTAGCAACTTTATGGTTTTCACCATAGGTTTCCATCAACTTCATTGCTAAATTTGGATTTACATCTTGATGATTTACCAAAAATAAACTAGTCCATAGCAAATCATAATATGTTACTGGCTTCTTTATAAATTCTTCTAAGGAAAAATCATAATTTTCTAGCCATTTAATTGTATCCCTATTCATTTCTAGAGTATAATCTTTATCATTGATTTTTAATTTTAATTTTCTCATTTATTTTCCCTACTTTCTTTTATTCAGCTGTTGTTGATATTAATGCTGATACTTCATCTTTTGTTTTATCAACAATTAATGTACTTGGCACTGTATGTAATGTAGCTTTTAATGCATCACTACCAACAGATTTTTCATTTCTCCATGTTTGACAAATACCTGTATATTCAGCACCATCACCTTCTGGATATTTAATTAATATATCTTTTGCTGTGTTATCGCAATATGCTTTAACTGCGTTATATTTTATTAATGTATAAATATATTCATAATCCATATCTCCAGTATCTGGTCTATCTGGAATATATACTTTTACAGGGTCACTAAATGTTGTTACATCTATAGTTCCACCTGCTTGTCCAGTAGCTGGTATTGATGTTACGCCTGCTAATGGTTCTTTTGGATATTTTGCTTCTCCATGATTTTTGATACGTATTTCAACGCCTAAATCTAGTAATCCTTTTGCATCTGTTTCGTTCATTTTCTTTCACCTCTCATATAAATTTTTCCCCTTTATATTTGAAGTGCTACATCATTTTAATTTGGATAAATAACCAAGTTATCTAATCCATATTTTGTGTCTAAGACACCAGTTATTCTTATAATATTTCTATGTACATTACTGTCTACATTTGGAGCATCTAAAGTTGTCTTAACAGTAACTCTATAATTAGTCTTGTAATAATCAACTACATGGCTTGTTATTTCATTACAAATAGTCCTTTTAGATACTTTTTTGCCATTGATAGTATCGTCTTGTGCATATACATTAATCTCAATACCAAATGAATATCTTTCTTCACCATAACTCAAATTGCCATATTGATTTTTTACAGGCAATAATTTTGTTGGTACTATTGGGAAGTCTTTACTGTTCTGTGGCATTGCTTTTGTTACATGTGGTTTATATATTGATTTAGTTTCAACATATTGTTTTTGTTCTGGATAGAACTTTGTATCAAATAAATTTTCTACTATCAATATAAATCACCTACTGTCTTTCGCAATTCAACTTCTACAATATCTCCAATTTCATCTTTAATATCATTGAAGGCATCATAGAACATATGCCTACTAGGTAAACCTTTAGTCCAACCATAAGTACCATCTTCTTTTGGATAATACCAACCTTTTTCACCATGTTCATTTACATCATATTTCCATGATTGGAAATTTGGTGATGGATTAGGATGTGGATTATTAGCACCAGTAATACCTGTCCCCATCTCATTAAAGATAAGTACCATATCAGATGTACCAACTTTACCAGTTTTGGTATTATAATCATACTCCATATAAATATTATTGGTATGTTCAGTAATACCTGCCTCATAGCAATATTGCTTTACTTTTTCATACATTATTTCTGTTGCATGAAGCACAGCATTATCTATGCCTTTTTCATAAGCACTTTTGAACTTATTTAGATAGTTTATTGTATTTTTTAGACTGTCTTTTGATAGTTCCATTGTTAAAAGTGTTTTCATTTAACTCCTCGTTGATTTCAACAGGGTGTTCTTGAGATTTTGTTTCTATTTTTTTCTCAATAAGTCTATATCCTGCCTCAATATATCTATCTCTTGTTTTTTCATCAAATACTACTATTCCATTTGTAAATTCGTACATATCGCACCTACTTTCCTGTAAGTCTTTCAAAATATATAATTATAACTGAATTACCATCTCTTGGTGGTAATAATCTATAGTTTGCATTATCTCCATAATTCTCTTCTCCTTCTGGTGTTGCACCGTCAAGATAAGCCACATCAAATTCTTTAAATTGTCCTTGATATGATATAGGAATAACTGCTTTTTTCATCATTTTGGAGTTTTCTCCAAATTCGGCAATATTTGAATTAGAACTGATTGATTGATAATTGAATCTAAATTTTCTTGGTTTGTCATATATAACAATTTCGTTGCCTTCATCATCTAAAGTAACTTCTTTTTTGCTTGCTATATAGACATCTTTTTTCCAATTACTTGGATCTGCATTTATTTCAGTTATCATTTAGGAATGCCTGCCTTTGGTGGTCTTAATTCATTCATAAGTGATGATGATATTAAACCTGTCATATAAGTAACAGAAAAACTATCCTCACAATATGATTTAACATTAGTAGTTCCCATTTTCTTATACAGTTCTATTGCACATCTTGCTTGCCAATTCATTAATCGTTTGTTTGTTTTGTCTAATTCTTTTTGTTCATAATCATAAGGATAAAGTGTATTTAGAGCCACAACTTCTGCGTCATCTAGTTTTATTTTAAACACTTCATCTTTTGTGTCATCAGCTACATCGCCTAAGATTTCTAGTCGCATTTTTAATAGTTGGTCTTTTTGACTCATAAATACACTTCCTTACTTTAAAAAGATTTTATTAAGCACTTGGTGCTGTTGCTTTTAAATCACTAGCATTAACAACTTTTACATCCTTAACTGCTTCTGGTTTATCAAATGTAGTTTTTAATCCTGTGATTTTAGCGTGCATCCATTCTGGACCGTGGTCTAATCCAATTTGTCCAAATAATTGATATTTAGTTCCTGCACCTTGTTTAGCTAATTCTTCTAAGAAGAAATTACCTTTACCTGGTACTGGTTGTTCTACTGGTCCAATTACATCAAAATTGAATAAGAATGCTGTTCCACTTGGAATAAATTCACCTAATGCAACGTGTACTACACCTAATGGTAAGATTACATCATATACTTGTACACCGTATGAACTCATATATGGTTCTCCCATTTTCATACCCCATTTTAAGGCATCTGCATTTAATTGATTTAAACCAACTGTATTAGTCCATAAATATAAATTACTAATATCACCTTGATTATCATAGATTGCTTGTTGTGCATCATTGATTAACCAAATATCAAGTGGTTTATTAACCTTACTAGCACCACTACCACTTTCTGCTGAAATAACATTAGTAGTAATTGCTTCGTTCATACCTCTTGTCTTGTTAACTGTTGAATCAGATGTTGCTTTATTATAAGTTCCTTGAATAAATGTTTTTTCAATACTTCTTGATAATGTTTCCATTTTTCTTGCAACTTGGAAATCTAATTCATTTTGTGGATTTGCAACTTGTCCAGCAATATTTACGCCACTTAATGTTCCCATATTAGATTGTTTTGCATAACTAATAGCTACTGATTCCATAAAGATTTGTGTAACATTAGTTTTTTGACTTCTTGTTACGAATGACGCAGTTGGTGCTGTTAATGATGCTGTTTCACTAATTGCTGGTATTTCTGCATCTTCATTTTCATAAAATTGT
Organism: uncultured Bacilli bacterium; assembly: GCA_910584085.1. Lineage (GTDB taxonomy): Bacteria > Bacillota_I > Bacilli_A > RF39 > UBA660 > UMGS1613. The sequence goes on along the minus strand of CAJTZY010000006.1, from coordinate 42,392 downwards.
CCTGTAATAAATTCTACTGAATTTGTATATTTTCTGTGTCCTGAAATCATATTTAAGAAAGGAGTTTTCTTATTTGATTTTGTATATAACAATCCAGCATAATTTAATGTGTTAAAACTTTGAACTGTTTCAGTTCCATTCATACTATCACCTCATTAAAATTTTTCTATTCCCTTTTAATGAGTGCTACATTTCATTTAAACATTTGGTTTATTTTGTTTCATTTGTTCTTCTTGCATTAATCTCATATATTGAGTTTGTGCTAAGAAATCTCCATTTTTGACAGCTTCATCATATTTTGCTTTATAAGAATCTAAATTACTTACTGTTCCACTATTTGGAGTGCTTACAGTAGGCTTTGGAGTATCATTTAATAAATCTGTTACAGTTTGCTTTTTTGTTTCATCTGCAGTTTCACTTAACAATTCAATAAATGTTTGTGCAATTTCTACAGATTTATCTTTATCAGATGTTACCACTTTGCTTAATATTTTTTCGTATTTTTCTTTTGAAATATTAGCATTTGTAAATAAATCTCTTACTGCATACTCACTTTCTTTTAAAGCAATATTTTTTTGCTTTGCTTCTAAGTCTTTTCTTTCAGATTCTCTTAATTCATCCTCTGTCATTTTGGATTTTTTGAAATCATCATATTCTGTTTGTAATGTACTTAAACTTGTTTCAGTATTCTTTAGTTTTGTTGATAAATCATTGTATTTATCTTTTGGAATAACTAAAGTCGCTAAACCTTGTTTAATAGCTTCTACTCTTTCTTCATTTGTTGTATAAGCTTCATTACTTAATACATTTTCAATCATTTCATTCATATAATTACCTTCCCCACACATTACGTTTTTATAGTAGCCACGTCTCTACAGTAGTGTGGTATACCCATTATGCTCGGTATACAGAGCAAATTTATGCTAGTTTAATAGCACTGTACCAATGAAATTCGTTACTCTAACAAATCGCAGGGCTTCTAACCCTTCGTAGGAGTCGCACCTATATTTATGCATTTCATCAGTACACTACCATTAAGGTAGCTATAATCAAATTTGTGGCGTACGGTAAAGGATTCGAACCTTTGCGGTCCCTCAGGACCCTAACGATTTAGTAAATCGTCCCCTTCAGCCAAACTTGGGTAACCGTACATGGTGCTGAAAGTAAGACTTGAACTCACAACCTATTGCTTACAAAACAATTGCTCTACCAATTGAGCTATTTCAGCATAAGACCAAAGGCTTCTAAAGTTTCTTTGGCTGGGCTACCAATACACATCTTTAAATAGATATTCGAGCGTATTTAATCATAGTCCCGTACCCTATGAACCCTATAAAGTTAGGTGGGGCATCACTTCCCACATCTAATCGGTTTCCCTACACTTAAGCATCGTCATGCCTCGATAGTCAATGTCTTTCTATCCTCTAACTTTTTTGTTTATTAACCTCTCCAGACTCATCTTTTGAGGCAGATGTCGCCTTGTTAGGACTTCCATCGCTATTCTTTTCATTTAATTGTTTTTGTGCTTGTCCAACGAATAATTTAATCCAATTATCTATACCACCATAGAACTCCATTGATTTATTAAATGTTTCATTTGGATCACTATATAAACCACTTGTTGTCATTGCAACATCAGGTGATACACCACTTTGAATTTGATTCATCATTCCTTGTGATTTAACTAAGAAATTATCTGATTTATTTCTAGTGAATTTTTGGTCTATATCTTTAAGTGTTAATGTATTTATTTCACTATTTGGAGCAAGTCTACATATTCTAAGTATCATTTTTAGTTCAGGCTTAGAACAACGTTTAAATTCCATTTCATCGCCATCTGCTCTTGCATCTGCCATTGTCCAACCTTCACCTAAATATCTAGCTTGTCCTGTATCTCCTCCACTTGCTTTATCACTATTTTTAGGTATTCCTACAATATTTAAAGCCATGTTAAATAACTTATCGTGCATGATTTTTGTATTTGCATGATTTATTTCATTAGATATTAGTTTTAAATCTGCATTTCTGCCAGGGTCAGGAGACCATAATTTTACTGCATTCATTTCAAGCATTTTTTCTAATTCTTCTTTGTCAATATCTTGATTTATAAATACAAGTAAACTTTGTACATATTGTTCCAACCCATCTAATTCATTAGAAGTTACTCTATTTATGTCATTTAGCAAATCTAGTACGACTTCGATAATTCCTAATCTTTTTTTATGTAAAAAGTATTCAAATATTGGGATATCTCCTAAAACGTGCCATTTAACAAATTGAACATCAAAGGCACTATATGGACTTCCACTTGTAAATTTATAAAAAGCATTGTTTGTATAAATACTACCTTTTATTGTTATATCTTTAATCCCTCTAGTATAAGTACAACCAAATAATTTTTTATGTGGTAAACTACTAGAATAAACAATAAATGTAGTTTTGCTATCTAAATTTTCTATACTAAATGGGCTATCTTCATTTATATCTGGAAGAACTAATCTATGTCCAATCCCAGCAATATATAAATCTTCTGCTAGTTCTGTATCTTTAGGATATTTATCCTCTGCTAGCATATAACTATTTAATGCTCCAACCTCTTTATTTGCAACATCTCCACGTTGCACATATTGAATTGGTTTACCAAATACAAATGATTTTTTAAACTCAACTAAGAAATAAGCGTTATTTTCAACTACTTTGTTGTTAATAGTTGGTCGTACTTCTTTTATTTTGTTTAATATTGGTTGAAATCCTTTATAATATTTTTCTAAATAATCTATTTCCCTTGAATTTTGCAAATGAATGCTAAAGACATCAGTTAATATTTTTGTTATTGTTTCTGCATTCATATTTTCTGGCTCATAATCTGCATATATTATTTTTCTACCATATAACCTTGTATCATCATATTTTGGTGCATAAGGTTCTTTAGTAGGTAATTGTGCATTTGTATTATTTTCAACTGTTGTTTCAGTTGGTTTTACTTCTTCGTTTTTCATATTTCACCACTTTTCATACTTTGGTATTCCCAAAATATAAAATGTGGGAACACAACAATAAAATAAATTCTACGGTTATGCTCCCGTGTAGCACTGAAGGACTATTAAGGGAAAAAACTTGTCCTTCGGCTACATTTATATCCTATATATGGAAATATTGGTAGGTTTGAGGTATAAAAGGAGAACAAATATTCACCTTTTTGCACAAAAAAAGATACTTAATAAGTATCTAAAATAATCTACGACAAGCTTTCGCTTTTGGTAATACAGACTTACCCATTATTATTTCACTAGCGTATAAAGCACTTCCATCAGGTCCATCATCAAAAGCATTTGGTTTATCAAATGAATACTTTGTAATATTTTCCATAAGCCTACCTATATCAGTATTTGGTTTAACAATAGATTTATCTTTGAAAATAATTAATGTTTGTATTTGCCACAACATATCCATAATTCTTTTCTCTTTTTTAGGTGTATTATAATGTTCTATAATTTTACACCAATAAATCCCTCTCAACTTTAATCTATCCTCTAATAAAGTTTTTAATGAAAAATCAATATTGTTTTCTATAACTAAGGTTGTAATATGATGCAATATAATTTTTTCGATTATTTTATCATATAACTTATCCATAGGCTCTTTTGTAAATATTGCATCCCATAAATAGTGTTTACCATGCCCATCAGGTTTACATATAAACATATTAAGATTATCTTTACCTCTTCGTTTAGTGTCGATAGCAGCCATACAATATGACTCTAAATCTTCTGGTGGTTCTATATATGTTTGTAAACATTCCCAAGCTAATTCTCTCCCTGTGAGTGCTATTGGATCTTGTTGGTAAACGCAACTAAATAGAAATGGATCTGTATTTTGTTCTATTTGTTCTGCTATTTCTTGTGGGTATACTTCGGGACATGTCGTTTTATGTTCTTTATCTAACATTGGTACACGAATAACTATAGTTGATTTATCTTCACTTTCCATAACATACGGATTATCCGTTTCTTGTAATGGCGATACTTTGTTTCTATCTTCTATAACCCTATTCAATATATCTTCTGGTGTCCATTGAGTTCCAACAAATATAAATTTACATTTTTGACCATCACGTCTATTCCACCATTCAGTAAGCCATTTATCATATATTCCATTATGGATACTCTCACTATTAGCCTCCTCTGCTCCCTTTGTCATATCGTCAAATATAATTGCAAATGAGGCTCTTTCTCCAGTAGTAGAACCACTACGGGTACGTGCTATATGATTTGATTTAGGGACATTGGCATTTTTTATTTTCCAGTCTGATTCCCTTTCTACTTCAAACGGTTTACCATTATACAACTTAAACAGAGGAAATATTTCCGCAAATTCAGGGCTTGATATAATACCCTTTACTGTTCTACTAAAACCAAGTACGAGTTCGTCAGAGTATGACATTCTGATTACTGAATTATTTATACTTAAACCATATCCCCATGCTGTAAATAATGTTGCAAGGTAACTCTTACCCATACTGGGTGCATATGAAACAATAATATATTGTAATTTATCATCAAATGCTATTCTATTTAGAGCATCTACGTATGGTTTTAATACTTGTCTGCGATTAGCTAATACTTTCTTTGGTTGATTCCATTCAATATAGTCTACAAAACATTCAAAATCTCTTCTAGCACAAAAACAGTATGTTTTTTTATAATAATCAAAAAAGAGAGCCATGTTTTCCATGCTACTCTTCTCCGTTAAAGTATATAGCACAGGTATTGCATACTTCTTAGCATTTTGTACTGACTTTAGTTCATTTTCTTTGTAATAATTTTCTAATATTGCAAGTAGACTTTGACACCATTGTAATTTATCCGTTTCTCTAACTTTATTACTTTTTAAAACAGCCACTATATCAAAGAAAGTCTGTGACATAGTGGTCGTTTTTTCTTGTGGCTTTTTGATTTCTATCTTTTCGCCTATTTTTAAACTCATTTTATCACTCTCTCTATTTCCCTTAAGAGAGTGCTACACTTTTACATTTTTATTTTAAATTAAACATTTTTAATATGTCATCACCAGCATAAGTGGTTGGCAATTGACCATTCCATTTTTCGATAAATTGTTTTGCTAATACCTCATCAGTAACATTTTGTTTTAATAATTCATTAGCTTTATTAGTAGCCTCTGCTTCAACTACTTTCTTTTCTGCCTCGACTTTAGCCTTTTCTAATTCTTGTTGTGCTGTTAATACATTTTGTTCAGATACTGCTTTTTGTTCGATGGCTTGATTGTACGCCTCACTAAAATCAAAATTGTTAATTGCTACTGATACACTGTTTATACCATATGTTTTAATTCTTTCATCTAGTGTATTATTTATATCAAGCGAAATCTCACTTCTTTTTGTAACTAATTCCTCCGATGTGTATTTTGAAATAACACCTTTAATCGTTTCCTGAATAGCTGGTTCTAATACCGTTTCTTTATAACCTGTTCCTACTCTTTTATATAAATCAACTACTTTGTTTCCGTCAATTTGATAATTAATAGATACTTTAATGTTATTTACTATTTGCATATCTTTTGTAGAGGTTGATAATACATCTTTGTTTTCATATTTTTGTACTTTAATATTAATTTTCTCTACTTTATCAAATGGACTTTTAAAAACGATTCCTTCATTTTTGGTACTATTTACTATTTTACCAAATCTAGTTTTAATTCCAATTTCACCTGTTTTAATTGTTGCAAAGCATCCAAATAGTATAATTGATAGGCACAATAGACTCCAAATCATTCTTTTTCTAAATTTCCAAGTCATAGTCCAATCACTATCCTCAGGTGCTTTTCCTATTCCTAAACATATAGCAACTATTACTACTAAAATTAAACTAAATATAATTGATCCCACTATTCTTCACCACCATTTGATTGTTCTAATTCATCTGTACAATTATTATTTATGTCATCAATCATTTGTTGTTCTTCTTGTTCAGTTGATACTGGAATATCATCATCAACTGTTGTTTGATTAGCATAATATTCTTTTTCTTCCTCTTTTGTTGCTTTCTTAACAAATTTGTTTTTGATTCTTTCATTCGCTAAATCATCAGAACACTCGAATATATCTCCATAGTGTCTTTCTAATCCATTTTCCTTATCTGTAAAATAATCAAAATCTTTATCTTTATAGCAAGCTTTTACTATCATTTTTCATTCCTTCTTTCTTTATTTTTCTGGCATCTCATAAATAACTTGTTTGTTATTTAGATGTGCCTCTTTTTGCTTATTTTGTAATTCATTTTTAACTTCTTCTGCTCTTGCATTGGTATCATATTTACCTATAACAATACCACCTTGAACACATACTAGATTTGAAGTTTCCTTGTCTTTAAAGAAGTCCTTTTCAACATCAAATGCTTTTTCTAACCTTTCAATAAGTTTTGGAGTTGGTATTTCTTGGTTTTCAAGTATTCTTTCAATATTTTTTCTATAACTATTTCCTATAATAACAATTAACTCTTCTACTGACATATTCTTTTTTTTCAATTGCTCTTTTATTTTATCGCCAATTATTTGCATTTCTTGTCTATGTCCTATTCCTATCATTGATGGATATACACTTAGTCCATCTTGGCTAAATATTAATATATTATTCATTTTCTCTTACCTCTTCCTCTAATAATTCATAATCATTTATATTTTGATATTCACTAAAATACCCCCAACGATAACCAGTAGTAGTTATTTTATACTTTTTACCAATTTCTAAATTACCATAAATATCAGCACTATTAAATTTACCTTTAAATAACAAGTCTGAAACTTTATATGTTATACCACCACAATTTATCAAATATAGTTCATCATTACTACCACTAGGTCTTTTAATCCATTTATCTTTTACTACACATTCTTTTGTTTGTTCATTCATATACCCTATACAACCAGTACAAGATATTATAATTAAACAAGTTATTATTCCAAATATAATTTTCTTCATACAATACCTACTTTCTATTAAATATCTCTTTCAATAATATAAATACTAATGCACATACTAAACCATGCCATATAGTCCACGTATAATTAATTTTGAATACCCATATAATAAAGTTACCTAAGCCCCAAAATATAAGACTAGATAGTGAAATTAATAGTAAAACTACTAATATAGATAAAATAATTATTCCTATTGCTCCAAATACGTCTTTCATTTAATTACCTCCTTAAAATCCTGTCTTTATTGCCATATAAATAATTGTTAAGCCTATTGCTGAACCTAATAATTGAGTAAATACATTATATTCTTCCGTTTTTGTTTCACCATGTTTTGCTAGTGCAATTCCTATATTTAAAACATTTATAATAATCATTGCTAAAAACCAACCATTCATTTAATTTCACCTACTTTTTTCATTATTTCTTTCAATTCTTTTTGCCCTTCTTTACTGCTTGGTGGAGCAACCATTGATACAAGTGTATTTTGTGGCAAGTCTAATGCCTTTTCATATTTAACAAGTACTTTTGGTCGAAAACTCCATTGCCCATGAAAATAATTAGATATATTTTGTACAGTTGTTCTGGATTCGCCTAGTTGTTCTTCTATTTTGTTTAATTCTTGGCACAATCGGGTGCTTGTCCATTTTTTCTTTTTTAAAATGAGTTGGATATATTCTGATACATTAAGCATTAAATATCATCTTCCTTAATAAATTTAAGTTTTCTTTCCAGCCAAGTAGAATTTGTATTTATTAGTGCTTTTTTAGTATTAATTAATAAATTCCATATCTTATGATATTCACTTTCGTTAACTTCCCTGATTAAGAAATAATCATATAATTCTTTACCATACCAGCCTAATGTATTATCAATATAATTTCCTTTTGAATCTTGATTTATAAAGTGAACAATCACTTCATCATTACCTATACATACAACTAAATAAACTTTAGATGAATTATCATATGCTTCCTGAACAGCATTCAAATGGCATCTATGATTTAAATATGTCTTACCTTTTATAAATTTGCTTTTATCTAATAATTCATAGTTAGATTGAACATAATTAATTATTCTCTGCTTTATTTTTTGTTTCATTCTTCTTCACCTAGCATTTTTTTAATTTTCCATAATATTTGCCAACCAGCTGAATACTGATGATCTCGCTTTTTATTTATTTGATTATTTATATATTCACTAATATCACATAATTGTTTACTCATATCATACATTGCTTGTAATTTCTTTTCTTCCGTAAGTTCATCAAACACTTCTTTTTTATACTCTTGTAATGTTCTATGTTTCATTCTTCCCACCCTTTCATTACAACAATAGATCTTGCTTTTCCAATCGATGTTTTTATATAACCTTTTTCTTCTAATATCATTAGTTTTTTAAATACTGCACTAGGTGATGTATTTAATATTTTAGATAGTTCTTTTGTTGTTGGTGGATAGCCATTTGTATTTATGAAATATGCTATTGCTTCCATTGTTTGTTTTTGTTTTATTGATAATTTAGTCATTTATTCCACCTCACTAAGTATCCATAACAATGTTTCCAATTCTGTACGTTGTGTTATCTTTGAATTTTTCTTTAAATATTCAATTCGCTCTTGTATTTCTTCTTTTGAACGCATTGATTTATTATCTTGATAATAATCGAATAACATTTTATATTGAGCATAGCAATTATATAAAGGTCTTAAATTTTCTTGTATCTTGTCATTCATTTTTCAAACACCTCTATCTTATTTTGCCATTGTGACATTTTAAATTCGTTGTATAGTTCAATATTTATTTTTTTGCCGACCATAGCAATATATGGATTAAATTTTAAATATGTTGTTTTATTATCCTTGATTTTATGGATTATATCTTCTTTAACAAGCATAGACAATTGTCTCTTTGTTGTAGATTCACTTACATTGCATAATTTAGGTATATCTTTCATTTGAACATTTTTGCCATTTCTATAAGTTAATATTCCATCCATATAACCAATATAGTGTATCAAAATATTTAATATTGGGTATTTAGGTGCTATTTCTTTCCAAGCTAATGTATTTACTTTAGCAAAACTATACTTAATATCTTTTGTATCTGATAAATATTGAATAGTACCTTTTCTTAATACTCTATCTCCACTTGACAATTTAGCATAGCCTATATTTGATTCTATAGTATCAACTATAACACCATCACTATTTACAACGTATAAATCCTCATTCATTTATTATCTCTTTCATATATTCTTTTCAAATCAAATAATATATCATCTATATTCAAATTGGCACTACTATCTTGTATCAATGACTCTATTAACATTTCAATGCCTAATAAAATTGTTATATGTGGTGTTCCTTTAGAAATTTTTAATTCTGCTCCATCAGTTTCTTTTGTCTCAATTGTTATCATTTAACCATCCCAATTCTTCTATTTGTTTATTTATTGCTTTATGTAATTTCATATTAATTATTATTGCTTCATCAGCATAAACATCAAAATCGTGTTCATTATTACGACAATAAGACGAATAATATTTTTCGTTTTTATCAAAATAGATAGTTTCATTATAAGGATTTTCATATTCTAAAATCATTTCATTATTTTTAATTAAAGTAAAATCTAATTCCTCAAACATCTCTTTAGCACTCATTTAATCATCTACTCCTTTATATTTTTGTAAGATTTCTTTTCGTATTAAATAAAATTGAAAAATACTAGGATTATTTAATACCATTTTGTTTTCATCAAGATATTTTTCTAAAAAATTCCAATTTACAATAAGTTTATCAATAACTTCATCTCTATTCATTAATAAATCAAAATATTTTTGGCATTCTAGATTAAGTTTTCTAATGTGATTTTCTAAAATTTTAATTGCTTTATATCTACCATTTGATTTTTTAGAATGTATTTTTATTTCTTGTCTTAATGATTTATTTTCTTGTTGTATTTTTTCATAATCTTCTAATGCTACATAATTACCATAAGATAAACTTAGTATTTCTATTTTATTCATCTTCTACAACCTTTCTGTTATTAACATAAGGCAATATATCTTCTTTATTCCTTAATACATAAGTAAGTATTGCATATTTACTTTTTATATCAATATATGTATGTAGAGAAGCCTCGTTGTCTTCATACTTTGCTAACTGTTTAGATATTTTTTTAAAACCAATAAAATATGGTATTTTGATATAAATATATAAGTATTTACCCAATTTTTCGATTTTTTTAATTTTTAACTTATTCATTTATCTTCTCCTTTTAAAATTTTCTTTTGGTGCATCAAAATTTTTAATGTATCATATTTACTTAAATTATCATCTGATATAAATAAATCTAAAAAATTAATAGAATCAGCAATTTTTTGTTGTAAATTAATAGTATCTGCTTGTGTTTCCTTATATAGATTTCTTTGTTTAGAAAATTTATTTTCTAGTTCACAAATGTAATTCAAAATATCAACAAAATATTTTACTACTAAATCATCACAATTATTTTCTGCTATATACTTATCTACATAAGCAATTTTGTTTTTTATATCAATTTCTTCACTCATCTTTATCACCTCTAATTATCTGTAAAATTGGTCTTATATAAAAATCTGCAAAATGATGATTGTCTGTTTTAAAATACGCTCCTATTTGATTATTATCTAATAATTTAAAATATAGTAATTTATTTTTATTAGCATTTTCTTCTAGCCAATCAAATATTTTTAGTAGTTCATCTTTATTCATTACTTTCACTCTTTTCTAATAAATCAGCAAATGACTTACCATATCCAACATTTTTTATTCTTTCATTTATATCAATATTAGTAATTTTTCCTAATTGATAATTATTAATTACATTTAAAGTTTCATTTATATCTCTATTACAGCAATCATTCCATAGCATATATAAATGACTACCATATAATTCCATAGTATCAATCACTAAAAATGTACTAATACATGAAATTTCTTCATTTTTTTTAACTTTCATAATTTCAAATAATGTTGTCATTGCTCCTGGATTTCCTTCTGATAATTTAATAATTATGTCACTAAATTTATCATTTAAATTTATTTTACTCATCTTTATCTCTCTTTTCTAATTCACTAACATTTTTAATAGTTACATAGAACCCACCGCCATAATATCCGTTTCCATAACCATCATCACCTTCAAGTGTTAGCATATCATCTTGATAGTAAATAAATAATTTAAAGCTATAATCTTCACACCATTTGTTGTTGTATTCACACTTAATATTTGTAATTACATTATGATTATTCTCTAATTTTTTCAAATCATCAAAACTGGACCAACCATTTCCGCATCCACCACAGCCATTATTTGTTTCAACTTCAATTACTGTATTATCATTACAAGTTAAAATAAATAAATCTGTATTATAACTTCCTCTTTTTTCTTCTACTTTTATAATTGATTTTCCTATTAAAAAATCGAACTCGTTTCCATCACAATGATTATTTTTCATTTTCACTACCTCCTACTTTGTTTATTGAACTTTTTAAATAAGCAAAAGGACTTTCTTCATCATTTTCAAATTTACTTTTATAATAACAATCATAACAATTTTTTATCCAATTAATTGCTCTCATCGATATTTCATCATCTTTTAATAAATTAATTAATAATTCAAATTGATTTTTATGTGTGTTATTTTCTAAATCATCATACTTGTTTATAAAGTAATAAGCATCATAGCCATTTAATAAGTCATCTACTGCTTTTATATAATCTTTTTTAGTCATTATTTCTCATCTCCTACTTTATCTATTATTTGTAAAATATCTTTTTCTTTTTGAAAGCCCATGCCTTTTGAATGTTGTATAATTTCTTTTATTTCATTTAGTGCTTGTTTTAAATTGGTTGTTTCTCTGTCTTTTTTTCTATATCTATCTCTACATACTTTTAACATTGATACTAAATCATCTTTATAGAAATTATCATAATTTATTTCTATATCACTTGTTAATAATGCATCAATTTGATATTCGTTCATAACTCTTACTTTAATCATCTAATTCACCATCTTTTTCTAGTTCATATATTTTTCTATTTAATTTATCCTTGCTTTTAAGTCTACAAGCGTAATCAGTTTTTATATTAACTAACCAATAATCACCTTTTTCAACTTCTATACCATCTTCACTAAAATATAATCCATCATTATCTATAAAATCTTGATAAGTACCAAACCATCTTTCAATATATTCTTTTAAAGGATGATATTGTTTTCTTAAAATTTCAATAATTTCATCATAAGTAAATAGTAAATTATTTAACCCAAACGGATCCTTATTATCTAATTTCCTTAATAATTTTAAATATTGGTCTTGCTGATATTTTATAGTGTTATCTCTCATCTCAATTGTATTATTTAATCTATCAACTTTATCTTGTTGTAAGTTAACACTTTTAACTATTATTTCACTCATTGTATAACCTTTCTATTTTCTCAAATAATTGTTTTGATAATTTATTTTTCAGTTGCTCTAATTTTTCATAATCAAATCCTAAATAATCTAAGCAATCATTTTCAAAAAGCCATAAGTAGTATTCTTCTTCTGTAATTTTATTTGCTTCATATTCTGCTTTTTTCCTGTAAAAATTAATATCATAGTTGTAACACCATTTTTTTGAAATATGATTATAATAGCTATGTTTATTCGTAAACTTTTTAGTGCAATACGGACATTCATATATTGTTATTTGTTTTGGTATAGGTTCAATTACATCAATTCCTAATATTTTCATTATTTCACCTCTTCTACACTTAATATTTTCAGAACATAATATAATTTACCTGGTTCTGCTCCCCATTCTGGTTTGCCATATCCTTTTGATATATCCACTTTGCATTTTATTGATGGGTTATTTTTTGAATATCCATTTCTAAATTTAATATCTAATAAACCTATTTCCCAGCCGCCAAGATAATATTTAAATCTACTATCGTAATAAGGTTTGATTTCTCTATATTCTTCTTTCTTTTCTCCAGATTTAATCATATCAAACCATTTTTTCTTTGTTGGTAATGTTAACACAGCATATCACTACTTTCTAATCCATAAAAGTCATTCCAAATCATCGTTTGAATATATAATGTAAATTCATTAACTATACTTGTTATAATAGTTAAAATTCTGCCTTCATATATACAATATACGAAGAATAATGTATTAAATATTAATATACTTAAGCAAATGTATTTCATTATCGTTATAAATAATCTCATTTATCTTGTACCTCACATCCACAATTATTTAATACATATCTATCAAAACCGATTCCTAATCCAAAGAATATTATTAATAATATCAATATTCCTAAAAACGTTATTTCTATTTTTTTTAACATATCACACCTCTTTTGATAATTCTTTCCCACAATATGGGCAATATTTAGATTTATGTTTAAATTTTCTTAATTCTTTTTTTATGTTTTGTAACAATTCAGTTATATCTGAAATATCATCTAATTTTAAATTTTCTTGTTTTAGCATGTCACTAATAAATTCTAATCTTGAACTATCATTGTCTAATGTTTTGTTTGCCATATATATACTGCCAAATTCATCAATTATCCATTTATGTATTTTGTACTTGCCATATTTAGTTAGTTTAATTCCAAAAATTCTTTCTACATGTTTGCTAAATCGTATGTCTAACTTTTCTTTCTCCATTATTTGAATATTTCCTTTCTATTTTGTTAAATCCTTGTCGCCAAATGAACCCTATTTTGGCACTTTTGGCTCATTTTTGAACCCTCAGTATATCTTTAGTTTGCTTTTGTTTTATAAGGTCTAAATATACTTTTTATTAGAGTTTAGTCCTCTATTTCTGTATATCCGCTTGATTACTATAAATATGTTAGTTTTCATCTTATTTGTATAATATCACTATGTTTACTCCCTTTTCACTCCCCTTTTAACAACAAAATAAAAAAATAATCATTTTCGCTTGATTATTTATGAATTATGCTTATTTATATAGTCCTTTTATTATTTTTTATAGATTTTTAGAGGTAAAAACACCCCTATATGCCTTTAAAAATATAGGGTTGGGGTGGTGTCAAGTATGCAAACGACCGTTAACATACATAGTAAAATTGTTATAAAATAAAGGTTAATTCAATATATAATATTAATTATTTAATTATATAATGGCATAATAAAAAACACTATAAAATTATAATAATATAGTGTTAAATAATAATATATTTTGTTTTGCATATAAAGACTATCTTTTGTTAATTTCTTAAATAAATAATAAGCAATAATAATAAATAAATATATAATCAATATATCAATATAATATACCAATATAATATGCTAATGATAATACTATATATATCATATATAAGCCATATTATAATAAATAATATAAATATATCAATCAATAAAATAACAATCAAAATATAGCAAATAAATAATAAAATATATAATAATATGGCAATATAAATATATACATTTTTAAGACATTAATATACATAGTATTTACCTTATAAAATAATGCATTTTTTAGGATAAAATTATTAAAAAGTATTGACTTTTTTAAAAAAAAGAGTATAATAATATATAGAGATAAGGAAATGGGAAAACCTACAAAAAAAGGAGTTGATCGAAATGGTAATAATATGGTCAATACTAGAAACATTAATGCAAGTATTAATATTATGGTTAATATGGTTATTATTTGTTTATAAATTCAATAAAGATTTTAGAAAGTTAATAGAAAAAATAAAAAGAGTTATCTCCAGTCGCGAAACTCATAAGATAACTCAAATAAAAAAACTAATATATAACTACTTCTTTTAATAAGAATAGTTGTATATAAGAAAAGGTTTCCCTTTCCTTGTCTCTCATTATATATTTAATTTTAAAAAATGTCAAGTATGACATAATGGGAGGAAATGAAAAATATGAAAAAAATGGAATTAGAAGAAGTAAAATCGATGTTAGAAAATGAGCAAGAAAGCCCAAATATGATTGAATGGTACTTAAAAACATATACATATTATAAAACAAATGATGGACTTGTGTTAAGTTTTAAAAACAAACCTAGTATAACAAAAACTTTATATTTCGATGATGAATACGAAATACCAAAATTGACCGAAGAATTATTCTTAAATTATAATGAAATGAATTATACTAGTGAATATCACAAAATAGATGAATATAACGAACAAACACAACCATATTTTATAAAACATTATTGTACAAGTGACGTACAAGTATCGCCAGTATTAAGTACAAACTATTATACTGACTATCTACAAGATTTAGAATATAACAATAAAAAGAACTATTTTAGAAGATATATGACAAATGAAGAGATACAAGAATATAACAAAATATGTGACGAATTTATAAACAATTATATAGAAAGATTAAAAAAATATTTCAAGAAATACAATAAAAATATCTATTGTATGGGATATTGGGCTAATAGATAAGAGGTGTAAAAATGGATAAAGTAGAACAAGTAAAAATTATAGAGGTATTAGAAGATAATAATCACAATTTAAAAATAACTTATGATATTAAATTATCGCATTGTGGTGCGACTTGGTGGATTGAAAAATTAACAGCCTATTATGACAATTACTTTAAAATTATAAATAGAATCGAACGACCAACAAGAACAAAACAAAATAAAATAATTGATTTATTATTAAATGAATTATTAGAAAGAGGTGTAATATATGAATAATATTTATGATAATGGTGAATTATTGCTCGGAACAAAAAAAGATATATTAGATTATTGGAAAAATAACGCAGTTAATATTGATAGTGACTTTGAAGAAGAAGTAAAAGAAGATTTAAAAGACTTAAAAGATGATACTATTGTATGTATTAATTATGACAATGGCATGGGTTATACAATAGATTATTGGGATAACAAAGATATAGTAAATAAAGAAGAAAAAGAAACAAGAACTTGTTCAGAATGTCACAAAGAAATGACACAAGGCTATTGTATAGAAAATGGCGAAGAATACTATTGTAGTGATGAATGCTTACATAAACATTATACACAAGAAGAATATTTGGAAATGTATGACAATGGAAATGGCGACAGCTATTGGACTGAATGGGAGTGTTAATAGTATGAAAAATGGTTATAAAATACAAGATTTATTAAAAGAAGAAAATGAAAAATATAGTTGGTATCAAGACGTATATAATGGTAAAATACCACGTTATAAAATGTATAAACCTAGACCATATGATGACGCAGATTATTATTATGCTAAAAGTTTTGATAAAATTACTTGGTATTTATATTTTAAAGGACAAAAAATCGGTGTTGAAACAAGAGGAATAGAAATTACAAACAATACTTTAATTGCTTTAAACAGTGATATACAAAGTAAAATGAGTTATAATTAGGAGGTATTAAAAATGATTAATAATAGTTATATTTACGAGGTACAATTCTATTTATCAATGATATTAGAGAAAAAATTCTTACATGATAAAGATATCTTGCTTGATATCTATATGCGAAATATTAGATATATTTATAATGATTATGTTACTTATGATAATAATAAAAAATCATTAGTAGAAAGTATTGAAGACTATATAAAAGAAAGAAAAGAATTTATTTTAGATTTATTAAAGGAGTGCGTAGAATAATGATAAACTGGGATAAATTAAAAGAAAATTATTCATTAGAAGATTTTTATAATATACTATATAGAAATAAACCACATCACAAAAGTAAAAAGTATAAAGATTGGGACTATTTAGAGAGTATAGCATATGAAGAGTTACTTATCGAAGATGAGAGACCTATAGAATGTGAAAAAATAATTGATGAAATAATAGAATATTTAAAAAATGAAAAAACGGAGGTGTTAAAAAAATATGAATAAATATGTTAAAATAAATGCAAATGATTTAATTGTACTACTAGATTATTTATTTGATAAAATAGATTTATGTTATAAAATTGAATGTAAAAATACTATAGAAAATTTTAAAAATAGAAATGGTTTAAATAAAATGGAGATATTATAAAATGGATAAAGATACAAAAATGATAAATAAAATTAATAAAATTGAAAGATTAATAGAAGAAATAATACAAAATGCTATAAATGAATATGAAAGCCAATTTGATGAAAACAATGGAATGTCTGTTCAAGATTGGGAAAATGGTTATTCAAATACAATAATAAGCCTAGATGGCACTATATTAGAATATATACCATATAACAATTTTAAAAGTTTATATTCTAATTTTAAATATGATATTGAAGAATATGACTTAAAGAAAGATAAAGTCATTTATAAAGTAAATGAAAAAGTATTAGATAAAATCATTGAATATCTAAAAGAGGAAATAAACTATACATATTTTTATGATTTAGATCGTGAAAATTATTCACTTGATGAATTTAAGGAGATGGTAGAAAATGAATAAAGATTATAAGCAAGAAATAATAAATTTTATAAATAAAGAGAGTTTAAATGATGTATTTACAATTGATGACATATTTTATAATAATTATAAATGTCATTTATATGTATACATCCGTGTTAGTACTGAATGTCAAGACTTTGGCCGTCAAATATTAGAACTTTATAAGTGGGCAAAAAATAAAAATATTACAATATGTATTGATTATATATATTGCGATAAATATACAGGAAAAAAACTAAATCGTAAGCAATACGAAGAAGTACACGACTTACTACAAAATAATGACTATTTAATCGTTAGTGAATTAAGTAGATTAGGTAGAAACTGGGATAATACAAAAAAAGAATGGCAATTTCTAACTGAAAAAAATATAAATGTTATAATTTTAGATAATGAAATGCTAAGTGCTAAATTTCCAAACGAAAAACAAGAAACAATTACACTAGAATACAAATTCTTACGTGATATTGTATTTAATGCTATAAACTATGTTGCATGTAAAAAAATAGAGGAAGTTTCTAGAAGTACAAAAGCGGGAATTGAAAAAGCAAGACTTCAAGGGAAACAAATTGGAAAACCTAGAACAGACAAATCAAGTAAAGAAAATTTTATAAATACATTAGAAAAAATGATAAATGAAAATATAGGGCAAAACAAAGCAGTATTAAAAACTAGATTTCCAAGAGAGACATTTAAAAAAGATTTAAAAAAATGTTATGAAAAATACAATACAAAAGATTATAAAATTATATTAGATAATCTTAAAAAGGAGGCATAATATGGCAATTATAATTATAATAGCTCTTGCTATGTGGTGTGGGTTATGTGACTTTGCTAAAAAAAATAAATAGCAAAGTTTTTATATACAAAAAAAACGAGGCATTTAAGCCTCATGTGTTGTTTGAGGTATATCATAAAATGATATACAAATATAACTCATTATACCCAGTTGCTTACCATTCAAAAAATAACATAGATTATTTATTTAACTAGGCATAATTCTATATTGCTTTTATCTTTTTTGATTTATCCAAGCAAATTTCAAAAAGCAATTATATTATATACTATATTTTAATAAAAAACAATACCCTTTTATTTGCAATTTTAAGCCGTTTTTAGGCTTGTTTTATTTTATAGTATATTTATATTATTTTATATTTTATTAAGCTAATAAAGCGGTTTATTAAAGACTAATTATAATATTCAATATAATAAAAAGATATGCAAATAATATACCTCTATTATATATAAAAGATTGCAAAACTTTTTCTAACCCAAAACTTTTTCCGGTTTTATATTATTTAATATCTAATTTTTTTAATTCCCTATCGAACTTTTTATGACTATCTTGTATTACTACTGTTGCACTTGGCGTTCCACCTGTATCTACTTTGATATCTACTACATCGCCTTTTTTCAAATCTTTTTCCGTTGTATAATAGTATATTTTATCTTTTGTATGTGGTGATTTTGTTCCTATTGTAACTCCTACTACTTTACTCACTTTCTTTTACCTCTTTATTTACTTCATTTATTCCATTATGTTTTACTCTATCTTTTTCCTCTGCCCTTTTTCCATTGTTAAATCTTGATACATCTCCACTTAAATAACCTGTAACTCTTCTTATTCTTTCAAATTTAATACCTTTTCCAGTTTCTTTATTCATTCTCTTCAAATTCTCCCTCTATAATATTATCTCTTTTTAATGCACTTAATTGATTTTGTATTGCGTCAATATCAGTTTTGACTGTTACTTCATGTTGAATTGGTTGTTGTAATTCTGTCTTACCCATTGTCTTTTGTAAAAACATACTTGATATTTCTTTTGTTTCACCTGTTAAACCACCATTTGCTAATACACCTAATAAATAAGAATGTACATAATCCATAGCATCTTTTCTATCTGAATCTACCAACCAATTGTTATAAGTTGACCTACTTATTCCCAAAAATAAACAAAAACTTTCAACAGTTGGAGGAAAATTTCTATATTCTTGTATTTTGTCTATCATTTGAATATAAAGATTAAATGCTATCATAATCTCTTGTGGTGTATAGGAATTTGCATTTCCTTTAACAACATCAACTAGGCTTCTTTTTGCTATAACCGATAATATTTCAATTGAGTTTACTTTATCTCCACGTGCCTTTAATTTTTCTACAAGTAAATTTGTTATTTCATTTGTTTTTTCTTTTAAGGTTGGTAATAACATATCCTTATACTCTTCCTGTATTTTTTTTACAAGATTTTCTTTTTCCTGCAAAACTTTTTCTCTGTTTTCATTAAACTTTCTTTGTTTTTTCAATTTTGACTCTTCTAAATTAGCTTTCATTTATATCCACCCTATCTCTCTTATCTCGTTCTTTTCCACTTTGAAACTCTACATATTTCCATAAATCTTTTTCTAATTGTTTATAATACAGTTCTTCATTTTCCCCAAAATAATCGTAATATAGCCATAAAATGTAATCATCAAAAAATTCAAAATTTACATTGTATTTTTGATATTTCCTATTCATAAATGTTAAAAATTTAGTATCATATCTACTTATATACGACATTTTTGTCACTTCCACTCTTTATTTTGTCTAAGTAAGTAACTCCTACAGCATAACTTGCCCAAATATCAGCCTTAAAACCATAAAACCATCCCTGATTATTTTTAGTTCCAACTTCCCCAAATCTATCTATTAAAGCTTGCCTAATATTACTATCTTTTGCTTTCATTGAGTTACATAAATTTATTTTTTCATCTTTTCTATATATAAATTCAATACTACCCATATATTTTATTGCTTGTTCATAAAATCTACCTATCCATACACAAGTATCAAAAACTGTTTTACCTACTGCCATTCCATAACTTGCAACCATTTCTATAACTAAAGTGTAAATATCATATTTTTTTATTATTGTTATCATTTTTACAATTAAATCATCATTATTGATTTTTGCGAATTCTATTGGCTTGTATGTGCTATCATCTATAACGCAATAAGCGCTTTCTATGTTTCCAGGATCTATTGACAAAATCATTTTATCACTTCTTTCTATATAAAAAGAGAGAATTATATTATTCTCCCTTCATAAATTCAAATTGATTAGGGGCATATGATTGGACTCGAACCAATATCAACTGCCGATTAAGTGTCATGTCCCAGTTATTACGACACAAGCTTTTCCCATTAAGCTACACGCCCCATATTTGGTCGGCAAGGTTAGGAATTGAACCTAACGTATGAGGTTATTCCCGACGGATATTACCTTTCTCTACACCCTTTGATGCAAGCATTTTCACTTTGCTACTTACCGATTAAACCAATTGAAAACCTACCTTACTCAATCGGACTTTGCCTAACCCATAGACACTGTTAGACGTTCCACTATTTCTCTAAGCAATAACCGTGGTTGCCCATTACGACAACTTACTTAGAATTACTACTGATAGCTCAGCGTATGTTTGTCATAACCAACGTGAATCTCTGTTCGTTCACGAGAACAATATCTACGAGTTTTTTTATTTGGGTTATCTTGGAATAACTCACCACTTTTATTCCTCACGTCATACGGACATATTAAACTCGCTTGCGAAAACGCACCGATAGACTATGTTTTTATATCTAACTCACGTTGGGGGCTTATAGTCGACAATAGCGCCATACGTTATTGTTTTGATAAAAGATACTTTCAACTTTTAATTAATTATTAAATGGGCTTTTGCTATTAGTAGCAAATACTGACAGTTATTCTCTACTGACAAGATCTTTAACTCATTTCGCATCTACTTTGTTCGTAAGCTTGCCCTAGCCAAGATAAATAGAAAGTTCTTGAACAACAAATTGAAAAGACAACGTCTAATCAATTCCGAGTAGTCATCCTCGCATTTCATTGTCTTATAGACAATATAGAACAATAAATTTGATTACTTTACTCGTTATACTTTCCATGCTAAACACCACTGTATAACAATACGGTAGAGAGGTGGCTTTCTCCCTTGTAATTCTCACCATTTTTATTTATTGCTCTATATCACCTATAAAGATGATATGGTATCTGCCTATTTTTTGTATTAGGCTATGGGTGCTTTCTATTTTGTGTTTAACCTTATAGGTCGCCGAAGCTAGGCTGGGAATACCGACCCCCATCATATCGGATTTCCACCGACCGCAATCCCAAGACTACAACCACTATCTCTAGAATATAGCTGACTGTTTACGTTGCAATCCATTAATACAAAGGTCATCAACCTTACGTCTTAGTTTTTCTTACATTAAGACACATCTTATGTGAATACATTAAATATGTATGTAAAGGCTTTCTAAACCGTAATTTAATACGCTAAAACTCCTACGACTATTTATGTATCTTGTATCTTAATAGATACTGTACTAAATAATAACCGTTCCCATTGGCTACTATGCTCACACCTACGATTGCTCACACTGTAGTCTGTTTCATGCATATTATTCAGTACACTACCTACTAAAGATAGTGCTTTATTATTTGGAGGTAAAGGACATATAATGCCCTTTGACAAATTGATAATTGGTGTTTCTCACACTAATTTACTATAGCCATTTATTATTCAATCACTAGCAAGTATTAGTCCTGATAGGTTGCGACCCCATTTCCTCTAATACCTGGCTTATCAAAAATGCAGGATACTATAGCTCAAAGACTATAGTCCATCATTTCCAATAAACCTAAAACTACATTGGATTCTTTACCAACAACTTTCACACACTTTAGATGTTAAATTCAAATATACCATTATATCTTTCATTTACAAATTTGCTTTTTTTATGCAAGTTTGTGCTACTTGTACCAGTTTCTAATCTTATACTCCTATCACTAGGTATCAACTGCATAATTGACTTATTGGTATTCTTATTTTCACTCTTTGTAACCACACAAAGTACTACTAATAAGTTATCGCCCTATTTACCATAGGTGGTTATGATTGTCAACGATTAGTTCTGTATTTTATAAAACTCTACAATAAACCACTATTATCTTTTTCCCTACTTTGTAGGTTACCATTTCGCTGTTTCCAACAAAATGCACTCAATCCCCTTTAAAATCGCTCTCAAAGGTAATAAGAACAAGATAATATCTATACTATATTGCGTTATAGTTTGTCATATAGTTCAATTATCAATTTGCCAAAGAACATTATTTTGGTTGCTCCTACGAGAGTCGAACTCGTTATTTACAGATTATGAGTCTGTCGTGATTATCCGTTTCACCCAGTAGCAATATAAGGAGGAAGCATGAAAGGAGATTCAAAAAATGCTTCCTGACCATAGAAAGGATGTAACATAATGTTACAGTGATATTGCTATCACGATTATATTGTATCAAGGAATTTACTCCCTTTTCACTCCCATTTATGTAATTTTTTTAATTTTTTTATAATATTTTTCCCAAATCTTACTCGGAGTTGCTGGTGTAATGTCCTTCAAATAGTTTTCATTTGCAATTTCTTCCACTGCTCTACTTGGTTTTACACCATTTAAAATTTTTAAATATAATCTATATTCAATACTATTAACTGATAATTTAGATAAATTTTCTTTGCATTTATTAATTAAATTCTCCTTTTCTTCAATTTGCTTATTTATTTCATCTATATCACATTTACCATTTGCCTTAACATCTTTTAATATATTTATTTCAATATTTAAATCATTTATATATGGTATACAATCCATATTATGCCCCTTCTTTCAATTTCTTTGGTCTATCACGTTTTTTTATTATTATTCTTTTTATTTGATTGTCATTTAAGATTCTATTTGTATATTCTAGTCCATCATTTTTAGATTCTACGTTTTTTAGTGTTTGAATTAAAAATTGTCTATTGTCTATATTACATAATTTTGCTATATTTGTAGTTAAATTTCTACCAATATCCATATCTTTTTTTATGTTTCTACGATTAACAAAATTATTCTGCATATCTTTATACAATTGCTTTAAATTAATCTTTTCAACTGGTTCAAATTCTATAAGGTGTCTATAATCAGTTTCTAATTTATCACATTCAGATAGTCTAGTTGATAGACTATCCAAATACTCATCTGTTTGATTTAAAATAGATATTGCTTTTGTTATATTATCAATAATGTTAATTTTTTTCCCTTTCATTATTGACCTCTTTAATCTAAGAAGTTATCTATATCAACCTCTTCACCAATTTCCTCATATGGATCAGATTGATTTTCTTCTTCTATTTCAGTTGATTCTGTTTTTTTACTTCCTAAAAATTGTACATTTTGTGCCATAACCTCAAATGATATTCTATTATTTCCATTTTGGTCTGTATAATTACTCATAGATATAGAACCATCAATTAAAATCAAACTTCCTTTATTTTGATACATTACTGTGTTTTCTGCTGATTTTCCCCATAAAGTTACAGGAATAAAGTCTGTACCTTCATTCGTTCTATTTACTGCTAAATTAAATCTGCAATATGATTTTCCATTATTAGTTGTTCTCAATTCTAAGTCTGTACTAATGCGACCTACTAATACAACTTTGTTATACATTATTTACCTTCTTCCAATTTATTACTTCAATGATTTTAGTTTCTTTTTCAACTTCATAAGGTTGATTATAATAACTGTTTTCTTGACATTCTGTTAAACCCCTATCCCAGTCTAAACAATAATACTTATCCTCAAACTTAAATATTGTTGATACATCTTGTGTCCATCTATGCTGTTCTCCTTCATCTTGTGTAATCATCTCAACATCCGCTTCTACTTCGCACCATGATAATTGTGATAATTCTTTTTCTGTAAAAGTCCCTTTACTTAATTTTTCTCTAAATATATCATTGTTCATTATTTAGTCACCAACTTTCCCTTTTTAATAATTCCATATCTGTCTAGTATTTCCTCTACTTCTTCTTTCGTTTTAGCAATACCAATATGTGCTTTTACTGTTTTTATTAAATCATCTATTTCAGCCAATTTTTTATTTCTTTCATTCATAGTATCGTAATATTCAGCTGATTTAAAATCTTTATTAACTACATAATTATATAAATATCCACTATTTCTTCTTAATTGCATATCACTATCATCAATAATATCTTGGTTAGTTAATATTTCATTTTTCTCTTCTTCTGTAAATTGTGATAAATATAATTCTTCACAATCTTTCTTAAATTGTTCTACTAACTCATTATATTTATTAATAACATCACAATTTTTTCTTAATTCTTCTACTTTCTCTTTTGTTTCTTTTTCTATTCTTTCTTTATGCTTACTAGCATATAAATCAATTAAATTCATACTTTCTATCATTTTATTTCCTTCTTTCTTATTAAATTTTCCTAATACAAATTGTTCATATTGGTCTACTAAATTTACTGTATTTTGTGCATGCAAACCATCTGTTGTTATTTTAAATGGTTTTGCTGATAATTTTATCTCATTTGAATCTATTTTTATTTCAGTTGGTTTAGTTGATTCTTCTACTAATTCAAGTTCATTTTCATACCAACACCACTGTTTGATATCTTCTAATATCCAACTAACTGATGAATCTTCTTTAATAATTCTTCTTATTGCACCTTCAAACTCGTTTTTTCCTTTTATATTTGGTTTAACTATTTTTACCAAATCTCCTACTTTAAATCTCATTTAATCACCTCTAATCATTTATATTTATTTCATATTTATACAAAGCATTATATACTTTTTCAGGTAGAATATTTTTATACTCGTCTGCTATATATTTAATCAGTTTTTCCTTATATTTCTTATACATTTTAAAAGCATCATTTGGATTATCAAAATGTCCTAAATATCCAGTTGCATTGCTTGTTAAATTTTTAAATTTAGTTGAACAGTGTGCAGTATAACTATTCTTATTTAATTGTGAAACACCTACAGGCAAATTACCTCTCGAACCTTTACTGTTACATAATAATGAATTTATATTATGTGGTAAAATCAAACATGTTTGTGGAGAATATATCTTATTATTTTTAATCAACAAATCTTTATCTAAATCCATTGTTTCATTATTAAATTGATAATTATTTTTACAATACCATAAAGCAAAATTTTGATAATTATGCCATTCATCACATACATAACAATCTTTATAATTTTCCTTATCTTTTTGTGAATGTGGCTTATAACATCTTCTCAACATACCTCTCCACATTTCATAACATTTAGTTGCCTTTTTACCATCAGTAGCAATAAAAGGTCCATCTCCCAAATAACCAATATCACAGACTGTTCTTTTTATTTGCATTCTTCTATTCCCCAAGTAGATACATAATTTCTTGATAGACTTAATTCATATTTTTTCATTTATTCCACATCCTTAAACTATCGTAAAATTTATAAAGTTCCATAAATTCTTCTTTTGTCGTTCCGAATATTTCAAAATAACCCCAATTATAGCAAATATCTAATGTAAAGTAATCGCCATCAAATATAGTAAACATACTATCGCCTACTAAATTTCTAATATTATATAATCCACAATCAGCATTTTCTATTTCTTCTTTAATTATGTTTTTAACTTTTTCTAATTCTTTTTCTCTAGTCATTTTTTTCTCCATTCGTATTTCCATAGTGTTGTTGATAGTAAGGACAAAACTTGTTTACACTGCAATAACACTCGCATCTAAGATTCTGCCCTTCACGTTTTTCTATTTCATATTCATTTGGGTAATCCTTTTCTAGATTTTCCAAATGTTTTTTTGCTTCTTCTTCACTATCATGAACTTTAGAAGCTTTTTTATTTTTCTTCTTTTTTACTGCCCAAGTTGTACCTTTATTAAATCTTTCGTCTGCTGTACAAAGTGGCAACTCTTCATCTGACATTTGTTCTAATTTAATAACAACGTCAAACTTTTCTAATATCATTTTTTCTACTTGTTTAGGTGTTCCTAAATCAAAATTGATTACTTCACATGGATATTTTGGATAATCACTTTTCGTTTGTGCATCTAGTCTACTCCAGTCTTTTATTAAAGCAATTATCCTTCCTTTTTTTCTCCACTTGCCATCTTTTTTATAAGCAAGATACGAACCCATCTGTAGTTGTTTTTTCCACTTATCATAATCACTTTTAAATATTAATGAATATGCTTTACAAGTTTTATAATCATCTAAGTATTCATCATCATAATGGTCTATAATACCTGACAATGTATATCCATTTTCAAATGTATATTCTAAATGGTCTTCTACAAATTCATTTTCTTTTAATTCTATATTTTCTAATTCAAAATGAGTTTTTGTGCCTAGCAACATAAAAATGCAATCTGTTATATCTTGTTCTATTTGGTCGTTATATCTTCTTTTTAAAGCAATTATTCTTTGTGGCTCTAATAGTGATGTTATTGAATATCTTTTATCACGATAGATATATTCACGTTCTACAGCTCGACATAACATATCTGGCATATTGTGCAAATTAGTTATTTTCATACTTCATTACCCCAACAATCCCAACCTTCTACTTGCTGTCTTGCAAATAATTCTATACGTGAAACATTGCCACACAATTCAACTATTTTATTTCTTACACAATCAGGTTTTTTTGAATGTTCTTCTCTCGGTTCAATTACTACACTAGATATATAATTGCTAACTTTAATAGGCTTTCCTTTAACGCCAATCAAACATACTTCACAATTTGATTTTGTATAATAGCCTATTCCAAAAAATGGTTTACCATTATTCTTATTTGTTTTTATCCAACTAAAACCTAATGTTTTATATTTAAATCCCCAAGCCCTTATTACGTCTAATCCTTCTTGTAAATTTGGAAATGTTACCCAAATAAACAACATACAATTGTTATCCGCAAGTTCTTTTATAGGCAAATTTTTAATATCATCAATTTTCATAGTGTTATAATGATTAATTGCTCCTCCTGATATTTTTTTACCTGTCCTCTTGTCATTATAATTCCAAGCTGGATCTGCATAAATGATGTTATATTTTTGGCTTGTATTATATATATCTATTTTCATACCTACTCACCTAATTTTTGTTTTAATTGTTTTATAAGTGATGTTGCTTGTGCTTTTGTCATTTTTTTCAATAATTCCTCTGAATGTTCAACTTTAAATTTTGTATATACTTTTTGCTTTAATGTTTCATCTTTAGCAAGTAGGATTCTAATTGCTTGTAATTGACCCTCTTCCATCATTTCAACAGGCTTGTCCTCTTTTTTTTGTGCATCTTTTGTTTCTACCTTTGCATTGGTTTTGCCATATCCATGACTAAATACAACATTTCCTTTACTATCAGCAATTTTAATTTTTTCTATCTTTTCTGTATTTTCATTGGTCTCAATTTCATCAACTGTAAATTTTTCAAATCTATTTTCTAATTCATATTTACCTTTATCATTCTTTTTAGTTGGAACGTTAGCAAAATAGAATATTCTTGTATATAACTCTCTACCTATACCAACATTAAATCCTGCTCTTTTAAACGCATCACTTGCTTCACCTTTTTCTTTCTCACTAAAACTTTCTACACCACAATCGCACTTATCAACCCATTGTTTGTTTTCTTCATCCCAAATTGATATGATGCAAAATAGATTGCCCTTTATTTCTTCATACCTATTTTTCCAACCAGTCATTCCAAACGTTTCATCAAGTATTCTTTTATCACAACGACTATCTTTGTAAAGCAATAGTTGTGCACCTTTTTCAGTAATTGTTTGCACGCGAATTTCTATTTCTTCTGGTTTTAAACATCTTATTTTCTTTTCCACTATTTCACCTCATCTTCAATTCTTTTTAATTGTCTATCTATTTTTTGTTCCATTATTTTTAAAATATCATTTCCGTCAATATAATAAAATTCTTTGAACTGTAACAACATAACTTCTATATCCGCAATTTCTTCTGCTATATGTATCTTTTTAGATATATCACTATCTATTACTTTTATATCTAATAGTTCTTTAAAGCCTTTATCTTGCTCGTAATTTATAATAGCCTCATTTAGTTCAAATACTTCACTTTGAAAATATTTAAGTTGTGGCATTATTCCATAATGTTGTATTATTTTTAATAACTTTTCGTCCACTTTACTCACCTTTCTCGTTTAATTTTATAAATTTTTGTACTAACTTTAATAAGTCAATTTTCTTCATTTTTACATATTGAACTTGTCCACTTTGTTTTTGTTCAAAATCGGTTTTGATTATTTCTTTGATAAGCCAATTGTAACTATATTAAATATTCTCGCTAAGCTGACTGTTCATTTTTCTTTTCCATTCGCTTAATTTTACGTTCTAATTTTTCAACTTGTTTGGTTAAATCTGTATTACATTCAGTAAGCGAATTACACATTTCATTTGTTTCTGCAAGTTGTTTCTTTAAATCTTTCTTTTCTACAGTTAATTCAAAACATTGATTTTGATATTTAACATATAAATCAAATTGTTCACTTTTTTGTTCTAATAAATTTGTGTATTTAACTGATATTTCATTCATATCTTCTAACATTTGATTGTATTTTTGTTCTATATCAAATTTGCCTTTTCTAATTTTCATATTTTCATCGACTAATTTATTCTTTTCCTTAAACCAATCTTTAAGTCTTTCTAAAATTCTCATTTCAATTCTCCTTTTTCAAAATCTATTTGGTAATTAAAATTTTCACCAAATGCTTTACTACTTTCACTTGCTTTTTTTAACATATTGAGTGCTCTTTTTTTATAGTCATTTATTGAGATTAATGCTTCTTTATAATCTTGTGTTGCTTTAAAACCTTTTGAATTTGAATGTGTTATATAATAATCTACTTCATGATCTGCAAATTTTTTGTTCCATTTAGATACTGCGTTTCTCCACTCACGAGCATTTATATTTATGCCATAATCTCTATGAAGTTCTAATATAATTTCTTTTTGCTTTTTCCATTTTGTTAAATCAATTAGCTCAATCATTTCTTACCTCTTTTACTTTAGATAATATATTTTTTAAAACTTTTTCTAAGACATCTTGTATTGGTTTCATATCATTATCTTCCATAAGTTTTGCCACCCTTCTTATCAAATTTATTTTCTAAATATAGTTTTTCATTTTCAGTTAATTTTGGTGCTTCTTTATATGTTTTTGTATCTAAATCATAAACAAGCCCAACCATTTTACAATTGTTGCCTTTTGTTTTTATTACTTCAACAATTCCATCACACTTTTCTATGTTATATCCTGATTTAAACAAGACTTTTTCAATTTCTTCATATTCACTACTAGGTAATATGTCAGTTCTAATTATTGAACAAATATTAGCACTTTTGTTTGCAATATTTTGCGTACCAGCTATATCAAAAATAGTTAGTCTGCATTTCATAAATTGTGTTTTTCTAGGATGTGCTACTAGATTCACAATACAATTTTTATCCCTAGCAAATCTTTTAAATAATTCAACAATTCTTGTTTGTTCCTCTAGTTTTTCACTGTTGTCAAGTTGCATAAAATTATCTATAAAAAATATTCTTACACCTTGCTTCCAAGCATATTCCATTGTTTTAATCATATTTGAGATTGTATTGTTATTAGATTCATTATCATAAATAAATAATTTATTTTGGTAAATATTATCAAAGTACCTTATTACTTCATCTCTGGGTTTGGTATCATAAATTTTTGAATTGTGTTTATCTTGAATAAATTCTAATTGAATTTTTGTACACATTCCAACATAAAGATAGTTTTTAAATTCACTAGATGTTTGTTCTCCACTAAAATAAAATATTTTTTTATGTTGTTTTAAACATTCCTTAGCAAATTGAATCATTAATGTAGTTTTACCATGATTAGTAATACCTGACCATAAACTTAATTTTCCATACTCAATTCCTTTAAGCAAGTAATCTAATTCTTGAATGTTCGTATATTCTCTTTCAACATTTATGTTAATTTTTATATCATTTGCCATTAATAAATTGCTATTATCATTATCATCACAAGATAACATATAAATTTCTTCACAGTAATTTTTATAATCGATATTTCCTTGTTTCAAATTATTATGTAACTCATTAATTTTGTTTATGTAATAATCGTTTTTTAATTTTTTATAATAACCAAATATATTTTTAGCACTTGCCTCATATTCAGTGCATTTGATTATAAAATCAACTGCTTTATCAGGATTTGATGTGTTTGTTGTAATTAAATTTTCATCTAAGTATCCATATTCTGCATATAATTTTTTAAAGTATTTAAGTATTTTTTTGTATTTGAAATATTTTTCATCTAAATTAATTTCATCAAATAAACTATTTTTGATAATTAAACAAGAAAATATTTGATATTCAACATTAGATTGTATTTGCTCTGTATTCATTTAAATATTCCTCAAAATGTTCTTGTGAAAATATTGTTGATGGTCTAAAATATTTATAACTAGATTCACCATTTTGAGTTTTAAATTCAAATTCTACAAATTTTCTATATCCCCACCAAATAACATCTTTAAATTCTTCGACGTTGTATCCTTCTCGTAATCTGGCATTGATTAATTTTTGTGTTGCTTTTGAATTTGACTTGTAAGAAAATGGTATTTTAGTGTTAAATTTTGGATGCTCATTTACTGTATTCATGTATTTTACAATTTCTTTGTAGGTATCCATTTTTTCTAAATCTGATTTTTCACCATTTTGACTTTCTTTTAATAAACTGTTAAGTTTATTATTTTCTTCTTTAAGCAATTTAATTTTATTCTTTAAGCAATTAATATTTTCTCTTAAAGCAATTGTCGTCTGTTCAGTACATGTACCATTTGATACATCTTGAAACGATACTTCTTGCTTTACCTGAATTGATGATAATTTTTGATTTGAAACAACATAGTGAACTTTTATATACCAACCATTAATTTTGTTATTTTTTCTTTTTTGAACTATTTCTATAAGTCCACTGGTTTTTAAAGTCTGTTTAGCCCTAATAATTTTATTTCTGCCCCATTTTAAGCATTTTCTAATATACTCATCATTAGCCTTTACTGTATCTGTTTTTTGCCACTTTGCTAATTTATAATAAAGTAAATATAATGTTACGCATTCATCACAATTGTCTAGTTGATATAATTTTTCAATTGTGTTTCTATCTAAAACTACTAAATTTTCAGCATAATCTATTAACTGTATTTCATTCACTTTATTCACCTTCCAATAGTTCGACTGGTATTAAATAATTACCTTCCCAAATATAATTTTCTAGTTGCATACTCTCTTCCAAAGTCATATTTGTTGTAGATAAATCAATAATTTCTCTTTTCATTTTTTGCTCCTTTTCTATCATCATTTCATCATGCATAACATCTGCATAATAATCTTCAAATTCTTCTTGACGTCTTAATTTTTCAAGACTTTCAAAAAAATATTCTTCCTCTTCACACATATTTACTCCTAATCTTCCAGTAAAAATCCCAATCGTACTTTTACGTCTAAATTATTTGAAATATTGTATAATTGACATAACGTTTCTAATTGTTCAGGTTTTATTCTAGTAAGTCCTAATTCCCAATAATCAATGAGCGTTTTTGAAAATCCAGTTCGCCTTTGAACATCTCTTATTGATAATTTTCTTTTTTCACGAATCAGTCTTAATTGATTGCCTAATGCTTGAGCGAATCTTTTATCAACTGTCTGAATTTTTTTTGCACGCCAATCCAGTTGTTTCATTTTTCTTCTCCTTTCTTTTAAGTTTGGGTATAAGAAAACACCTATCGCAAATTTCATAAAAATTATTGACTTTTACTAGGTGTTATAGTACAATTAATGTACTACTTGTCATAGGTGTTCTTATACATCTGTGATAAGTGGTGTATGTGTAGCACACTTTTCTTTGAAGGGAAATCCAAAAAAGAAAGGTGGTGAGCAATTTGCTCCTACATATTTTGGAGATTTTATTTTCAAACGACATCAATGTCAAAATAAGAGATTTATCACTTATCAAGATAAATGTCACGAGAAAATAATTTCTCATCTTGTTTGTTTGGGTTAAGTTCAAATTTCTCAGGTTCGACTTAACTCTTTTTTTGTGCTATCAGCACCACTTTATCACTTGCAAAGTAGTTCTCTTGCTACCTTACGATATAATAATATCAAATATTTTTCGAGTTGTCAATAACTTTTTACATTTTTTTTTTAGTTTTATACTAAAATTCAAAAAAAATTTGATTTTTAAAGACAAATGTCAATACTTTTTGATGGTTTTATGATATAATTTATATATACTAAAGTATATATAAAAAACTGAAAAGGATGGTGATTCATCTGTTTGGAGATAGATTACGTGAATTGCGTAAAGAAAAAAAAATTACTCAACCAGAATTGGCAGATATGTTAGGTGTTACATTTTCTACAGTGTCAGCATGGGAAGTTGGCAAAGCTCAACCAAGTTATGATATTTTAACCAAATTAGCACAATATTTCAATGTAACAACAGATTACCTATTAGGATTTAATCAAGATGATCTAGATAAAATAGAGCGTCTTAAAATAGCATGTCAAGAAGCAGGAATTAGTATTGCAGGGCAAGATTTTGATGTTGAGGATTTTAAAAGGGCAATGTTGGTTGTGGAAACTTTAAAGGAGAATAAGAAAAATGGCTAAAGGCAGAACATTTTATACTCAAATTGGAATTACAAAAAAGGATTTGAATGAAATGTCTGGTTGTATGGCTGCAATGATTTTTATACCAATATATTTGATTGTCGATGGAATAAAAATAATTTGTTCTATAATTGTTGGTATTTCCAATGCTATTATGAAAATAAACAGAAAAACAAAATATAAAAAATTCAATAATAGAAATATAACAAATAATGAAATAGTTAAGGTTTATAATGCTGAAAACATTGTAGATAAAAAATATAAAATTATTGAATATAAGAAAACTAGTAAAAATGGTTACTATGCACATATAAGATTATTTTTTGATAAAAATAAATATTATGATTATAAAATCGAAACTCTTTGTTCTTACGAAACACCATCTATAATAACAGATGCTTTAAAATTAAAATTGTATGATGATGCTTTATGTAATTATCAAAGAAGTCTATTTAGTAAATCAAAAGACACTAATCAATAGTGCCTTTTTTCTTTGTACAATACTCTATAAAAGCATCATACAAACCATCTCTTTGTAGTATCATGTATAATTCTACTATCATACTGCCATACTCCTATTTAATCTAGATTTACAACATACAACTAACAACATACAACATACTACTCTTAAATTATACATAACACCACTTCCCTTTCCAATACTTTTATATCAATTGGAAAAATTTACCAAAAAATTCCATTGATTTATTTGCATATTTATTATATAATTATTTTATCAAAAAGTAAACATTTGTTCGACAATTTGACAAAAAAATAAATTAATGTTAATATAGCGAACTAATTTGAAAGGAGATGGCAATATGCCAGTATATGAAGAAAAGGAAAAAATAAATGGGCAAAAAAGATATTATATAAGAACTTACATAACAGATGAAAAAGGAAATAGAAAACAAATAACAAAACACAATAAGGAGTGGCTTGGAAGAGATGGATATTGGAAAGCATATCAAGAAGAAAATATGTTAAAAAATAAAAAATATAATGAATATGAAGAAATGACATTGAAAGAACTTTATGATAAATATTTAAATCATAAAAAGCCTATGATAAAGTTATCAACATATCTAAAATATAAGGATGATATTGAAAATTATATACTTTCCTACTTTGAAAATAAAATCGTTGGACAAATTACTCCAAATGATATCTTAAAATGGCAAGATAAAATTAATCAATTACAGTTATCAATTTATACAAAAAAAAGAATTTATACAACATTTTCATCTTTACTGAAACATGGTTGTACCTTTTTTGGAATAAGAGAAAATGTAATAATAAAGGTTAATAATTTTAAAGAACCAAAGGGAAAGAAAAGTAAAAAAATGAATTTTCTTACAAAAGACGAATTTGATAATTTTATTCAATACGAAAATGATATAGATTATCGTAATTTTTTTACAATATTATTTTATACTGGTATGAGGCGTGGAGAATTACTAGCTTTAACTAAATCTGATATTGATTTTAAATCTAATACCATTAATATAGACAAAACCTATAGTCCTCGCTATAAAAAATATGATATAGAAGAAACAGATCCTAAAACCGATAAATCAAACAGAAAAATACAAATGCTAAACATTGTAAAAGATACATTCAAAAAAATGGATTTAAAAGATGAAGGAAGGATATTTGATAATATAGCTTTAACAACTCTTAAAAATCATTGCGATAAGAACATTAAAAAAGCAAATATTCAAAAAAGAATCAGAATACATGATTTTAGACATTCATTTGCTAGTATGTGTATTGATAAAGATGTTCCAATTAGTGTAATTAGTGAATATTTAGGACACGAAAATATTTCAATAACATTAGATACATATTCACACCTCTATCCAAATTCACAAGAAAAATTATTAAATAAATTGAATATATAAATTAAAAACAAGACCAAAAGTAAGACCAAAGTAATTATTAATGCCTGTTTAACCCTTTATTTAAAAGGAAAATTAAAACATTAGAATAGTGTCCCTTCACTCGCACCAGATTGATATGAAACTCGAACTTTTCGAGTAATAATAGAAAACGACTTGTCAAAAAAGTCGTTTTTATGATATTATGAATATGCCAAGGAAACTTGCATATTGTCAAAAACAATATACAATATAAGGGAGATTTTATATGGGATTTATAATCAAAAATAGAACTTATTATAATAGTTTGGGACAAATCGTTTCAAAAGAAATTTTTGAAAATGAGTGGAATGCATTTATCAAAAAATTAGATGAAGAATATCACAAACAATTGGACGAATTAATTTCCATAATACCATTAGATTTATCTCAAGAAGAAAAAATGATATTTATATTTAATTGGTTAGTAAATAATATAAATTATGAGCATAATCTTGATTATAATAATGATGGCAGCGTCACTTGTCAAATAATTGAGATATATAATAATTGGGGAATAAAAGTTAGTGATAAATATGCTCCATTGTTATTAAAGAAAACTATATGTGCTGGAATTGTACCTGTTATAAATGATATATGCACAAAATTAGGCATAGAGTCTACATCAATAAGAGGTGAAACAAGAGAACTAGAAAACGGAAATAGGGTTAAACACATATGGAATATAATAACTATTGATGGCTTGCCAAAACATTATGATGTTATATATGGAATTTATAATAGAGAAAAAGGAAGGAATCCATTGGATTATTGTTTAATAAGTGATGAAACATTACAGCAATTAGGCCCACATTGCAATTATGACACTACAGTTTTTTATAATAATACTATAAAGAAATAAAGTTGTTGTACTTCCCTCTCTCGGGCACCATTGAGGTTAAAAGTCGCACTTTGGCGATTAACTATATATAAAGTTCATAATATTTGATATTATGAACTTTTTTCATTATTTAAAATAGAGTTCATTCTTTAGAAAAGTTATTTGAGTGTATGTAGTAAAAAAAGCTATGCCTAATTGCATCAATTTATAAAATTGCTATAAAAAATAATATCTAAAAACTGATATTATTTTTTATATTTTATTATTGCTTAGAGCCAATTTTTTTCACTTTTTTAGAAGGTTGATATTTTTCAACAAATTCATCGACTGTCCACAATCTACTACTTTCTGGATTATTTTCGGAAAGGCAATTATTAATATCGATACTTCCAATTGTCTTTGTTGTTAGTAATAAATTCTTCATTTGTTCTCTTAATTCATCGATTGACATTTTACTTCTTCCTTTTATAAATAATTCACTTGCCAAAAATCTTAAATTTGTAGAATTTAATTTATCGATATTGTTCGCTAGGTCATTCAAAGAAAAAGTTAAATATGGCATCATACTAGTAGAATCACCAAATCTAAAACATCCATATCGCGTACTATTGCTAGAACTTCCTTGAACTATAGACATAAAGGATGAATCGTATCCAATATTAAAATCGTCGAGATAGAATGCGTTAACACTAATTTCCTCATTTAAAATTAATTCATCGCAAAGATGATAATAATCGATGTATTGTCTTAGTTTATATTGTCTATTTCCATTGTCATATCCCACACAACATGATACAAAAAAATGACTATTCTTACCTTCATCATATTGAAAGATAAAACCTATATTATCATCAAATATTTTTACTACTCGATCATCAATTAATCTTTTTACAACAAATATCATTTTTTCTTCTTTTTTAACATATTCAATATTATATTGCTCACTATCATATTTTAAATCTATTTGTCCTTCATTATTGTTCCTATTAATTTTTATTTTATCCATACAATCCCCCATTAATTGCTGTATATTTTATCATTTTTACTAAAAAAGTCAATATCAC
The DNA here is from genome assembly GCA_910584085.1 of uncultured Bacilli bacterium. GTDB lineage: Bacteria > Bacillota_I > Bacilli_A > RF39 > UBA660 > UMGS1613. Next base: position 5,487 of record CAJTZY010000006.1, on the reverse strand, counting down.
TATGGCAATCGCTTAAAAATTTCATCCCTACTAGTTTTATCATTAATATTTACATTTTAAATAAAATAAGTTATAATAAAATACATTATTAATTAGCAAGCAAAGTAATATTGCAGGAGGTAAAAAATATGAAGGATGAAAACAATAAAATAAGTGGCAAATATAAATTGATAGATGAAAAAACAAATAATTATAGAAAAGACTTTGAAGGCTTAAATAAGAATCAACAAGTTTTATTAGCATATAGAAAAATTATTGAATTAAGAAGGGTTGACGATTTAAAGAAAGAACTTAGCGAAAAAGAAGAAAATAATAATATCTCATTTAGGGATTTATATAGACTTATTTCAATTTCTGAAGAAAGAAAAGATGGAAATTACGAAAATGAAGATTTAGAAAAAGGAAAAAACAATGAAAATTTGGAACTTCTTTCAATTATTGAAGCATCAGATTATAACTGTGGATTGGTTCAAGCACTTATGTTATATACTACATGTAATAGTGAAAAAGAATATCGGGATTTATATAAGGAATCTTTAATTAGTTATAATGAAATATTAAAAAACTATAAATTATTAGCAGATGAGCTTAATATAAATAGTTCCTTAGATCAATGTCATTTATTTACATATATGTTGTGGAATGGTTATTATTCTGTAAGTAAATCACACTGTTATAAATTACAAGAAAGATTGCTATTACCAGGTATGTATTCCTTTGATGTAATAAAAGGTAAAGGTGTATGTTTATCATATTCAGAATTATTACATAATTACTTAACCATCAATAATAAAAAGTCAGCAATACTTTCATGTAAAGTGCCTACAAAAAAGGAAGCAATTAGTTGCGATTATAAACCAGAAATTGAAAGGAATGTAAAAAGTAATATTTCTAGTAAAGTCTTTACCAGTATAATAATGTGTATTTTCAAAAGAATGATTAATCAAACTGGAAATCATTCCATTACTTTAGTTGAAGAAAATGACAAGCTATTTTGTTATGATCCAACTAATCTATTTGTATTAAATCTCATAGATGAAAATACTGCATCTATTATAAATGGAAAAGGTAATTTTGATATTAAACCTTTATCAACTCTAATAACGCAGTCAAATGCAGATCCCAATCATTTATTTGAAAAATTACTATATGATGATATAAAACAAGCATTTACTAGAAAAGAAATCATATATAGCTTTGAAAATATAATGGAATTAATAAAAAATAACATCAACCTATTAGACGATGCTTATGATAATATACATTCTAATCTAGAAATTATTGATAAGCAAACTGAAGAAATCGGTGGAAGATTTAAAGCCTTAAAAAAATTAAAACAAAATAAATAATTAATCATACTTATTGTAAGGAAAATTTATACTATATACTAAATATATATATTATAATGAAAAAACTACTTTCAAATTGAAGGTAGTTTTTATATTTTATTTTTTATGTTTTTTCGAGATAGTTCCATTAAAGAGCATTATTATAGATATAATTAAAAATATTAAAGCAATTATTCTATTATATATATCATCATTTTCATTTGGTATATTTAATACTTTAGAACAAATAGGATTTGTCAAAACTGCACATATAGCAGGCAATATAAAACTAATACTAATTTTAAATGATACATTTATTTTAGTAAAATTACAAATTATAATTCCTATCCATAGCAATCCAAATTCAAAAGTAGTTATTATAGCGGATTCGATAAACCAAGAACCACCTACAAACAAATTAATTGCAAATAAAAGTAAATAAGTTAGTATATGAATTAATCCTATTATTTTTACTATTTTAAATTTATCCCTTTTTATATAAATAGGTAAATTAGTCATACAAAATGAAATTAAAATAGATATAAGTACTATAAAAAACCATGATAATTTACGATCTATTGCTAAATTACAAATAAAACAAGTTATAATAGCAATTAAATAACTTACAGAAAAAGAATAATTAATTACCTTTATAATATTTCTATATCTTTTTGCTTCCATCTTTTCCCTACTAACAGCAAGATCATCGCATGCTATAAAAAACTCATGTTCAGAAATATTTAATTCTCTGCATAAATCTGTAATCATAGTTATATCTGGATATGTAATACCCCTTTCCCACTTTGAAACGGTAGTTGGAATTACATATAATCTATTTGCAAGTTCTTCTTGAGTAAGTCCTAATTCCTTTCTTTTTTCTGATATATATTTTCCAAAATTCTTTTTGTCTTGCATAAAAAACTCCTTTCACTAATAATTCTAATTTCAAATTAAAATTTTATCAATGGCTTCTTAGGCTACATAACCTTTATCTTATATTATACTATTTTACTATTTTAAATTATTTTTACTTAAATATATTTTTTTAAACTTAATTATACTTAAAACAAGCATCATAACGCTAATAGTTATAATGAATATTCCACCAAGTAGACTTTTTTTTAAAATAAGTATACCTAAAAATAATAAACCAAATATCACGGCAGAAAAAAGTACTACAAGCAAAAATATTATAAAATATCTAATCCACTTATTTACTTTTTTATTAGCGCTTATTTCAATTCCACCTTCTATTAATAATTCAAAAATAAGTTCAAAAACTATATCCATAAATAATTCTCCAATCCATTTTTACAGTTATATTATAACATTTAAAAATTAATTAATCTATAATTAATCTAATTTAAATAATTTGGTGATTTTTGACTAACTGTTATTATTGAAAAAGCAATTATTATATTATATACTAAACTTGGTGATTATATTGAAAAAATTAATAATTTATGGTATATTACTTACCTTAATTTATACTGGTTGTTCTAATGAAAAACATAATATTATAGTTAAAGATGAATTTAAAGATGAACATATGGAAATTATTCCAGAAAATTCTATTCCGTTTATAGAAAAACTAGATGTAAACGATATATTACTTACTACTAATGAAATAGAGAAATATAATAAAAATATTATGGCAAAATCTAATACTATGTATGACTTAGATAATATTAAAAATGTTTCTAAATCAGATATATTAAGTTATATAAATTATTATAAAATTCCAGATTTACCAAAGTATAATGGAAATGTTGAAGTTAGTCTAAATGAAATTGAAATAATTTTAGAAAATAGAAGTATTGATTCAATTATGGATAAAAATACAATACAAAAAGGTATTATTGTGCATCGTACCAATTTAAAATCATTTCCTACTGATATCCACTTTTTTGAAGAAAAAAATACGTATAATTTTGATGTTCTACAAGAAAGTGAGTTATATGTAAATACCCCTATTTTAATTTTACATGAAAGTAAGGATAAGAAATGGGATTTTGTTTTATCTACTACATACGCTGGATGGGTAAAAACAAGTGATATCGCACTTGCAAGTGAGGATGATTATAATTTTTTTGTAAAAAATAAAGACTTTGGTATCATCACAACACCCAGCTTTGAGATTCAAAACACTATACTTGATATGGGTGTTAAACTTCCCTTTATAAATACTTCAAAAAATGGGTATAATTTAATTATTCCAATAAAAAATAAAAATGGATATGTTGGTAAGAACGAAATAAGTATATCTAAAGATAATGTACATATTGGATATCTTCCATATACTAAAAGAAATTTATATATTCAATCATTCAAATATGAAAATATTAATTATAGCTGGGGTGGTATGGACAAGGGTGTAGATTGCTCTAGCTATGTTGCTAATGTATATAAAACTTTTGGATTTACCTTTCCAAGAAATACATCTAGTCAAAATAGTAGTGTTGGGAAAATTATATCTTTAAGTAATAAATCCAACATTGAAAAGATAAATATAATATCTAATAATTATCCTTCACTATTATATGAAACAGGTCATGTCATGATATATCTTGGAAAATTAAATAACAAACATTATATAGTTCATGCATCTGGTGATAAAAACGAAATGAAAGTAATTATGAGTGAATTAGCGGAAAATTCTAAACATATTTCAAATATAGATAAACAAGTTTTAATAAAATAAAAAAATATAGAGAATAATTTCTATATTTTTTACTTTTGTATCATATTAAGCAAATTAATTTTAAACATATCTTTTTCAGAATGTTGTTTTGATACCATTACACCCTTGTATGTAACAAGCTCAGATGCATGACCTTCATTTAATATTTCCATAGGTTCAAACTTATCTAGCATAACTATTTTTTCACTATGATATACCATATAATATAACTTTATATCTCCGTGAACTTTTGAAAACATGGCATCTGTAGGTAATTTTAATTCATATGTAGAAGTATTATTAGATTTATTTGTTGATACAAGTTTACCTAAAAAATTTCCCTCTTTTAAAGCTGGATAATATTCAAAATATAATTTTTTATATGCCAACATATTATATTTTTTTATTGATCTTTCAAGTTTTCTAAATTCATTTTCATTAACATAATCAAATATATATGTTTCTTTCATAGTTCACCTCCTATGGTATTCTATTTTACTATAATAATAGTAACACATTGAAATTTCTTTGTCAAACAAAAACAAGTAAAAAAAGTGTTTAAAACACTTTTTTTTAAACTTCCTTTACATTTCCTGTTAATTTATACTTCTTATTTATTAAATCAGTATCATTTTTGCTTAAACTCCATTTATAATCAGGTTGTCCTAAAGTAGTAGTACATGTTCTAGATCTATATTTTGTTATATCACTATATACTGCCTCATCGACATAATCATATACTTTTTCTTCTTTTACTTCTTGTTTTGGAACAGTTCTATAACTATATATTGGAACTGGTTTTTCCTCATATACATTTACAATTTTATATACTGGAACTTGTTCAGTAGTAGTAACGACATCATGAACATCCTCTACCTTATAAATTTCCCAAGTATATATTGTTTCATTTTCACAATAAGAACATGAATCACCTTTATTTGCAGTTACATTTTTATAATGTGTTGTGGATGTATCTTTTGGTACAGTTGTACCTGATCCAATCCCTGCATATTTTTCAACAGTACCGACTTTTACTTCTTTTGTTACTGTTTTAGTAGTAGTCTTTCCTGTATTAATTTTTTTAGTATCCACTACAACTAACTCTGTTGTATATCCACTTATATATTTTTCAGTTACTTGTGTTGTAGTTGTTGTCCTTTTAACCCCTATTTGTTTCTTTATTTTATTATATCCTATTAATTCATTAAACACTTTTGTTTGAACTTCAATAGTATCAGTTGCATTAATAACAGTTTTTTGCCACTCAGACCAATCTGTACAAGTTGTAACAGGATCTGGTACATATTTATATTCATACATATATTTAACTGGTTCTGGTGTCGTACATGATTTATCGTATTCAGCTTTGCTTACTACTTTTCCGTTCTTATCATAATACTTACCATTTACTACCTTACATGAATAAGTCTCTGGTGTTGTACATGATTTATCATATTCAGCTTTGCTTACTACTTTTCC
>CAJTZY010000005.1:68918-87917 GCA_910584085.1 uncultured Bacilli bacterium | reverse complement strand
TTTTATAATCTTTTATTTCATTTAATATATCTTCTATATCTTCAATACTTATTTCTCTATTTTTATTTATATAATCCTTAATATAATTATCAAAGTCTACTCTATAATCATAATTTTCTATTTTTTCTAAATTATTAATTATTTTATCAATAAATTCTTTATGTTCACTTAGTTTAAAACAATTTTTATTTTTAATATTATTATCTAGTAATTCTGCTTTAATTCTATCATATAATTCTTCTCTTCTAATTTTTCTTAAATCATTTTCTATATTATTAAAATTTACATTTCTATCGTATATTGTGAGCGTTTTAATATCCTGAAAAACTTGATTTATATATTCCATATTAATATAAAATAAACTTGTTTTTATATTTAGGTTTAAGTTTTCGCAACCCTCAAATGAATATTTATCCATTCTAGGGAAACTGCTTAATATACTAATTGTTTCTAGAACTCTACATTCTGAAAATGCCCATCTCTCTATCTTTATTACATCGCTTGCGATATTAACTGATTTTAATGATTTGCAATCATAAAATGTCCATGTTTCTATTTTTGTTACACTACTTGGAATATTAATTTCAGTAAGCGATGTGCAGTTTGAAAATGCATCATTTTTTATCTTTATTACACTATCTGGAATAATAATTGATTTTAAAAATTGACATCCATAAAATGCAAAATCATCTATTATTGTGATTTCATTTGGAATTTCAAATATTCCATCAGCACTTATATCATTATTAGTAACTTTAACTAATGTATTATTTCTTATTTTCATATAATCACCTTATTCATTCTATATAAATTAATCATTCTATTTGTTTTTATAAACTTTATCCTTATCTTCTTCTATTGGTATTAGACTTTCTATTTCATTTACTTTACTTTCTTCTATATCAAGTAATTCTTTAAATGTTTTACATATATTCTCTAAACTTTCTACTTCTTCTCTTCCTTTTAATATTACCTTACTTGATGTACTATTTTTTAATAAACTTGGTATTATTATTGTTGCTATTTCTCTTAATCTCGCTATATTTAAATAATTTAGTTCCATTAAATTATTTATTTGTTCATATAGTGTTTTCATCATAATCTCATTATATTCTAATAATGGCATCTTTTCGCTTATATTATTTTTTATTGAATTATTATCTATATTTAATAATCTTATATCTCTTTCATCTGATATTTCACTATTTTTTACATTTTCCTTACATTCCTGTAACTTATCTTGGCACACTTCTATTACTTCTTTTAACATTTCAAATCCATTAATTTCTTCTTTTAAATTATATACCTTATATCTAAGAAAACTAATTATTTGATTTATTGCTGATTTGTTTATTACTAATCCATCATTATCTACATCAAAGAATGTTCTTTCTATAATTTTACTTAAATCTTCAGGATTTCTTTCTTCTAATTTAGTTAATTTTGTTAATACTTTCTTTAAGTTTATTGTTTCTATACTTGATTTTGAATTTGTTTGTAATTCATATAATAGTTTTGCTATATATAGAGAATATTTTTCTAATTCTTCTCCATATTTTTTTATTTTTGTTGAATCATTTAAGTTTTTATTTCCTAACTCATAACTTTTTATTTCGGTTAACATATCTTGAACATTCATTACTTCCATTAATTCTTTTGGTTTATTTTGATTGACATAATCATTAATATAGTCATTGAAGTCTTCCCTATAATCATAATCATCAACCGTTTCTAAATTATCAATTATTTTATCAATAAACTCTCTATGTTCACTTAACTTAAAACATTTTTTATCAAATATATAATTATCAAATAATGCAGCATTTATTTTATCTTGTAATTCTTCTTCTCTTATTTTTCTTAGTTCATTTTCTATATTATTTAAATCTACTTTTGTATTATATATTGTGAGTGTTTTAATGTCATGAAAAACTTGATTTATATATTCCATATTAATATAAAATAAGCTTGTTTTTATATTTAAAGCTAAGTTTTTGCAACCAGAAAATGAATATTTATCCATTCTAGGGAAATTGCTTAATATACTAATTGCCTCTAAAACCTTGCAATCACAAAATGCCCATCTCTCTATCTTTATTTCATTGCTTGCGATATTAACTGATTTTAATGATTTGCAATTATAGAATGTCCATGTTTCTATTTTTGTTACACTACTTGGAATTTTAACCTCTTTAAGTGAATGTTTTTCCCTAAATGCTCCTTGCTCTATATTTGTTATACCATCAGGAATTACAAATATTCCGTCAGGTGAAATATCATCATCAGCAATTTTAACTAAAATATTATTTATTATTTTCATATGAAATTTCCTTTTTTATTAGTTGATATTTTAACATTTATTTATATTCATGTCAATGTTGATATTAGCGTTAAGCCTTTAAATATAAAGAAAAAAACAAATTAGAATAATATAACTAATTTGTCATTTTAACTATTTTAAATCTATAAAAAATTATTAATAATATTTAGTTTTATCTAACTAATTAATATATTACCAATTGCTTCTGCTATATTGTATAATGTATCTTTAATAAAATATATTTTATCTTTGAAAAAATGATTAACTCCTTTAGTATTATCTATAGTAATTATATAACCATTTTTATAATCATTTGTTTTTATGTTAACGTTATATCTTTTATATTTTTCTACTATAAAATCCTTATCAATATTATTTGTTGCATATATATAAATCATTTTATTACTTAAATATATGCTATTATTTATAAAGTATTTATAATATTTATACATTAAATCCATATTGCATATTATAGTATCTATAGATTTTTTATGGATATATTTTCTTAAACGTTTAACATTTATTGTTTTGCCTTTATTATTAACTTTTTTCTTTGATTTAACCTTGCCTATACCACCTATTGTTTTAGATGAAATTGAATATAGATTAACTTCGTCATTTTTATCAAATTTATTTAAAAGTAACTCATCTAATTCAACAACAAGTATGTTTCCTTTAAGTGACTTAATAATTTCTTCTAATTTATTAAACATTTTTATCACCCACTATATCATTAATTACAAAACTTGCGCATAATAGTCCTGCTGTTGCTGGAACAAATGAATTGGATGGAATTACTTTATTTACTTTGGTATATGGAACTTCATCACTACAAACTACCATTACTTTTCCATTTATTTTCTCAACATTAACCATTTTTCTTATTATCTTAGCAATTGGATCACAGTTTGTTTTTTTAATATCCATTATTTTTAGTCTTGATGGATCCATTTTGTTTCCAGTTCCCATAGATGAAATAAATTTTATTTTTTTTCTTTTACAAATTCTAATTAATTCTAGTTTTACTGATATTGTATCACATGCATCTATAACATAATCAATATTAGATTCAAATAACTTGTTTATATTTGATGTTGTTATAAACTCAGTTATTTTATTTACTTTACAATTAGGATTTATACTATAAATTCTATTTTCTATTTCATCTGTTTTATATTTTCCTATATTATTTTGATAGGTCATAAGTTGTCTATTTAAATTTGTTTTTGATATTGTATCATTATCTACTATAGTAATGTTTTCTATTCCACTACGTATAAGTGCCTCTACAGCATAACTTCCTACTCCACCAAGTCCTATTACAAGAACGTTTTTACTCTTTATTAAATCAATTTTATCACCTATTAAAAGTTCAAGTCTTTCAAATTGATTTTGTTCTACATTTGATTCCAAAATTTCTCTTTCCTCTTTTGAATAAACACAACCACAGTAATCTTGTCTATATAAATTATATTCTTTAGATAATTCAAGTGATCTTTTATAACCATTTTTCTTTTTAAAATCAGAATATAAGTATTTTATATTATACTTATTTTCTAAATATTCGCCTATCTCATTTATCCAATTTGAATTTTTATATGGGCTTATTGATAGTGTTGTTGTAAAATAATCATAATTATTATTTTTAGCAAATTCACATGCTTTCTCCATTCTTAGTTTATAACAGTTATAACATCTTTCGCTTCTTTCACCCAATTTTTCTAATCCTTTAATACTATTATAATAATCTTTTTGATTGTACTCTTCTTCAATAAATGTTACTTTATTAACTGTCTTATAATTATTTATAAATTTTTTAAGTTCACTAATTCTTCTTTGATATTCAGTTTCTGGATATATATTAGGATTATAATAATATATTGTAATTGAAAAATATTTACTTAAATATTCAATTACATAAGAGCTACATGGCGCACAACAAGCATGTAATAGTAACTTAGGAGTTATATTTTTTTTAGTTATATCTTCTAATATTTCATCTAATTTTTTTTGATAATTCATACTCATCATACCTATCTAAAAAGTTATACCTTATTCCATTATGTTTATATTCTATTATTGCATCCATATTTACATTTTTACTACTTTTATATATGTTAGTTTCTATATAAGGATTAATACTTCTAAGTTTTTTTATTAATTCCTTTATTTCTTTTCTTTTTGAATTATTTTCTAACTTGCTTTTTTCTGTAAATTTACAAGCACAATTTAAAAAATTTAAATCACAATATTTAGCCCAATTAATTATATACTCTTCTTTTACAAATACAAGTGGTCTTATAAGTTCCATACCATCAAAATTAGTACTGTGAAGTTTAGGCATCATGGTTTTCATCTCTCCACCATAAATAATGCTTAAAAGAATTGTTTCAATAACATCATCGAAATGATGTCCAAGAGCTATTTTATTACAACCCAATTTTTTAGCCTCTGAGTAAATGTATCCCCTTCTCATTCTAGCACATAAATAACAAGGACTATCTTTACTTATTTCATCTACAGTATTAAAAATTTCACTTTCAAATATATGTAAATTTATGCCCAATTTTTCTGAATTAGATTTTATTAATTCTAAATTTTTATCATTATATCCAGGATTCATTAAAATAAATTCTAAATCAAAATTAATCTTACCATGTCTTTTTATTTCTTGCATACATTTTGCAAGTAAAAACGAATCTTTACCACCACTTATACATACTGCAATTTTATCATTCTCATTGATTAACTTATATTCATTAATTCCTTTTATAAATGGTGTCCAAATTTCTTTTCTAAATTTTTTAATTATACTTTTCTCTATTTCTTTTAGTTCCATTAATCCTCCAAAAAAGCACAAAAAGCGTGCTTTAACAAGAAGTACTACCTACTGAACAACTATTATCATTTTTCATAAGTTTTATATAATTATTGTATATATCATATAATTCATCATGTTGATTTTTAGTAAGTGGCTCATAAGGATCAGTTTGCGATTCTACGGTAGATACTTGTATACCTAAAACTTTACCATCTCGAACAAATATAACTGATGGAGCATATATTCTTTTTTCTCCTACTTCATAAGTATTTCCTTCAAATTCTATAATATAATCATTTAAATGTTCATCTAAAGCATCTAATAATTTAAAATATCCTTCAGTACCTTTGATTTCATTGCCATTAGCATCTAGGTTATAAGTTAATTTACCATTTTCAACTACATAAAAATCTCTTTCGTTTTTAATATTTAAATAATAAATGGTATCTATTTTATTATTTTTTGCTGCTTCAAATAAAACTGGAATAGCAGTTCTACACCATGGACAAGTAGGAAATCCTAAATAAATTATTCCTGTTTTACTCTTTATAATATCCAATAGTTCATCATAATTCGAATATTTAATTGGATTAGATTTTTCAATATCTAATTTATTATAAGTTTTACCAGAAGCATTTTCTGTATTATTTATTGTTTCATATTCATCTTTAAATTTTATAGAATCTTCTGTTACTTTTTTAGTTTCACCTATCACTTTAAAATATGCAATTGCGATAAGTACTACTGATAAAATTGGTATTAAAATTAACATTATTTTTTCTTGTTTCATAAAATCACTTCCTAATTTATTATAACATGATTATTTATTTTTTAAAATACAAAAGAATCAGAAAATTTCTGATTCTAAAATTTTTTATTCTATAATTGCTTTAATTCTTCTTACACCAGCACTACTAGCCTCTTCTTTTGTTATTTTAAAAGTTCCAATCTCACTAGTATTTTTAACATGTGGACCTCCGCATAGTTCTTTTGAAACATCTCCAATAGAATATACTGTGACAATATCAGGATATTTTTCGATAAACATACACTCAGCTCCACTATTTATAGCTTCTTCTTTGGACATTTCTGTAACAGTTACATTAAGTCCATCTTTAATCCATTTATTAACTAAAGCTTCAGTTTTAATTTTTTCCTCATCAGTTAACTTATGATCACAAGAGAAATCAAAACGCATTCTTTCAGTTGTTATATTGCTTCCTTTTTGATGAACATAATCCCCAACTACAACTTTTAATGCAGCATTTAATAAATGTGTTGCTGTGTGATATTTAGTTTCTATCTCACTATTACCAGCAAGTCCACCCTTAAATTTACCTGCTGATGCGGTTCTAGAAAGTTCTTGATGTGCTTTAAATTTATCTTTAAAGCCTTCTACATCGACACTAATATTTAATTCATCTGCAAGTTCAACTGTTAGTTCAATAGGAAATCCATATGTATCATATAATTTGAAAGCTAAATCTTTATCTAATACATTATTTGATAAATTATTGGTAATTTTTTCAAATTCTCTTAAGCCCTTTTCAAGAGTTTTATTAAATTTGATTTTTTCATTTTTTAAAACTTCTAATACTATATTTTTATTTTGTTTTATTTCACTATAATATTTTTCATATTTATCAATAATAGCAATTGCAATTTCTTCTTCCCAATTACTATCTATATTAATATTTAATTTTTTAGCATGCCTTATTGCTCTTCTAATTAATCTTCTAAGTATATATCCTTGATCTGTATTAGATGGCTTTATACCAGAATTATCTGCTGAAATAAATACTGCAGTTCTTATATGATCAGCAATAATTCTCATACTTTGTTTATTATCTTTATATTCTTTATTTGATACCTTTTCTATAACTTTTATTATATCTTTCCAAACAGATGATTCATAATTGTCATTAACACCTTCAAGTACAGCAACTACTCTTTCTAATCCCATACCTGTATCTACATTTTTTTTAGGTAATTCAGTAATACTTCCGTCTTCATGTTTATAAAATTCCATAAATACATTGTTCCATATTTCAACCCATCTATTGTCCTCTGGATCAAATTTATCTGGAATTTCATCTTCACTTCTAAAATAAAATATCTCTGTATCTGCTCCACATGGCCCCGTAGGTCCAGCAATCCAAAAATTATCTTCAACTGTTTTTGCGATTCTTGATTCATTAATACCCAAAGTAATCCATTCATTATATGTAACTTCGTCAAATGGTATTAAATTATTTCCAGCAAATACTGTAACAGCAAGTCTTTCTACTGGAATATTTAGATGTTTAGTTAAAAAATCAAAACTATATTTAATGCTTTCATTTTTAAAGTAATCTCCTAAACTCCAATTACCTAACATTTCAAAAAATGTATGGTGTGTTGTATCTCCTACTGAATCTAAATCATTAGTTCTAATACATTTTTGATAATCACAAAGCCTAGTTCCATATGGATGAGTTTGCCCCATTAGATATGGAATTAAAGGCTGCATACCTGCAGTATTAAAAAGTACACTAGGGTCATTTTCAGGCACAACTGGTGCGCTTGGTATTTGTTTATGCCCTAAACTTACAAAATAATCTATAAATAAATCTTTTAAATTCATAATTATACTATCTCTTTTCTAAATTTATCTACTACTTCTTCTATAGTTAAATTAGTAGAATCTATATATATTTGATCATTAGTACGCATAAGAGAACCAATTTCTTTATGCATATCATTATAATCTCTTTTATTTATGTTATCTAATATTTCTTCATAAGTAGTTTCAATTCCTTTTTCAAGATTTTCCTTATATCTTCTATTTGCTCTTTCACTAACTTCAGCATCTAAATAAAATTTATAAGTAGCATTTGGAAATACTACTGTTGTAATATCTCTACCTTCCATAATAACATCATTATCTCCAGCAATTTTTCTTTGCATATCAACTAATATTTCTCTAAGTTTTACAATACTTGATATAGGAGATACAATACGAGTTACCTCCATTGTTCTAATATCTTTACTGACATCTTCACCATTTAAATAAATTTTGTCATCTATAAACTCTATTTTAGAATTTAAGGCTATCTCAACTATCTTATCCTCATCATCTATAGATATATTATTTCTCAATGCCTCAAGTGCGATTGCTCTATACATAGCACCTGTATCTATATATACTAAATTACATTTCTTTGAAAGTATTTTAGCAACTGTACCCTTACCACTTCCAGCAGGCCCATCTATTGCAACTATTTTTCCCATATTACACCTCATCTAATATTTTTTCTATTTCTTTAATTAAAACATCATAATTTTCATTATTAACTACATAATCAAAATTATTAAATTCATCTAAATCTGTTTCAGTTAAATGATTTTTTTCTTTTATTGTTAATCCATTATCACAGTTTCTTATAATTTTTATACTAATAGAATTATTATATTTATTTTTTAAGGCTTCTATTTCATCTAATAATCTTGCATCACTAATAATAATTATATCATAAAAGTAAGAATAGACTTCTATATCATCCAGTATGCGATTAATAAATAATTTAGAATTTATTTTATTTTTTATAAGTTCTATACCCAGTTGTTGTAATAGTTCCCTAGGTTTAGTTTCCTCATTTCCATCCCAATCGCTTATATTTTTAGCATACTCTTTTATATATCCCCCAAATGAAATAGTAATACATTTTTTATTACTATAATATTTTTCAATTATATTTGCTACAGTATTTTTACCGCTACTAGCATGTCCAGATAAAATAAATAGTTTAATATCCCTTTTTATAAATTCCATAAGATCACCTAATCAAAATTTAAAAGTCCATACTTATCATCAAAGTATTTATATATGACTTTCATAACACCTATTACTGGTGTTGAAAGTAACATTCCAACAATTCCAAAGAAATGTCCAAATATAAGTAATCCTATTATTATTGTAACTGGATTTAATTTTGTAGTTTTACTTATTATCAATGTTTGAAGTACATTTCCTTCTATTGATTGAATGATTACAATAGCGATTAGTGTAGCTATACCAATACCAGTTCCCTGTGAGAAAGCAACAATTACTGCAGGAGCACCACCAATATAAGGTCCTGCATAAGGTATAACATTAGTAAGACCACAGAAAAGTCCAAATAGAAGAGGTGCTTTTAAACCGATAATAGCAAAAGCTACAGATGAAATTATAAATACTATAAATGCATCTAAAAGTGCTCCATTAACATAACCTCTTAATGATTGATCTATTCTTTTAACAAGTTCACTAGTACCATTTCTAAATTTTTTAGGTACCATCTCAAGCAATGTACTACTTAAATTATTGCAACTAAGCAGTAGGAAAAATCCTATTACAAGTCCTATTATAAACGTCCCAATTGAAGATATTGTAGTTGATAATGCATTTATCAATAATGATGGTAAGGACGTTGCTAAACCACTTGAAAAATCATCTATTCTAGAAAATAATGATTTTTCTATAGAATCAATATTTATAACCTTAGAATCTAAATTTTTAAATAAGCTTAATATCCAATCTTTTATATCTGCGAATATATTAGGAAAATTTTCTACTAGATCTATTGTTTGATTATATAAAAGTGGTATTATCGCTTTTATAAGTAAAACAATACATCCAACAAGTATTATATAACATAATGTTGTTCCAAGAAATCTTTTTACTTTCTTTTTTTCTAGTTTCGTTATAAATGGATTGAGTAACCATGCCACAATAATACCAATAAATAATGGTGTAAGTATTTTAAGCAAACTAAGAATAATACTAAATATTCCAAGTTCTTTTACTATTTTTAAAAGTAAATAAATACCTACTACTATTAAAAATACATATAAGATTTTTAATATTTTTTTTGAAATACTTATAACATCATTTAAGTTGTTTTTGTCAATATTTTTATTCATGAATATCACCTTTTTTTATTATAGCACAACTAGTATAAAAATAAAACAAAAAGGAATTTAATTAAGGAAAAATTTGCATTTTAATTAATATGTAAATAAAAAAAACAAAAATTTACTTCTGCTTAGTTTTCTATTTCAAAGTCAATTTTTAATTTTTTAATCCAATTTAAAATTAAATTACCAATTTCTGTTTCTTTATTAATATAGAAATGATTTGCACCATCAATATATTTATAGTTAAAATTTTTACAATTTATTGCTTTTGATTTTAATAAATCTAAATGCATATAATTTTCTGTTTCTTCTGTACCAGAAAAAGTCAATATTGGGACATCAATGCTTTCAAATTGATACCAGTTTTCAGAATTACCCATAACTGGCAAATTATCTAAATTAGTGTTCTCATTAAACCAATTATAATAAGTTTGGGAGCTCATATACATATAATCTTCAATTAAATTACTAAGAATTTTAGTTGGATTATTATTATCAATATTTTCTTTTGCCTCCTTGATAAGTTCTTTATAATCATTTTGACGATATAATTGAAGGCCTACCATATCTGGTGCACTTGCTAGAACCAAACCTAAAATATTAGGGTGCTTTTTATAGTAATAATAAATCAATTTATTGCACCCATAACTATGACCCATTAAAATAAATTTCTTATAACCCAAATCTTTTGCTTTATTAATTACTAAATCTATATCATAAATACAATCTTCAAATATCTCGTACGTACATCCACATCTTGTATAAGATCCATCTTTCATCAATATATCATTTTCAATTGAATGCCCTCTATTGTGCTCATAAATAAAACCTATATTATTTTCAGATAAAATTTTACCACAAATCGTAGCAAAATAATTATCAAGAATAGTTTGGCACATTCCGTGTATAAAAATTACACATATATCTTTTTCTTTACTTTCAAAATGAATCATAGGTAACTTTAATCCATCTTCAGTATAAGCATTATTAATAAATTCTACATTACTCATTAACTTTTCTCATCAATATTTTCACTTTTCATTTCAATTATAAATTTATCAAAATCAGATTCAAACAATTTATCTTGTATAATTCTGTATTTTTCAAACTCTGATAAAGCAAAACTTTCTGCAACTTTGTGAGAAACTTTTCCAGGATTATCTAATACTTCTCTTTCATTGAATTGTAAAAATACGTCTAATCTTTTTTTCCAATCTTCCATAGTCATTGGAATATGTCTTTCAGCCTGATCTTCTGCATAATCTAAATACATTGTAACAATTCTTTCTAAGGACTTAAGTTCCTCCTTAGTTAAATAGTTTTTAGCAATAATAACATCAGCTTCCATTATTTTACCATTTGGAGAATTTTTCCAATTAGTAAGTCCCATATGTTCTTTTTTATGATTTGCTCTTTCTACTATAACTTCTGCAGCAGTATTACCATGTGTGGCATAATGCATCTTATTTTGGACTGTTTTAAAAAACTCTTTTGTTATTGGTGAAGAAGCATTATAATCTAAACTAGTGGCATAAATATCAGTAATTTTTTGATAAAAATTTCTTTCGCTTATTCTAATTTCCCTAATCTCTTGAAGTAATTCATCAAAATAATTTTCATTTAAAAAAGTTCCATTTTTAAGTCTTTCTTTATCTAAAGCATATCCTTTAATAGAGTATTGTTTTAATACATTAATTGCCCACAATCTAAATTCTATTGCTCTTTTACTATTAACTTTAAAACCAACTGAAATAATGGCATCCAAATTATAGTATTTAGTTTTATAATTCTTTCCATCTTTGGCAGTATGTAAGAAATCCTTACATACTGAACTTCTATCTAATTCGTGTTCTAAAATATTATTTAAATGCATTGTAATATTATTTCTAGATGTATCAAAAAGTTCAGCTATTAGTTTTTGGCTAAGCCAAACTGATTCATCATCTACTATTACTTCAATTGTTTTCTCTTTATTTTGTTTTGTAAAAATTAAAAATTCTGCTGTTGAATTTCTTATTTGCAACGTTTGCATTCCTTCACCTCCCGAATAATTTTCTATAAATCATATTTAATCACCATTATATTAATTAGAAAATACTAATTTATTCTTTACTAAGGATTCATTCCCATTACCAAAAGGATGAATACACTCAAACTTATAGTGAAAATCTATTATATCCTCTAATGTAATATTGGTTTTAGAATTATACTCATTAAGTAATTTTTCTATTTCCTCTTCTACTTTTTCTGGAGGTATTGTATTAATAACATTAATAAACCCAATCATATTAGGAACTATTTTAAATCCATCCACATTATATCTAGGATTTTCCTCATCACTAGTATTTCTTTTCAATATTTTATTCATTTCTATAATCATTTCTTTAGACAGTTTATTATTAACATTATCTAACATATAATCAAATAATTTAAAATGATTCTTAGATTTAATTGAATCATCTAATTTTATTAAGTCATTATTCTTTGAAATAAAAGAAGAAGTATCAAATATAGCCTCGGTTTGATCACTAGTTAATCTACTACCATCGATTTTATTAGAATTATAAGAAAAATTTACTTGCGAATAATGATATATATTATCCTTAAATTTCATTTCTTTTTGTCTTATTAATTCATTTTTAATTTTTACTACATTCATTTTTTCTTCTTTTATAACAATTTAGTTTTTTATTGTTTAATCAAATCATACAGACATAAGCTCTGTTTCTTTTACTTTAAATTTTTCATCTACTATTTTATTATATTTATTTATTTATTTTCCAATACCCCGTTTTATTAGATCCTACTCTCTCCAAAATTCCAATTTTCTTTAAACTATTTATATTATTTGTAATAGATGTTCTTGCCAGTTTTAATTTTTCCATCATTTGTTTTGTGTTATATATTTATCATTCTTAATTAATTCTAATATAGAGGAACTAGTTTGATTTAATTTAATTTGAAAATTATTATCATCATTAGATATAATTTTTGAATCGTTAAATTTTAAATTTACTCTTATAAAATTATCGCTAAATTCATATACACTTTTATCATAAACTTTTAAAATTCTAATTATTCCAGTCCCTAATTGTTCAACTAAATCTAAATTTTTAAATACTCTCATGAGTTCGGGATTTCTTGGGAATGAATACCATCTTAAAAATTCTTCTTCAGTAATATTATTTGGCAAACCGCCTATTGAAGTTATAGAAATATGATCATTAAATATTTCAAACTTAGGCGGATTTTCAAGTTGCCATTTATTATGAACAATTGCATTAACAATTGCTTCCCTAATAGCAGTTCTATCAAACATTTTTAGTTCTTTTCGCTCCGCATCCCCAGTTATTTTTGAATAAGTTCTATTTATAAAATCAAATTTATCTATAACTGTCTTAGTTGCTTTAATTAATGAGCATCTTCCATATTCTCCATTTTCTATTAAGTCATATGCATCATTACCAGAATAGGTTGCTACCTTAATCGACACACTATTATTATCTGATAGTAAATAAGCAACATAGTTAAATTTACCTTCTGGTGTATATAAATCTAGTTGCCTTAAAAAGTTATCGTTCATCGGATATTTCTTTTCTTCATAATATATTTTAAGTTGTGAAAATGATAAATCTTGTGTTGGAGAAACTATATTCTTTAATGAATTTTTAGTTCGTTTTGTATATAGTTCCTCTATTTGTTTACTACTAAGTGGCTCACAGGCGCTCCCAACTCTAATAAAACATCCTTCTGGTGTCATTCCCTTTTTCTTTAAATAATATGGTTTTTCTAATCCACTAGCAATTGTAATGTGTAATACTTTTTTACCTTCGTATTGTTCTACATCTATATCAAATAACCCTAATGTAGTTGGTTGAATATTATATTATATTTTATTCTATCTTTAATTTCCAACTGCAATTTATCTATATCAGAATCAATTCCTACTATTTTACCATTATCTGCTATACCAATATATAAATCTCCACCATTAGAAGTCAAAAATCCAACAATTTCTTTTTCTAGTTTTTCATTTAATACTTCTTTAAACTCTGTTCTTGAATCCTCTTGTCTATCAAGCATTGATATCAACTCCTTATATTAGTATACTACAAATTTATTAATTAATAACTATAAAGTGGACAATAAAGTGGACAATAAAATTTTATTTATTAGTTACATATATCTTCTTGTATCTGTATATGCAAATACAGTTGAACCATCATCGTCTTCATCGTTTGATTCATGAAAATCACAAATAGAATTTCCAAAACAATGGCGTTTCATCAATTTAAGTTTTTTTACTTCACTATCGGAAAAATTAGATGGAACTGCAATATATTCACTCCTACTTCTAGCATTTAATTCATTACAATAGCAATCCCAAAAATAATTAATATTAATAAGATTTTCTACTTGATTGATAGATTTTTCTTCTACTTCATCTGCCAACCAATTAGTTAATTTCCCATCATTTATCCATTTAATTAATTGTTTATTTAAAAAATCAATTTTTGTTTCATCTGTGCAATGAATTAAGTATTCACCTAAACAATCATAATTATCCAACTTTAATTTTTTAGCTAAACTTTTTAAAAATTTTACCTGTTCATTAAATACTTTTTTATTATATGTCATACTTAAAACCTCCTATTTTTATTTTATACAGACATAAGTTCTGTTTCTTTTACTTTAAATTTTTCATCTACTATTTTATTATATTTATTTATTAATTCTTGAACATCATCTTGACCACTCTTTATATCATCTTCAGATATTTCAAGTTTTTTAATATCGTTATTAGCATCTTGTCTAATATTTCTTAAAACTATTTTGCAATCCTCAGCATATTCCTTAGCTTGTTTAACATAATTTCTTCTTGTTTCCTCTGTGAGTGCTGGAATATTTAATATAATCATTTCTCCATTATTATTAGGAGTAATTCCTATATTTGATTCATATATTGCCTTTTCAATAGTTCCAATGCTACTTCTATCAAAAGGCTTAATACATAATTGTCTTGCCTCAGGTACACTAATTGTTGCAAGACTTTTTAAAGGTGTAGGTGAACCATAATAATCAATCATGATTCCATCTAACATTTGAGGATTAGCACGTCCAGCACGAATACTTGTAAATCTTTTCTCCATATTTTCAATTGCAGTTTCCATTTCCATTTCTGCTTGCATTAATATATTTTCCATATCATCAACTCCTATATACTTAATTATTTTTCTTTATTATATCTAATACTTCATCTATAATATTATCTATTTCTACAAGTTCATTATCAATTTTATTTCTTAATTTTAATTCAACTTGATTATCAATAATCTTTTTACCAACTGTAATTCTTATTGGAATACCAATTAAATCCATATCATTAAATTTAACACCAATTCTCTCATCTCTATCATCTAAAATAGTATCTATTCCAAGTTTAGTTAATTTTTCATATAAATTATTTGCTATTTCCATTTGCTTTTCATCTTTTGTTGAAACTACTACTATTGATACTTTAAATGGTGCGATTGACATAGGCCATATAATTCCTTTTTCATCATTAGATTGTTCCACTACACTAGCCATTGTTCTAGGAATTCCTATACCATAACATCCCATATATGGATAATTTATTTTATTATTTTGATCTAAATAACTTATATTTAATGATTCACAATATTTTGTTCCTAATTTAAATAAATTACCAACTTCTATTCCTTTTGTGAAATATAATTTACCACCACATTTAGGACATATATCCCCAACAACAACTTGTTTAATATCACCTACTATATCATATTTAATATCACTAACATTTGCATTAATATAGTGATAATTCTCTTTATTTGCTCCACAACAGAAATTTTTCATATGAAGTATTTCTTCATCAATAACTACTTTACAATTTAAACCAATTGGTCCAGTAAAGCCTGGAACTGCATTTGATGAACTAATTAATTCATCATTAGCAAAATTTATCTCACTAACTTTAAGTAATTTACATACTTTAGACTCGTTTAATTCCCTATCTCCTCTAATAAAGAATATTACAAGTTCTTCATTAACATTCATAAGGAGTGCCTTTACAGTATGTTTTTTATCAATTTTTAGGTATTCACATACTTCATCAATAGATTTACAATTTAATGTTTCTACAAGTTCTAATTTTTTCTCCTCTTCAGCACTATCTAAAGTTTTACATTCTGATATTTCTATATTAGAAGAATAATCACATTTATCACATAAAACTAAAATATCTTCTCCAGTATCTGTAAGTGCTTGAAACTCTTCTGATAAAAATCCTCCCATAACTCCAGTATCAGCTTTTACTATTTTATATTTTAATCCTACTCTATTAAATATATTATTGTATGCAACAAACATTTTATTATAGGCCTCATCTAATCCTTCTAAATCTTTATCAAAACTATATGCATCTTTCATAATAAATTCCCTAACACGTATAAGTCCTAATCTTGGTCTAACTTCATCCCTATATTTATTTCCAATCTGATATAGATTAAAAGGCATATCTTTATAACTTCTAATCATTTGTCCAGCTGCAATTGCAAATAATTCTTCATGTGTTGGTCCCAGTGCGAGTGGTCTAGAATATCTATCATTTAATTTAAACATACTTGCCCCAAAATTATTCAGTCTCCCACTTGCCTCAAAAACATCTTGTGGTAAAAGCTGTGGCATTTTTAATTCCTGAGCACCTGCCATATTCATTTCTTCTCTAACTATTTCTTCTATATTTTGCAATACTTTAAGTCCAAGTGGCATAAATGTATAAATACCATTACTAGTTTTTTTTATCATTCCTGATTTAACTAGTAAATTTCCGCTAGTAGACTCTTCATCCTTTACATCTTCCCTTAATGTATAAAAAAATGAATTACTAAGTTTCATAAAATCAACTCCTCAATAATTATATCAAAAATTATATAAAAAAGAAATCACTTTTTGACTTCTTAAGTATTATTTTATATGAAAATATTGTTACTTAATATTACTGTTTATATTCTTTCAAAAAGTTATACAAATTTTGTGCGACTAATGAAGGTAAAATATCTGAAAGTTCTAAAATCGTTGCCTCACTCATTTTACTTATAGTTTTATATTTTTTTAAAAGTTCTTTTTTTCTTTTATCTCCAATACCTTCTACATTATCTAAAATACTAGAAAGTGAGCCCTTACTTCTTATTTGTTTGTGGTAATTTATTGTAAATTCATGTACTTCATCTTGCATCCTTTCAAGTAAATAAAATAAATTACTCCTTTTATTTATTTCCACTTCCTCTATAGGAGTATGTGCGAGTAGCGCACTTGTTGCATGCTTATCATCTTTTTTAAGTCCAACAACAGGAATATCTAAACATAAACTATTTATAACATCACGTGCAACATTGATTTGCCCAATACCACCATCTACTATTATTAAATCTGGTTTTTCAAGATTATCTTTTAATACTCTAAAATATCTTCTATATATAACTTCCCTCATGGTTCCATAATCATCATTAGTATCTATACTTATTTTAAATTTTCTATAATTATTTTTACTTGGTTTGCCATCAATAAATACAACCATTCCAGATACATTATATGTTCCAAAAAGGTGAGCATTATCAAATATTTCTATTCTAGATAATTTTTCTAATTTTAATATATCCCTTAATTCTTCACAAGCACCTATTGTCTTTTCTTCATCTTTTTTTATAAGTTCAAATTTTTCATTAAGTGATATTTTCGCATTATCACATGCCATATTAACTAATTTTAATTTTTCACCCTTAACCGGTTTTCTTACATTCAATTCTAGATATTCACTTAGTATTTTTTCATCTACTATATTTGGCACTAGTATTTCTTTAGGTTTATTTAAACTAGTATAAAATCTAGCAATGTATCTTGTAAGTTCTTCTTCAACACTATCTACTATATCAAATATTTTAGACTTTCTTTCAACTATTTTAGAACTCCTAATAAAAAATACTTGTATACTTAAATAACCCTTATCAAAGTAAAACCCAAAAATATCTCTATCTACATTATCTTTAAGTTCTACCTCTTGATTTGTTAAAGTTATATTAATGTAATCTAATAGTTCTTTATATTCTTTTGCTTTTTCAAAATGTAATAAAGAACTTTCATACTGCATTTTTTCTTTTAACTTATTTGTAACAATACTGTGATCTCCCTTAAGAAATTTTATTATTTCAGTTTTCATTTCAATTATTTTAGACTTTTCTATATTATGGGCACAATAACCCATGCATTCTCCTATATGAAAGTATAAGCATGGTCTTTTTTCATATGTATTGCATTTTCTAAGCGGGTATATTCTATTTAGTAAATTTACTGTATTTCTAGCAGCTGTTACATTTGGATATGGACCATATAAATATTTAGCTTTTCTTTTTCTATTTATATTTCTTATTACCTTTAATGTTGGAACCTCGTCATCAGTAAGTTCTATATATGGATAACTCTTATCATCTCTTAAAAGTATATTATATTTTGGATCATATTTTTTTATTAAATTTATTTCAAGTATTAGTGATTCTATTTCACTATTTACTACTATATATTCAAAATCTACTATTTCACTAACAAGTTTTGCTGTTTTACCATAATGTTTACCTCTAAAATATGAATTAACTCTGTTTTTCAATTTCTTAGCTTTACCAACGTATATTATAATACCATCTTTATTTTTCATAAGGTAACATCCTGGCTGCATTGGTAGTAATAATAGTTTATCTTTAAGTGCCTGATTCATGCTATCACCTAAAATATTATACCATTTATATTTTAATAAGTAAATTAATATATTTTTTCTCTATGCTCATTATATTCCTTACTTGAATATTTAATATAATTTTCATGTGCTAATCTACCATATAAAAAACAAAGA
>CAJTZY010000005.1:23020-68908 GCA_910584085.1 uncultured Bacilli bacterium | reverse complement strand
GTATTAGATTCTGTTTACATATATTTTCTTTATTATCGTAATTATTCAGAATTTCTTTCCATATATCATTATCAATCATTTGATTGAGTGCGAATTCATCAGCTTTTTTCTCAACCTCATCTAATTCCTCATCTATAATTATTCTACTTTTTGCTTTATTGTAATCAGATTTAATGTGACTTATTTCATGATATAATGTATAATAAAAACTTGATTTTTCCTTTAGCAATTTAGTTATATATATTGTTGGATTAGTTCCTTTTACCATCATGCATCCTCTAATTTTTGTTCCATCTAGGGCATCTTCTATAGATAAATATATTCCATATTTATTAAAAATTTTTATTAATTTTTTCTCATTAAATTTATTATTTCTTTCATTTTTTAACTCGTTTAAGAGGGAATCTAATTTTGAACTGTTATATTCATTTACACTTTGATTTTCAATCAATTTGTCACAATGTTTTATCCATAAATATATTTTTTTTATATTTGCTGAATTACTTTTCTTGTATAGAATTCTTTTATTCAAATAATTTTCAAATACATCAAAATCTTTAACACTTAAGTAATCTAATAAATCCATAGTATTTTGAACATAAGATTCTTTATCCTTTAAAACAATCCATTCTTTTTTATACATATCGTTTATATAGTAGCTATTTAAAAAGTTTTTTATTTCTTTCTCTGTTTTAAACTTTTTATATAACTTTTCATATATTCTTTTCTTATTTTCTACATAAAAGATTAAATTTATGTCAATATCTGTTATTAAGCTAATTGCAAGCATAATTTCTTCTGAAATATTTGTATTTCCATTTAATATTTCATTCATATGTTTACTTGATATTCCAAGCCTATCCGCAAAATCTGTTTGAGATATTTTATAATATTCTAGGTAATCTTTTAACATACTTCCAAATCCATTCATACTATCCCTCCCCATAATGATTAGTATCTATATCTAAAAATTCTATTTTTTCTATTTCTAAAGTATTATATGGATATTTTCCAACTGGTTTCATAATTAATCTTATTTTACTATTGATGCGTGCTGTATAATACTCTTTTAAATTGCCGTGTTTTTGTTCTATATGATAAATATTTTTATAAGGACTATTTATTAAACCTTGCAAATTTTTTGAATTTATAATTAGGTTTTCTATATTTAATATTCTAAGTTCTTCATTATCTAGGTGCTTAGACAATATATATTTTTTATGATTTTTCTTATATTGTTTACTTTTAATGATTACCATATAGTCCTTCTTTCTATATATATTATAACCTATTAGGTTAATATATGCAAGCCTTTTATTTATTTTAATAAAAAGAACGAATAATTACTCGTCCTTTAAATCTATATCATCTAAAAAATCATCAATAGTCATCATTCTTTGGTCAATACTTTCTAAAGAAATATTTTCTTTTTGGATTTCTTTAGTCTCAGTTTGTATCTGTGGTTTATCTTGAATTTCATCCTTAGGATTTTCTAAGGTTTTTTCAATAAATACTTCAAGTATATTATGTTTTGAAAGACTTGTACCTGTTGAATGTCTATCAGCAATTGGAAGTTCTGTTAATTTAATTATTTCAATATCTTCCTTAAACTTTAGGCCTATATTATGTCTTGAATTAATTACAAATGATTTTAATATGTAATATGGATTGGTTTTAACATCCCTAATAATTTGAATACCTTTACGTGCTCTGGAAATTCTTTCAAATTCATCAAGTTTTACCCTTTTTCCCGTGTTTTTACAAGTTACTATAGAAACGTATTCATCTTCTATATTTATTACACTACCACTTGCAACTACATCATTTTTAAGACTTATTCCTTTAACTCCACCAGCACGACTTCCAAGTATTGGAACCTCATTTATATCAAATTTAAGGGCAAATCCATTATGTGTTGTTATAAATACATCTGTTCCAATATTATATGAAATATTTGCAACTATATCGTTATCTTTTAATTTAATATATGGCATTGGTTTTGTATAACGACTTGCCTTTAAATCACTAATTAAAGTTCTTTTAATCATACCATTTTTAGTAAATACAGTAATATACTTATCAGTATTAAAATCAGTTACAGCAATCGAATCAATTATATTTTCTTCTGGATTTATCTTTATTATATTGCTTATATGTTTACCCAAATCTTTCCATTTCATATCAGGAATTTCATGTACTGGAACAAATAAGTAATTTCCAATATCAGTAAACATTAAAATTGTATCCATAGTATTTACTTCATACATGCCTATAACATAATCTTGTTCTTTTAATCCTGTCTTGTCTTCAGTAGCTGCATAGCTTCTCTTTGATACTCTTTTAACATAACCATCGCGAGTAACTACTACTATACAATCTTCTTTAGGTATCATAGCTGTTGTATCAATTTTTATTTCAGTTATTTCATCTCTTATTTCTGTTTTACGAGGAGTTGCATACTCGTTTTTTATACTTCTAAGTTCAGCCTTCATAACACCTTTTAGTTTTTCTTCGTCTTTAAGGATTCCCTCAAGAATTTCTATTGCTTTAAGTAAGTTAGCTTGTTCCTCTTTTAAAACATCAACATCAGTATTAGTTAATCTATAAAGTTGTAAATTAACTATTGCTTCTGCCTGAAGTTCACTAAATTCATACTTTTCAACTAGATTTTTTATAGCATCACTTTTATTTTTACTAGATCTTATTGTATGTATTACTTCATCTAATATATCGAGTGCTTTTATAAGTCCCTCAACAATATGCATACGTGCCTTTGCATGTTCTAAATCAAATTTAGTACGTCTAGTTATTACTTCTTTTTGATGAGCGATATATGCATCAATTATCTCCATAACTCCTACTATCATTGGTCTTCTATTTACAATAGCAACCATATTATAAGAGTAACTTATCTGAAGTTCTGTATTTTTAAATAAATAATTAAGTATATTATCTACATCAGCATCTTTTTTAAGATCTATAGCTATTCTAACTTTCTCTTCTCTATCTGATTCATCTCTTATTTCTATCATACCATCTATTTTCTTATCATAGATTATATCTGATATCTTTTTAACTAATAATGCTTTATTAACTTCAAATGGAATTTCATGAATAATTACTTGTTTATTTTTCTTATCTTCTACTATTTCATATTTAGAACGTATTACTACTCTTCCTCTACCCTTAGTTAAAGCTTCAATTATTTCTTTTTTACCCTCTACTACTGCTCCTGTTGGGAAATCTGGCCCTTTTACTATTTCTAAAATTGTTTCTAATCTACTGTTTGGACTATCTATTCTTTTAATTGTTGCATCAATTACCTCACCAAGGTTATGTGGTGGGATTTCAGTTGCATATCCAGCAGATATTCCCTTAGCTCCATTTACAAGTAAATTGGGATATTTTGCAGGTAAAACTATTGGTTCATATAATGTATCATCAAAGTTTGGTGCCCATTCTATTGTATCTTTATCTATATCCTTTAATAGTTCACCACTTATTTTAGATAGGCGTGCCTCAGTATAACGCATAGCTGCAGCCCCATCACCATCCATAGAACCATTATTTCCATGCATATCAATATAACATTCATTCTGTTTCCACCACTGACTCATATGTACCATAGCTTCATATATTGAAGAGTCACCATGTGGGTGATAATGACCCATTACATTTCCAACTGCAGTAGCACTCTTTTTATGTGCCTTATCATAAGTATTTCTATCTCTAAACATAGCATATAGAATTCTTCTTTGAACGGGCTTTAGTCCATCTCTAACATCTGGAATAGCACGATTCTGAATTATGTCTTTAGCATATTCTCCGAATCTTTCTCCCATAATTTCTTCAAGAGTGTAATCATAAATTCGCCCTAATACTTCTTTAGTTTCATCATTCTTTTTCATACTTCACTCCTTCTATCTTAAGGATTTTTTATTTTCATCTATTTCATTAACATCTACACCTATTATATTATTTATTCTATTTCTTCTTTCAATTAATTGTTGTTTTACTTCATCTGAACAAATTAGTTTATCTAAATCAAAATTATCTGGTAAGACTAAACCATCGGCACTTGTTAATCCACTTAAATATAAACTTCCACCTATACTTTGTGGTAAGACTAAACCTTCAGCACTTGTTAATCCACTTAAATTTAAATCTCCACCGATGCTTTGTGGTAAGTCTAAACCTTCTGCACTCGTTAATCCACTTAAATTTAAACTTCCACCGATGCTTTGCGGTAAGACTAGACCTTCAGCGTTCGTTAATCCACTTAAATTTAAACTTCCAACTATATGTTGTGGTAAAACTAGACCTTCAGCACTCGTTAATCCACTTAAATATAAACTTTCACCGATACTTTGTGGTAAGACTAAACCTTCAGTACTTGTTAATCCAATTAAATATAAATATCCACCGATACTCTGTGGTAAGACTAAACCTTTAGCACTTGTTAATCCGCTTAAATCTAAACCTCCACCAATGCTTTGTGGTAAGACTAAACCTTTAGCACTTGTTAATCCACCTAAATATAAACTTCCAACTATATGTTGTGGTAAAACTAAACCTTTTGTGCTTGTTAATCCACTTAAATTTAAACTTCCAACTATACTTTGTGATAAAACTAGACCTTCAGCATTCGTTAATCCACTTAAATTTAAACTTCCAACTATACTTTGTGATAAGACTAAACCCTCAGCACTCGTTAAGCCACTTAAATTTAAAATTCCAACTATACTTTGTGGTAAGACTAAACCTTCAGCACTTTTTAAACTATTTAAATATAAACTTCCACCGATACTTTGTGGTAAAACTAGACCTTCAGCACTTTTTAAGCTATTTAAAAATAAACTTCCACCGATACTTTGTGGTAAAACTAAACCTTCAGTACTTATTAATCTATTTAAATATAAATCACCGACGATATACTGTGGTAAGACAAAACCATTAATACTCTTTAAACTATCAAAATATAAATTTGTTATTAATGCTTTATATTTTTTTGGATT
This sequence comes from uncultured Bacilli bacterium, assembly GCA_910584085.1. Lineage (GTDB taxonomy): Bacteria > Bacillota_I > Bacilli_A > RF39 > UBA660 > UMGS1613. Next base: position 63,893 of record CAJTZY010000005.1, on the reverse strand, counting down.
AAAATCCCATTCACTTAGTGTAAGTGCGACTTCATTCTCTCTTATATCAAATATTTTTGCATAATCTTTTTTATTATTTCTTTTATTTTTTATTTCATCTATTCTTGGATCTTTTTGATATCCAAATCCTAATATTTTACTATCTATTTCATATACAAATCTTAGGTCTTCTTTACTTAATTCTGCATTGTTTTGAAATTTTGTATATATATATGTAAGCATTTCCATATCGTTTACTTTTTTCTTATATTCATCTCTATCTGGAAATTCTTGTATCTTTTCTTCTACAACTTTTTCCATATTAGATTCCATATTTTGATGTACTGCTATTCCCCTTATTTCTCCTATTTTATTTTCCTCCATACGGATTGCTATTCTTGGTACTTTATATTCATCTTTTTCATTTAGTGTATAATATACATAAAAGTCTCCTCCAGCAAGTTGAGTTTTTGCTGTTGACTCTCCTGCAGTACACCATCCTGTATTATATCCCTGAAGTGATTTTACAAGTGGCATATGATCACTTCCTTGATCATATTTTACCCATTTACCTTCATCACTTTTTATTATATTTTTATTGTTATTTAATATATTTGATAGGATATAAGTATATATTTTACTAAATGATCCATTTTTTACTATATTTTCTAGTTCTTTATCATTTAAATTTTCTTTTCTTAATATTTTTTGCATTGAATCTATTGATATAGCTAGTGCCTCTCTATTTAAATCTGCAAAAGGTTCTACTGTTGTTTCCGTTCTTTTTGTATATTTACCACTTTTTTTATCATATTTTCCAAGGCTTAACATCCCTTGAAATGCCCAATATTTTGCCCAAAATGGATATTTTGCATCTTCACTAAGTAAATAATCTAACCATAAATCTAATCTTTTCTTTTGATCATCTATTATTATATTTTGATATTCTTTTTTCATACCTTCTGTAATTTCAATATGTCCATATCCTCTATCTAAAGCAATTTGTTGTTGCATTTTATAATAACTTTCAGGAATATTTTCTCTTTTTATTACATATCTATCATAATATCCTTTTTTTAAATAGTTTATATATTTACTATTATGTGTTCTTTCTAGTGTATCTATATATGATTCTATATTTTTAAATTTTTCAGTTATATTTCCTGTACCATGATGTATTATTTCATCACTTTTATATAAATCTCTATATAACATATCTATTAATTTTATTGCTTCTTTTTTTTCATTCATATATTTTTACCTCTATATATTTAACTTATTTTATAATTATCCTCAAGTGAGAATTCAACATTTTCTTCTATCCATTCTTTTCTAGGATCAACTTTATCACCCATAAGTACTCTAACACGCTTTTCTGCAAGTGCAGCATCACTTATACTTACTTTAATTAAACTACGAGTTTTAGGATCCATTGTAGTTTCCCAAAGTTGTGTAGCATCCATTTCTCCTAAACCTTTATATCTTTGTGTTTTAGTTTGTTTACCTTTATATTTTTCAAGTAAATTTTTTCTATCTTCTTCAGTCCAAGCATATTCTCCTTCTTTGCCACATTCTATTTTATATAAAGGTGGCATAGCTATATATAAGTGTCCTTCTTCTATTAAAGGTTTCATATATCTATAGAAGAATGTTAAAAGTAATATTTGAATATGAGATCCATCAACATCGGCATCTGTCATAATTATTACTTTATCATAATTACTATCTTTAACATCAAAATCAGATCCAACTCCAGCTCCTATAGCATATATCATGGTATTAATTTCTTCATTTTTATAAGCTTCTTCAAGTGATGCCTTTTCAGTATTTAAAACTTTACCTCTAAGTGGTAAGATTGCTTGATATTTTCTATCTCTTCCAGTTTTCGCACTACCACCAGCTGAATCCCCTTCGACAAGGAATAGTTCATTTATACTAGGATTTTTACTTTGTGCAGGAGTAAGTTTACCACTTATAGTTCTTTCTCCTTTATCTTTCTTTTTACCATTACGAGCTTCATCACGAGCCTTACGTGCAGCCTCTCTTGCATTTCTACTTTTTAACATTTTATTTAATATAGAAGTAGCAATTGCTTTATTTTCTTCAAGGAAGAATGCTAATTTTTCTGATACTATGCTATCAACAACTTGACGAGCGATAGGTGTACCAAGTTTTCCCTTAGTTTGCCCTTCAAATTGTAATAATTCCTCTGGTATTTTTAAACTTATTACTGCAGTAAGACCTTCTCTTGTATCTGGTCCCTCTAAATTCTTATCTTTAGTTTTTAAATATCCGTTATTCCTTGCATACTCATTAAATACTCTTGTAATAGCAGTTTTAAATCCTACTTCATGTGTTCCACCATCACTAGTTTTAACATTATTTACAAATGATATTATATTTTCTGAATAACTTTCTGTATATTGAAATGCAACCTTAACATCTATTTTTTCTTTAATACCTGATAATACCATTGCTTTGTGTAATTCATTTTGATCTTCATTAATATATTCTACAAAAGCTTTAAGCCCATTTTCGTAGCAAAAACTCTCATGTTTATTATCTTCTTCATCAGTAACTTCTACGGTAAGTCCTTCAAGTAAGAAGGCACTTTCTTGCATTCTTTCACATATAGTAGTAAATGAAAAATTAGTAGTGGAAAATATAGAATCATCAGGCATAAATCTAACCTTAGTACCCGTTTTACTTGTTTTATCCCTTTTAGTAAGTGGAATATCTACTTCTCCACCATTTTTAAATCTAATAAAGTATTCATAACCATCTTTTTTTATAGTTACTTCCATCCATTTACTTAAAGCATTAACTACACTCGCACCAACGCCATGAAGCCCACCTGATACTGTATATCCACCAGTTTCAAATTTGCCACCTGCATGAAGCACTGTATATATTACTTCTGGTGTACTTTTTCCTGATGCATGCATTCCAACAGGAACACCGCGTCCTTCATCTTCAACACTTACACTGTGATCCTTATGTAATATTATTTTGATTTTTTTACCGAAACCATTAATAACTTCATCTATTCCATTATCAACAATTTCCCATACTAGATGATGAAGACCTCTTTTATCAGTTGAACCAATATACATACCTGGTCTTTTTCTAACTGCTTCAAGCCCTTCTAATATTTTAATTGAGTTTTCATCATATTTTACCATATCTATTCACCTATCCCATTATAGCATAAATTTCAAATCAAAGTCAAAAAAATAAGCCTAAAAAGGTTTATTTTTAATGAAATAACTAATTATTCTATTGTTATAACTCTTTTTTGAACAGTCGTATTTCCACTTGGATCTTTTGCTGTATATTCAATTATATATTTACCAAGTGTCCCAAATTTTATTTCACCCATATATGTTATATCGCATTTACCACTATTATCGCTACATGTAACATCTTTCATTAAATCATACTCTAATATATCTGATGTTATATTAGTAAATTCTGGAATAGTTAATTCAGGACCTAAATTGTCAGTTACTATAACATTTCTTGTAACAGTTGTAGCATACCCAAGTTCATCAATAACTGTATAATTAATATGATAAATTCCTGCAGTGTTTGTATAAATTTTTTCTACAAGTTTATCTCCATATAAAATATTTATTATAACTTTATCAGTTAAATCAGCTCCATCAAATGATGTTGCAATATAATTTACATCTTTAAATTCCGTATTTATATCAATAGTAGATACATAATCACCAGTTGAATTTGCAGTCAAACCACTTAAAATTATAGTTGGTTTCTTACTTTCATATTCATCGGATGACATAAGATCTACTTCTAATTTATAAAGATAATTACCATTTAATTTTGTATATTTATTTTTATCTTTATAATTTGGACCTACATTACTAATACTTACAACTAAATCATCAGAATAAAGCTCGCTAGTAGAAATATCAATTATGTTTGAATCTACCAAACCATTCATTTTAAGTTCACCTAATGTTATAAATACTTTTGAATCTTTATCAGGTAAGTAATTAGTATTTTTAAGTGTCCAGTCATATGCAGCATTTAATATATTATTTATCTGCTTTTGATTCGTAGTATCCTTGCTTGTATCTACAATATCTTTAACACTTGGAAATACAAGTACAAATATAACTGCTAGTATAATAAGAACACCTAAAAGTTCAATTAATGTAAATCCTTTATTTTTCATATTTAACCTCTATTTCTACTAAAAATACTAATTATTTTAGCAAATTTAAATAATATATCATTACTCTTATTCATTGCAAAACCTTTTACCATTGCCTTACCACCTATTGTAAGTGCCGAAATAATTCCCATAATTATAAGTGTTATAAGTAAAGAATTGAAATGAAACTTTTCAACTATTTTAATGGCTATTACCGTTCCTGTTGAACCAGAAATAATTCCGCAGATATCTCCTACTACATCATTGCAAAAACTTGATACCTTATCTGCATTTTTCTTTAGCCTAACTGCCATTTTAGCGCCACTTACATTCCTAGAAGCCATTGAATGAAATATTGATTCATCACTTGCAGCAACGGAAACTCCAACCATATCAAATATTACACCAACTAAAATAAATATTAAAGCAAGTAGTATACCTATAATAATATTTACATTTGGTATAGCCGTTTCAGATATTAAACTAAATGTTACAGATATTGTAAAAGAGGCAATTACTATTTTAATAATCCAACCATAATCTACTAAATTTTTATTTTTTACATTTTTTTTCATAAAACCTCAACCTATATAAAAAACTACTATTATCAACTCAACTGTTATTTATATTACTATCTATATTAATATCTGGGGTTGGGATAAACGGATCATTATCAAAATTGTCATTATAATTATCATCATATGTATTATCATTGTTATTAAAATCATTTATATTTGTATCATTATTATTTGGATTATTTAATATAGTATCTTTTTGTTTTTTTAATCCTATAATAAAAAATATAACTAATATAACTAATATAGCATACAGTATTACAACAACTATATAATCTTTATTAATTTTTTTGTTCTTTTTATCTATATCCATAAAATCATCTGACATAGAATTATTATCAAATTCATTATGCATAGCATCACCTATAGTAAAGTATAACATAAAATAAAGAATTTAACAATATGAAAAGAAGGAACAAATTATATTTGCTCCTATTGTAAATAAGATATAAATTCATCCATAGTAGTATCTGAAAAAATAGTTTTTCTAGGTACTTTAAACTTATCAGTTTTATTTGGATATGAATACCCATCGGTTAAAGATTGACCAATAAATGCCATATGAAATCCAGCTTTTTTTAATAAAGAAATAGCTCTATCATTAAAATCAAAGAAAGGATACGCAAAATATTTACTACCACCAACTAGTTCCTGACTCTTTTTTAAATCTTCTAAAACCTTTTCTTCTGATAAACAAAGAATTCCGCCACCCTGACTACCATATCCTGCACACTCATATTGATTGTGCATATTATGCGTATGTGACTCTAAGGCAAGATGCGTAGATTTAAAATCATTTGGATCAGCCCATGATGTTATTAGGAATATAGTAGCATATATATCATACTTCTCAAGTAGTTCAATAACCCCTTGTGGATTAATAATAGTTCCATCATCTATTGTAAGTACAATACTTTTTTCTGGAATATTAATTTTACCATCTATATACAATTCAAGTTCCTCTAATGTTAAAGCAAAACCATTATTTTCTTTTAAATATTTTAAATGTTCTTCAAACTGACTTAATTTAAAACATATGGATTGATCACATTTTGTATATTCTGGACTATATATAAAGTGATAAGTTAAAGTTTTTACCTTATTTTTATTACTTTGATTATTATTATTCTCATATATTTTTTCCACATCTTCATTTTTTATGTATAATAATTCATCATTGAATACTATTCCATATCTATCAGTATCTTTTACTAATACTTTAAAATCAAAAGACTTATTTAAAGTATACAAGTAATTACCATCTTTATCATAAAATTTTGTTATATCCTTTGTAGTTATATTATTATTAAAATATATATAATTTTTATACCTATCACTTTTATCTATTTTACTTCCCTCAGCAACATCCTTATAATATATATAAGAATCTAGGTCTGAAATATAAAAATATTTTGTATCTACTGTAATATTTTCGTCTTTAGTTAATACTAAAGGAATGTCTTTATTAATAGTACCATTTTCAATAAAGTTATTTTGATCCATTTTATATAGTTTTGTCTCTTTTGTAGTTAATGCAAACTCATGATAATAACTTTTAATTTCATTAATTATTTTATTATCATTATCTATTTTTCTTTGTCTTTCTTGTTTAACTTTTTCATCATTATATTTTAATATTAGCATTGTAATAACAAAACCTAATAATATTAAACATAAAATAATTATAATTATTTTCTTTTTCACTCTATCACCTATACTAATATATCATAGTTTTATTTTTTATACAAGAAAAACTACTTAAAGTAGTTTAACCTGGTAATATAAGATTTGGTCTCTTTTGCATTTCATAGTAAGTATTTCCAAGTAAGTAATTATCATAAAAGAAAGATTTCTTTTTTATTTCACTTTCTAAATATTCATATCCCAATTTCTCAATAAGTGTAGGTTTATCAGAAAATAAATTGGTTCCAAGCCCTAGTCTATCACTATCTACTTTAACTCCAAGTGCAGCCAAAGTCGTTGGAAACATATCTAAAACTGAAAATAATCTATTTTTAGAATTAATTGGCTGAATCTCTGAATTTATAAATACATTATAAACATTTCTATCATAATTACTATCTTTTCCTGAATAAAAATCTTGTTGCATAGTTAAATGATCTCCAGTTATAATTATTGTTGTATTGTCATAAAAATCCTGTTCCTTTAACCAATTTAAAAACTCATTTAACATTTTATCAGCGCAATAAAATGTATTAGGGTATTGTTTATCAAATACTTTTTCACATGAACTATCTAAATATCCATCTGTAAAATGAGTATCTGCGGTAAGCATTGTAAAATTAAATGGTTCTTCCTTAGAAGATATATCAATTAACGTATTCTTAGCGAATTCATATAATTTTTTATCCTCGTATCCCCACCATACATAATAATTCTCATCAATCCATTTATTATCAACCGCATAGTGATAATCATAAATATTATAATCTCCATGATATGAAAAATAATCTTTTCTTCCTCCAAATTCTGCCTTTGAACCAATTAATAAATAATTACTATATCCATTATCCTTTAAAATATCACCTAAATTATATATACCTGGAAACGATTCCCCATAATTTTGATAACTATTTGCATCAATAGAAACTTTAAGTGGTATTCCAGATGTTTGTGCAATCATAGAAGCAGCAGTCCATCCAGTACCTGATAGTGTTAAAGCTCCTCCAAGTTTATCTGTATTACTAAAATTAATATTATCTTCCAAAAGAGCTAAAGCCTCTAAATTTGGTATATATGACTTTTCAAGTAAACCACCATTTTTCAAAGAAGCATTAGTCATTTCAAGTGATTCTACATAAATATATATTAAGTTTTTCTTTTTTTCTGGAAATTCAATTTTAACATCTTTGGAATCTACATAATATTCATCAAAAATTTCTGTTTTAGAAAGTTGTGATTTTATAAATTCATCTGCTCCTATTAAATGTAAAGAGATAAATATTATTAAAATAATTATTAGTGTAAATAAAATAATTTTTCTAAAAGTTGTTTTTTTAGATAAATCGAATTTTATTTTTTTTGCTTTATATTTAAACGTTATATATACTTGAATATTCTTTTTATTTTTTATTAAATATTTCTTTATTAATAATTTTAAAATATTAATTACTACTAATGTTATTACTACGCCAATTAAAACAAATACAGCACCCTTAGTAATTACATCAGAACTTGTTCCTTCACTTGTTAGTGTACTATATATTAATTGTTCGAAGGATACATCATTAAAATTTATTTTTATATATATTGACAAAAATAATATAATAAATGATAGAAATAGAAATAAATATTTAATTACTTTTCCTATTTTTTGTTTCATTTTTTACCTCTAATGATATACTAAAATTTTTTATAAGTATGCTGAAAGCAAAGCCCAAAAAGAAATTTACAACTGTCGAAAACAATAGATATTTAAATGCAAAGCCCAAATGTTCTGAAATATATATAACTAAACTTTCTTCAAAGTTATTTAATAGTAAATCAACACCAATACATAAAATATTTGAAATTAAAACTAATAAAAAATAATAAATTATCAAATCTTTTATTTTTAATTTTGGATTTAAATGATCAATAATTTTTAAACCTAATACACTAGGTAAAAATATTGTAAATAAACTATACATAATAATATCACTCCTATAATTAATTTTAACATTTTTAAAAATTTATATCAATAAAATTATAAAATTATCATATTTTTTTCATAATTTTAAAAAAAATAAAAAGGCATAAGCCTTTAATTTATGATGGCGTTAGTATAGTTAACTTTACGTCATAGGTCAAGTTGGTTTTCCCTAGATTTTACTTATCGTTACCAATAAAGCGGTTCCCCTTTAAAAAATCCAGTATATAGTCACCTAATATACTACTTGATTGCCACTTAGTACGCACTGCAATCCTATACTAACAACACTCTAGAAGATTTCCTCACCATTTATTTATTATTAATTCTTTTTTGCAAGTAATATTTCAAATTGCGATCCTGGAGGTTCTAGCTATAAACTTACCGAATCGTTTAATCAACTATCCCAATTACTCACTCAAGACAAGCTACGCTACCCGCAACTTTCATCACTTGGTAGGTTTAATCCTATTTCGTATAAAGTCCATCAGTAAAAACGTATAGGCAAAACACAAGAATAGGTCTCCACGAGTGGTGGGTCATTTACATATGCCATTATGGACGCCCAACACTCTCATTTCCAGCACTCACCCCTATCTGGGCGATAAAAGCAAGCACAAGAAGTTTCATCGATATGCTCTTTAACGGATTTTTAGCCCCGTCTTCATAATAAATTTAATGACTAGAATAATGTGCCATCGATACAAACAATTATAACAAATTTACATTTTTTTGTCAAATTAAGCATTTTTTATAAAAAATAGTAAAAAGTATATTTACTTTTATTATATTATATGCTTATTAACTTTATTCATTATCTTTTTCAGTTTCTTTAACTATATAAATTGGTCTGTTCTTTGTTTCAAGATATGTTTTTGACAGGTATTGGCCAATAATCCCCGTTGAAAATAGTTGAATACCTCCCACAAAAAAGACAATACATACCAAGCTTGGCCACCCATTTGTTGGATCACCAAGAACTAAGGTTTTAACAATAATGAATATTATAACTATAATTGAAATAAATATAAAAAGTATACCAAATATAGAGGCTAAAACCAACGGAGCAGTTGAAAAAGCAGTTATCCCCTCAACTGAATACAAAAATAGTTTCCAAAAACTCCACTTTGTCTCACCAGCAATCCTTTCAATATTTTCATATTCTATCCATTTTGTATTAAATCCAACCCATCCAAAAATTCCCTTTGAAAAACGATTATACTCTTTCATTGACAATATAGAATCTACCATTTTTCTCTTCATAAGACGATAGTCTCTCGCACCATCCACTATATCAGTTTTTGATATTTTATTAATTATTTTATAAAATAATCTCGCAAAAAGATTTCTAATTACTGGCTCACCTTTTCTAGTTACTCTCCTTGTTGCTACACAATCATATCCATCCTCCTTTATTACTTTTAACATTGTTGGCAAAAGTGATGGAGGATCTTGTAAATCTGCATCCATAACTGCGACATAATCACCAGTTGAATTTTCAAATCCAGCATACATGGCTGCCTCTTTACCAAAATTTCTAGAAAGTGATATATATCTAACACGATTATCCTTTTTGCATAATCCTTTTAATATTTCTAAAGTCTTATCTTTAGAACCGTCATCTACAAATAAATATTCAAAAACAATCTCATTCAACTTATTAGATACTTTAGTAATTTCTTCATAAAATATTGGTAATGAAGTTTCCTCGTTATAGCAAGGCACTATAATTGATATTTTTTCCATTTTAAATTTTACCTCCTATACTTACCAAATACAATGAATTTATATAACTCTTTAATAGTTGGTGTATGAATTTCTATTTTAACATTTTCATCTATTCCATAATATAATTTAAATACTTTATCATGATATTCATCCCATGGTTCATATCCCCAAAGCATATTAGATTTATTTTGATACAAATAAATTATTTCTTCATTAGAATCAATAATTTGATTTATTTGATTTTTCCTCCTCATATCAAATATAAAATTATAAACAAAAATTAAACTGTAATATATTATAACTATAATAAATATTATTTTGAAACTTTTATCAAACTTTATATTAATTTGATTATTTATTAATTTTATTGAAGTAAATAACAAAGTAAATGTACTAAACACTGTTACTCTGTCATTCCACTCAGGTACTAATAACATAACTAAACAAGATGATATAGAAGTTATAACTAATATAAGGGTTTTAATAGCTTCATCCTTATTTTTTATTAATTTATATATACTTACAAGATATAATAATATAAATAAAATCCAATAAAATATAAAGTACCATTTGCTTACTGTAAATATACAATCATATACTGGTATTAAATTTACTGTATTTACTGGTATTATATATATTATATTTTGCATAATACTTAATATAGGTATTATATTAAACATAGTTAAAATTACTTTTTTATATTTGAATTTAATATTATTTTTTATAAAAAGATTTATAGGTATTAACATTAATATTAGAAGAAAAATATTTCTATTTAAAGTATACTTTATAAAATTTGGGATATTAATAAATATCTTTTCAAATAAATTCAATCTGCTAAATACACTACAACAACTTTGCAATCTTAGTTGTGAGCCTGGGCTTAGTAACATTATTATTAATGTAATAGCTGAAAAAATTAGCATAATTATTAACTCTTTAGGAATCCTTTTTTCTTTATAGATTGCATAGCATATCCACAATAATAATCCAAAAACATAAGCACATCCAATATTTTCAACAAACATAGGGATTATTAAGCTAATAATCATAAACGGTATAAAATATGCTAACCTAATTTTATAATTTTCAGTTTTATATAAATATGTGAAAATTATAAAGGATAAAAATGTGGGTGTCAAATATGTCATATTAGCTGCTAACCATAAATAAGTTTGAGCAAAGAAAGGACAACTTACTAATAATATACTTAGTATTGGAAAAAAGTATACTATTTTATTTTTTTTAATATTAATAATTTTATATGAGCAATATATTATAGCTGTAATTTGAATGGAATTTAAAATACACCATAATAGTTTGTGGTAAGTAAAGAAATTTAAAAATATTCTACTTACAATTCTTCCTTCCAAAAATGAATACATATCAATAGCATTTTTAATAGATGAATTTAATCCATTCCTACCAACTAAATAGTTTCCCCAATCATCACAAGTAATAGGTGTTAGTAAACACATTATAAATGTAAATATAAATATACCAATTAAATATTTAAAATATTCCTGATTAAATATTTTTTTCATATAATCCCCATAAAACATACTAATTTATTAATTATCCTAATTTAATACTAAGAATTAAATTATAAATTACCAATTATCTATTTCCTTTTCAACTAATTTTATAAAGTTATCAGTATTGCTTTCATATTTTTTTGGTTTAAATTTTTTAGCATTTTTTAAAACTTCATCTAAACTGTCAAAGTCATTAAGTGGCAAAATATATCCTTCTCTAGCAAAATTTTCTATTATTTGAAGTTGATGATTATTTTGATGTTCACCATATTCTTTAAGTCTAGCAGCAGCTATTACCTTTTTATTATTTTTTATCCCTGTAATTATAGACCCTACTCCACCATGTGTTATTAATATATTGCACTTGCTGATTAATTTATCAAATTCATCCATAGGTATTAAATCAAATATTTTCATGTACTTAGATTTAAAGTTACTAGAACACCCAGCTTGTACAATTACTTCTTCAGTTATTACTTTATTTTCAATCTGTTTTTCTATAGCTGCAAGCAATCTATCAAATTTTCTATCTTGAGTTCCAAGTGTCACAAATATCAATATATCCACCCCCCATAAATAGCATTCGGATATAATTCTAACATACTTTCCCATTGAACAATAAAAGTATCCGCAATTTTATATACATATTTTCCTGATTCTGTTTTAGTTTTACTATTTGCAAATGTTTCAATAAAAATAATTTTACTTTTAAATAACTTTCCTATATAACACATAGGTACAGCAGTGTGTGTACCCGTTGTTACTATAACTTTAGGTCTAATTTTAATATATAATATAAATGATTTTAATATATTAAATGCAAATTTAAATAAATATGTAAATTTATGTTCTCTTGTACCGTATACTAAGTAATTAACATGCTTATATTTTTTCTTTAAACCAACCGTTGATTTAGTTTTCTCTGTTATTAAATAACTATCATATTTTTCAAATAATGGCTTTAACTGTAACAATTCACTTAAATGTCCACCTGTAGAAGATATAAATATTACTTTTTTCATAACTACCTCTATTTCATTTACTTTCTTATCATATATATAATATTTGCAAGCTTTTTATTAAAATGTCTTAAATATAAATTTTTTAAACTAAATTTTCTTATATATTTATTCTTTTTATAATTTGGAAAATTTCTGTTTACATTTATTATCGCTGTATCGCATGCCTTTATAAATTCTTTCTTATCTTTAAATTTAGCAGCACCCTTTATAAAAGTAGCAAATAAATATCTAACATATGAATATTCTAATTCATCTTTATATTCTCTAAACATATGTCGATTTTTATAAAATTTAACTATTCCATTAAAATTATCTATATAATTATATAACCTTTTATCAAATGTATTTGTTATTGAACCACTTCTTTGTAAATACATGTACATAGCATCCTCAACATATCCAATACTGTTTATATATGGGTATAATCTAAGTAGTATTTCTACATCCTCAAACCATACCCCCTCTTTAAATGTAATATTATTTTTTATAAATAAACTTTTCTTATAAATTTTATTCCATAATACTGGATATATATTTACTATACTATCTTTAATTTCTCCTTTTCCTATTAAATCATGTCCTACATTTGATGATCTATTTACCGCCTTAGTTTCATAAATATATTTTAAATTACAAATAGCTACATCAAAATCTTTTGAAATTGCTTTTTTATATAATTTTTCAAACATATCTAAAGATACATAATCATCACTATCTACAAATCCTATATATTTTCCCTTTGCACGTTTTAATCCATAATTACGAGTATTTGCTACCCCACCATTTTCTTTTTTATGAGCGATTACATTTTTATATTTTTTAGAATATTCATCTATTATCTCCTGACTATTATCTTTTGTTCCATCATTAATAACGATTATCTCTATATTCTTTAATGTTTGATTGACTAAACTGTCTAAGCATTTTCTTAAATATTTTTCTACATTATATACTGGTACAATTACGCTAACTTTAGGATTATTTTCATCATAATCATCATTTATAAAATTATTAGATTCTATACTTTTATTTTTTTCATTATTAAATATTAGTGTTAAAAGATAACCACTTATATATCCAAGTATTATAGTTACTATTAATTCATCTAAAACATGACCACTAAAGATAGAAACACCAAGAGTTATATAAATTGACATACATAAAATAGTTGGTTTCATCTTTAAATTATGTTTTACTAGCATATAAATTATAGCAAATGTTGCAACTGCTAAATATGGTAATAAGAATAATATAATGCCAAATACACCAATTGTATAATAATGTACAATGAAATCTTGTTCAATATAAATCTTAGCATTTCTAAATATTGAATATCCCATTCCTAAAAATTTATCTTTACTGTTTTCATTTAATTCATATATTCTCTTAGTCATTAATTTTTCTAGATTTCTGTTCCCACCACGTATAGAATATGGAAGTTTCATAGTCTCAATCCAAAATTTATAATCATTTTTATATGAGTATATATCATCTATATATTCAAGTGGTATTGAGTAATGCTCATAATATTGAATTATAAAGTTTTTCATTTCCTCATCTGTTTTTAAATTGTTAAGTTTATCATTTATTTCATCTGTAAGATTTTCTTTTTCTAATGATTCATAATCTATAAAGGTTTGTCTAAGTATCAGTGGTGAATTTAAAGATATAAATATTAATATTATATTAACTATTATATATACTATAACCTTCTTTATTGTAATTCCAATTTTATTTTTATGAATTATTCCAAAAAATATCCAAACTATGAACGCAACTAAAGAAATCAAAAACCATCCATAAGTTCCTACCCTTGTTCCAAGCATAATAAGTGATAAAGATAGTGTTATAGATGAAAATATACAACTTTTTCTAGAAGTTCTAAGAGCATAATAAATATTAATTGGAAGTAGCATAATAAGTAATGCACTTACCTGATTTGCCATATAAAAGAATCCTCTACTTGCTAACTGTTCAAAGGTATAAGATCTATTAATAAACCAATCAAATATATTACCAGCTATAAAGCTATCACCACCATATGAAGTAAGTGATATTTTAAATATATTTGTTATAATTATTTCTAAAGAACATATTAGTGAAACTACTACTATTGACTTTCTAAAGGTTTCATCTTTAATATTTATTTTATATGTAATAAATATTAAAAGTATAGGTATAATTAATCTTATAAAGTAAAATGCCTCAGTTATATATGAAAAGTTTAAATTATCGCCTATAGATATATTAAAGTTTAGTGAATTAATAATATGAAATATTAAATAAATAAAAATTAATATTAAATACCCTAATATCCAAAAATATTTTTTATTATATTTTATTTTAAATATTAAATAAATTATAAAGAATGCTACAAAAGTCATTCTTATAATTGTTGTTGGAGAAAATTTGAAAATATTTGTAACTTGCTCAGAATATAGTAAATAAAAGTCTAAAAACGGTTGTAGTATTATGAATATCATTAATATCTTTTCTAAGTCAATTTTCTTTTTCATACTTCATCTCCTATCTAAGTAAATCTTCAAGTTCTTTTACTATTTTTTCATTTTCAGTTGTATAATCAAATTTTTTTGCATTTGACTTTAATAATTTTAATTTTTCCTTATTAGTTAATATTTCCTTTAATCCTAAATATATTCCATCAGTTGAATTTTCCACTATTAGTCCATTAACATTATTTCTTATTAATTTATTAGTTGCAGAATTTTCTGTTGCAATTACTGGTGTACCAAGTGTCAAAGCTTCTATTATAACTAATCCAAATGGTTCGTATACTGATGATAATACAAATAAATCAGCATTTTTCATGTATTTATATGGATTATCCGTTTTTCCCTCTAATGTTACAATTTGACTTAAATTTAAATCTAAAATTTTATTTAATAGGCCAAATTTTTCTGGACCATCACCATATATTTTAAAACTTACATGATTTAAATATCCCTCATTTTTTAATCTAGCAATAGCGTCTATAAATCTATCATAACCTTTCATATAATGAAGTCTTCCAACAGAAATTATTTCTAAATCATTCTTTTTTGTTTCAATAGTTGATTTTGATTTTTCTATTATTTTATTTATATCTATTAAATTAGGTATAACTCTTGTTTTATTTTGAAGTCTATAAATATTATTAAAATCATTCATAACCCCTTCAGATACAGCAATAATTTCATCAAACTTTGGTAATATCTTTTTAAATAATTTATCATATTTAGCGTTTGGATTTGATATTTTATAATCATAGTGAAGCCAGTGTATTTTCTTAGGAGTATTACCGAATGCTACAAAAAGAGCAGTGAAACCATCTTTAAAAGCAATTTCTATATCATACTTTTTATTTAATATTTTTTTTCTTTCTCTTAATATTTTATATTTAATTAATCCTGTTTTCATATCAAAAACAAGCATTGCTTTTCTTAATATTTTGCTTATTTTTTTAGTTTTTATAACTTCTTTTATAGTTAAATCAACTGCATCAAAATATTTACCACCATAAATAACATTTATATTGCTTCCCAAATTTTCAAGTCTATCTCCATTGTTATGTAAAACTAAAATATCTATGTTCTTATTACTTAAATCAATAAATCTCATCATATCTTCAAGAAGAATTGATACTCCACCCATTCTCTTCTCATCCACAACAAATAATATATTTTTCATACTTTGTTTGTTACCTTCCTATAAAAATCATACATAAAATACCATTTCCTATATATAATTTTTGTTAATAATATTTCATTCTTAGTCATTAAATTTAAATATTTATTTTTTCTCCATTTAGGATATTTCGTTTTCATGATTTTTACTATTTTATTTAAGGACTTTTTTGCATATTTTTCTTTGAAATTTAAGAATCTTAGGCTAGCATCATGTAGTAAATGTTTAATATAAATATATTCGAGTTCATCACTATACTGATCATTAAATAATTTACTTAAATTATCTAGTGAATCAAATATATCATTTAGTTTATTATTAAATACTACTTGCTTCATTGTAGAATTATCATGTATTAAATAGTTATAATAATATTTATCAATATGTCTTATTCTCGATGTACATATTCCTATATATGGAATAGTTGCTAAATCTTCATATATATGTCCACCCAAAAATTCAAAATTTATTTTTTTTAGTAAATTAAATTTAAATAATTTTGCACATGGACCTGGATCAGATAAAATAAAATTTATTTTATTATCATGAGTGATTTTATTTAATCCACATATTAGACATTCATCTCCATTATCTTTTATTCCCCTTAAATTGCAAACTACAACATCAGAATCATATTTTAATGAAGTAATTACAAAATCATTTATCATATTTAAATCAACAAAATCATCAGAATCAATAAAAGTCACATATTTACCAGTTGCCTTTGATAGTCCAACATTTCTCGCTATAGCTTGGCCTTCATTTTTTTTATCAATAATAATAATTCTCTTATCTTTTTTTTGATACTCCTTCAAAATGTTTAATGTATTATCGACTGATCCGTCATTTATTACTATTATTTCTAAATCCCTATAACTTTGATTAATTACAGAATTTAAACATTTTTCTAAATATTTTTCTCCATTATAAACTGGAATTATTACACTAACCTTCAAATTATCACCTATTTTAATATTTTATACCATTCTTCTATTATGTTATCTACTTCAAATCTTTTTACAAATTTTTTTGTATTATTGCTAAATTCTTTCTTATTTTTTTCATTTAAATTAAAATATTCAAGTAGTTTATTCTTATATTGTTCATCATTTTCCTTTTCTATTACATACCCTGTATTTTTATCAATTATTGTTTCACTAGTACTAGGACCAAAATCAAATGCTATTACAGGTACCCCACATTCATAAGCCTCTAAACATACCATAGAAAGTCCTTCATAAACTGATGTCAAAGCAAGAAGGGAAGAATTTAATAACACTTCTTTTGAGTTATCAGTCCCACCACAATATTTAATTCTAGGATTATTTAAATCACTAATTTGTTTCTTTATATCCTTTTCTAAATAACCTACTGCATATATTTCTAAGGAAATTTTTTTATTTTCTTTACTTGCTAAATTAAATATATTGATTAATCTATCTACCCTTTTCTCACTTGATAATCTACCAATATATACTATCTTGTTATTATCTAATTTACTTTTATTACCAGTTAAAAATTTTACTGGATTGTTTATACAAATGCTATTAGTAAAACCTAGATTCTGCGCTACCATTTTTGAATTTTCAGTAAGCCATATGAATTTATAGATTTTATCATTATAAGGAAGTAACTCATTTAATAATTTTTTATTTTCTTCATAAAAGGTGATACCTGTATGCATGTGCATTAAAACTTTATTTAATTTATCTTTAGGAATACATTTAATTAATTGATAATTACTTACTACTATATAATCAAATTCTTCAAGTTTAAGTCTTCTTTTTAAATTTTTATAATCAGTAATGTTATGAATTTCATATTGAAAAAATTTTTTTACATCCAAAAAAAACTTACTTAATTTTAATTTTGATATATTTTTAATCATCAATTTATATGATGGACGATCATATTTATTTGAAATGACTACCTTTTTTACCTTTTCATCTAATCCAATATTTTCATGTGCGCCTGTATTCCATAAACAAAATAAACTAACATCTAAGCCGTCTTCTACCATTTTCTTTGTAAGTGCGGCATTAACAGTTTCAATCCCACCATATGTATCTAAATTATATTGTAAGAATATAACCTTCATAAATCACCTCCAAAAACTATTAATTTTTTATTTTTCTTTTTATAAATATTTTAAATAATATATTATTAATTAAAATTATTTTCGAAATAAATTTAATTTCGAGCTTAGATTTATATATAAAACATTTTTTCCATCCTTTAAATGATGAATTTAAAAAATCGATTATTTTATTTCTAAAATTATTTATATATTCTAAATCATTTAATTGATATGCCAATATTAAATAATAAAATGTTTGATTAACGCATAATTTTTTCATTTCACCTTCTATTAAATGATATCTATTCTGCATTTTAGACCAATCAACTAAATCTTTTAATATAAAAACTATATCTTCTATTTTCTTATTTATTGTGAGTGTTTCTCCTTTTTCATTTATTCGATAAAAATATAAATACTCACCTAGTTTACTAATTTTTTTAGCCTTAAAGAATACTTTTAATATTGCGTTTATATCTTCATACTTTTTATTTAATGGAAATTCAATATCCTCAAATAAATCTTTTTTATATAATTTATTCCATGGGGCATAGTCTATAGAGTTAATAATTGATGGATCATCGTAAATATTATCAAAGTTTATATTTTTTACAACATTTATATCACTATATTCCCCGTTTAACATATAATACTTTTTATAATTGCATACTACAATATCAGAATTAGTTTTCTCTATTTTTTTATATAAATGTTTAAACATATTTAAATCAACAAAATCATCACTATCAACAAATCCCAAATACTTACCCGTTGCTACCTTGATTCCATTATTACGTGCTGCACTAATACCCAAATTTTCTTGGTTTATTACTTTTATTTTATTTGGATATCCTTCTTTATACTTATCAAGTATCTTTTGTGAATTATCACTTGAACCATCGTTAACAACAATTATTTCAATATCTTCTAATGTTTGATTAACTAAACTATCCATACATTTATTTAAATACTTTTCCATGTTATATACAGGTACAATTACACTAACGCTTTTCACAATATCACCTATCCAATAAATTTATTTATAAATTTTATTTTCTTTAAAAATCCTATTCTATTAAAAAATGCAGTTTTATTAATTAATTTATAATATATAAATGTAAGAACGAAATTAATTATAAATACTAATATTCCTATTAAAAACCAATAAAATAAATTTGATATATTAATATTTGATATTACTAAATAGAACAATATATATATTAAAATTACAAATAACGAATATTTCAAACAATCAAGATAATAAATACATATCTTATCTTTAAATATACTTTTATTTAATACAAATGGTTTTATACAAAATTCACTAATAATGAGTGATAATGAGGTACCAATTAAAAGACCTGCTATTCCTAGATAATTAATTAATGCTAAGGAAAGTATTAAGTTAATTATAATTTCTAAAAATGTACAGATTAAAGTCTCTTTAAACAATCCGGCCGCACTTACAAAGTTATTTAGTACAATTCTAATAATTGTATAAAATAGTAAAAATACAAACAATATTGCAGTTAAATTATTAACTAGCATCTCACTACCATACCAAATACTTACAAATGGGCTTATCATAAGTGCGAGTGGAATACATATAATAGTTGCTAAAAAGAATAACATTGAATTATATTCCAAGAATACATTATAACTCTTACTTTCATCAGTTACTATTAAGTTACCAACACTTGCAAGTGTTGCAGATCCGATTCTATTAATCATCATAGACATCGTATTTATTACATAGTAATAACAATTATATATTACTACACTAGTTAATCCTAAGAACTTTGAAACTATAATTACATCAATATTATTTGAAACTAAAAGACCTATTTTATGTGGTATTAAATCCTTAGTCTTGTTCCAAAAACAATAATCTCTATTTTTTGAAAATTTTACTTTAGGATAATTTTTTTTAAATAGAATCCTCATTAATACATTTTGAAAAATTGCAAATATTAGTTCTACTATTAATATTGCATATAAACTTCTAAATATAACTATAAGAACTATAGATAATAAATGCCTAATTATCAATAATATTTGAGTATGAAGTACATATTTATACTTTTCCTGGCTTGAATCAAACATAACAGTATAAGGAGTAACCAAATAGCCAAGTACATTTGTTATAAATGCTAATATAAAGGTACCCATTAAAAAGTAATTTGAAAATTCATTATTTTTAAAGAAAAATGAAATATTAAATGTAAGTATTGTACCAATTATTAACATAACTAGTAATATATATTGAAAAGCACGTCTAACTCCACTTAAAATTGCGTTAATCTTTTCATAGTTTTTTTCACTAATTGGTTTATACAAATAAAACATTGCAGCACTAGTAAGCCCTAATTCCGCAAGTGATAAATAAGATAAAATTTGTCCGTATAATTGATAAACACCTAATTTTTCAGTGCCCATAAATTGCATAAAGATTTTTACTCTAAAAAAACTTATTATTGCAATTATTAATTGTGGTATAACATCACTAATTAAATTAAAAATTGTTTTTTTTGTTCTCATACTTATCCCTATTTCTTATCCTTTTTATGTTCAAATATAATATCTGTTTTAAATACAAATATCATAAGTATAAACATTAATATTCCATATATAATATACCCAAGTTTAATATCTACTAAAAGCCAAATTATTGAAGTTGCAGAGAACATTGCTGTAATTAAATATATAATTAACACAGTAGTCCTTACACTATAATTTTGTCTAAGTAATTGATGGTGAAAATGATTTTTATCTGGAGTACCTATACTTTCGCCCTTTAATTTTCTTCTAATTATCGCACACACTGTATCTAAAATCGGAACTACTAGTATGCAAAGAGGAATAATTATTGAAGAGGTAATAATGGATTTAAATCCTAAAAGGGTTATTATTGCTATAATAAATCCTAAAAACATAGAACCAGAATCACCCATAAATATTTTTGCAGGATGAAAATTATGTACAAGGAATCCTAGTGTTGAACCTAACATTATAAATGTTAAAACTACTGTTAGCCCTACCCTTCCCTGAAAATATGCAATTATACCTATAGTTAAAAAGAATATGGAGCTGATACCGCCAGCAAGTCCATCCAAGCCATCAATTAAATTCATACAATTTATACATCCTAATATGAATAAAATTGTTATAGGATATGCCCATAAATCAAAATTTATATATATTCCAAAAAAACTAGCATCCAAAAGTAAAATTTTTCCATAAAACACAACTATTAAAGCTGCAATAAGTTGTCCTAGTAATTTTGGTATGGGTTTTAAAGGTTTAATGTCATCAAGCATACCTGTCACTAATAAAACAAAGCTCCCTATCAAAATTGAATTCATAGCGGGAGTATGCTCTCCAAATATCATATATCCAAGTAGAAAACCTGAGTATATTCCAAGCCCACCCATTCTTGGCATTGGCTTTGTATGTACTTTTCTTTCATTTGGTATGTCAAGCGCACCTACATGAAATGCAATTTTCTTTATAAAAGGTATTATTAAAGCAACAAATACAAAAGGTATAAAAACCATAAGTAGTATTGTTGTCATATTTGTATTTTGCATCTATATCACCAAATTAATTATATCATATTTATGTATATTTAAAAAGTATTTATATAGTATTTTTAAATTTAATCTTTATTTTTAATATAAAATAAGTTATAATTATTATGGTGATAATATGCGTAAAAAAAATATCGATTTATCTGATATAAAGGAAAATGATTTAGATAAAACTTCAACATTTACAGATTTAATGTCAAGAAAAGAAAGAAAGAAAATGAAAAAATATAATAATGAAGAGAAATTAATTAAAGATAAAAAGACTGTTTCTAGAGAAGAAAAAAACAAAGAAATAACAATAAAACAAGTTGAAGATAATTCTGTAAAAGTTGAACAAGTTATGACTAGAGAAAAGAAAAGAAAAGAAAAGAAAGAAATGCTTGAAGATGTAGAACAAATTATGTCTAGAGAAGAAAAAAACAAGAAAAAAACAGATGAATTTGACGACATTGAAGAAATGATTAGTGAAAAGAAAAGAAGTACAGAAGACTTAACTAAAGAACTAGAAGAAGCAAAAAAGAAATATAATCAATTGACACCAGACCTAGAGGAAAATGTTGGAAAAACCCAAATTTTAGAATTAACAAGACAAATGAAATTTAATTTTGAAGAAAATAAAGTAGATAACAACAAAAAAAAGAAAAAAGGAATATCAATTTTAAATATTATTGGCGAGATTAATCTACTTTGCATAGGATATTACCTTTACTTATTGATATTTACAAGTTTCCAAGAAGAAAAAGAAAATTATATAATTACAGGGAGTATAATTATATCACTTGTATTATTATTTGGAATTTCTGTAGTTACAAGAAAAAAAGTAAGCAAATTCTTTAATATACTAAATATATTACTTATAATTGTATTTATAGTATTTAATGCATATACATTGATGAACTAAAAAAATGAAGTTAAGCTTCATTTTTTCTTTTACTATCTCTATTTACCTCAATAAGTAAGAATAACATCATTAGGAAACAAATACTACTAAGTACTAATACTATAGAAAAATATTTGTCCTTTTCTTTTATGACTTTATCTAGCATAGAAGTATTATACCTTTGAACAGAATTTTCTTTTATATCATACATATAATATCCTTCATACCCCGTTCTTGTATTAGTTGCATACAATAAATAATAATCATCTAAATCAATTTTATAAGCAACTACATCTATATCATTTATTTTTATAATAGTTTTTTCATATTCACTATCTTTATTTTCATGAATATATAAATGCATTAAATCAAAGGCAAATTCTTTATATGTAGCATATTCATCTGTTTTACTATCATAGGAAAATAATTTCACATTTCCAGCTTTATCCTTTAAACCTACAAGAGTTATCTTTGTAACTTCATTATAAAGAGCTGGAATATCAAAATTATTTATCTTTACAGTAGTTTCATTATATCCATCTTTCTTTTGAATTAATTCCTTTTTCTTTACTACTGTATAATCCTCATTATCTATTTTTACATTTATTGGATCTTTTTCATCTACTGAAGCAAGTATTTTGTATATTCTCTCATTTCCATTTTCAGCTACCACTACTACATCTATTGTATTAATTCCTTCGCTTACATTAATCTCTCCAACACCCTTTACTTTTGCAGAATTATCTTCTACACTAGCTGAAACATTAATTTTTTCAGTTCCTGGTGTGAGTGTTACTGTATATTCAAGAGTTTCTTTGCTAAATGCTGGATTTAACTCGTATCCTTCAATCGATAAACTTTTTAAAAAGTTATTTTTACTATAAGTCGGATTTACATTAATAGAAGGAGGCGTACTTTTTTTTATTACATTTATTTTTATAGAACGACTCCCAGAGAAATCATTATATTCTTTATCAGTTACATCAACTGCATTAACGGTTATTGTTGCTGTTCCAACACTTTTAGCAGTAAAATATACAGTTATTGTGGAATCCTCAATCCATTTTGAATCAGATCCAGCTAATACATTTTCATTTGACGATAATACATCAAATCTACCAGTAAGTCCTTTTGCCTCTATTTTTACGGCAACACTTGAATTTACATATACTGATGATTGTGCATCAATTCCAAATGCTGAAACTTTATTAATTCCAAGAAAACATATACATATTAATAGTATATAATATTTTATTTTTCTCATGTTCCCCTCCTATTGCTCTATTGTTGTAATTCCCATTATTGAATCTTTTATTCTTAAGTAATCTGAAGCCTTAAAACTTCCATTTTTATCAACATCAGCAGCCTCTTTGTAAGGTCCTGATAATGATGCTGTTCCCATTATAGTATTTTTTATTTTTAGATAATCAGCAGCTGATATTTTTCCATCACCTGTAACATCACCGTATATTACTACTTCATAGGTTTTAGTCTCATCCCCTACAACTATAGTAACAGAATCACCTGTAGCAACTACTCCACTATTCTTTTCCTTACCACTACTATCTTTTAAAGTTACAACTGCAACTTTATTTGCATTTAATATTTTTTCTTTAATAATACTTATATTACTTCCAACATTAAATCCATGAATATATCTATCATTATTTTTTATACCCGCATTATTTAATGTTGTTGCTATATCTATTGGTTTTTCAAGTTTAGTACCTGTTAGTGTTATTTTTATATTATATGTTTTAACATCACCATTTTGTGCAGTAACCTTTATAGTTTTAGTGGTATTCTCTGTTATTTCAAAAGTGCCTAATCCTTCAATCTTTGCGCTATTATTTACAGGTTCAGCACTTAAAGTTATAACCGGTTCATTTATATCTAGATTATAGTTATAGTTTTCAACCTCACCATCAAATCCTATAATATTTGTTTTATTTATAGATATACTCTTAAGATAGTTATTAGGCCATCCGCCCTTAGTTGGTAATTTAGTACTTTCTGGCATATTTTCATATACTGGAATATAAAAAGTATAACTTAAATCGAGCATTTTATTTTTATTATAAGATTTATATGTAGTTGCAGCCTCACTGGAAGGAGCCGCTATATTTTGCATATATTGATGACCATAGTTGTTATAAGTAGGTGTTCTGCCTATTGAAACTAAATAATTATATATAACATTATATTTTTTAAAGTAACTAGTATCTTGTCCAGTATATACATAGTTATTATATATCCAGATAGCCCCTCCAGTTATTGCTAACTCCTCAGTACTCCAAGGTCTTAATGTAGCTTCATCAGTCAAAGCTGCAAAATTAAGACCATTATATACAGGATTTGCATCACTATACGCTCCTATATTATAAAAATTATACATTTTATTATACTCACCATTTATTGCTGTTCCAGCTGTTGTACCATTTGATACCTCTTCTTTAGATAGTGAGGCCAGATATATTGGGTTTACTTTACTTATTTTTCCAGCTTCTAAAAAGCTATCAGTAAATTTAGATAAATAATCATTTTCAAATATACTATTTATACTTTGTTTTAACCTATCATCTGGAATACTTTCATCATAAGATAATGTTTCAAATTGAAATAAATACATATCTGATAAAAAATTTCTAGGGTCTACATAATATGCTATTGATTCATAATTTGCTTTATACCATGGATCTTTACCTGTTTTATCATCATATGGGATGAAATTATCATTTTTATAGTCAAAAGCATCATCTGCGAGTGATAAATATGCATAATTATTGGACATACTTTTTCTAAGTAAACTTTTAGAACCATAGGTTTGATTTGCAATTACATCATCAAATTTTAATCCCGTATTTATAGCCTTAAATGCCCAATTTGGATGTGCAGATTTAAGTATAGATAATTTTAGCCAATAGCTTTCTGGAAATCCAGCATCCTTAAATTCCTTTTTTAATTCCTCAGTTAATTTATCATTACCATTAGTTAAATAGCTTTTACAATAATATCCATAATATGTACTATTATTATAGCTAAAACTTGTATATACATATTCATCACTACAAATATTAAGGTCATTAGACTTTATATTAGGATTTTTTTCATCTTCTAAAACAGTTACCTCATCACCTGTATCTAACCATATCGCCCCTACATTATAACTATTTAAATTTTTATCTTTATAATAACAATACCCAGTTGATTCTTCATATAAATTACATTTAGCATCGCCTGAATTAAGTACAGTTGCCTTATAACTAGCTTGTACATTATCTATTAACATAAAAAATGATATAATAAATAAATATATAAACATACATTTATACAATTTCTTCATTATATCACCTACCTTCATGATATATTATATCAAAAATCGACAAATTTGTATACTACATAGCAAATATTCCAAAAACTTCCACAAACTTTACATGAGTAAAATATTAATGTTTTTAGTACCATATTTTTTTTCTTTTTGTAATCTAAAGTGTTCGGATTTTATAATTTCATTTTCAAATTCACATACAATAATTCCATCTTCATTAAGTAAATTATACTTATAAATTTTATCTAGGCAATCATTTATTAAATTTAATTTATATGGTGGATCTAAAAATATTATATCAAATTTTATATTACTATTTTTTAACATTGCTAAAGCATTACTATAATCACTTTTTAAAATGCTAACATCTTCTTTAATAGATTTAGTATTTTCTTTAATTATATTTATTAGTTCAATATTATTATCAACAAAATAACACATTTTAGCGCCATTACTTAACGCTTCTATTCCCAGCGAACCGCTACCAGCAAAAAGATCAAGTACTATACTATCTTTAATTTTATTTTGAATTATTCCAAATAAAGACTCTTTTACCCTATCCATAGTAGGTCTTGTTCCATCAATATCAAAACCTATTAATTTTTTACCTTTATATTTACCACTTATAACTCTCACTTTATCACCAATACAATTTTACCATAATTTAAAACTATTTTAAAGATGAAATTATAGTACTAATCATTTCAAATGTAGATAGTGCTTTATTAATTTTATCAGTAGTTCTTAATTTATAATTTGTTCTAACTTCATTTACAAATTCATCAAAGAGGGATGGATCCCTATTTAAAAATTTATACCAATATGAATTTTCATGTAAATATTTTATAAATAAGGGATTACTTTTTAGTTTAAATTGAAGATCTAAGGTCATTAATCCTCAAAATGTTTATATAGCGGTCTTGGTTTATATGTTTCCTTTGGAGTTGTTTTTGATGTATCTTTTTTTGAAAAATCTTGTACTACCCCAAGGACTCTTTGGACGTTGCCAATACTTTCTTGAAGCCCATCTAAGTCCACATTTTTAAACCAATTAACTACTTCACTTAAAGTAAGCCCCGCTATTCCCGTTTTTGCTACCTTATTAAGGTTATCATTTGTCTCTATTTCACTATTCTTATCCGTTTTTATGTAGTTGTCCCATACTGGATTATCCTCACCATACAAATCATACATTTCATAAAATTTTTGCCAAGTCATTTCATTGCTTTTTACATAGTTTATAAGTTTGGGGTTATTTTTTACGAATTTTTTAAATTCTTCCTTCTTCATATTACCACCTATCTAATTATATGTTTTTAATTATTTAATATTAAACTATCAATATTATCAGCGAAAGATTTTAACATTATTTTAACACTATCCTATTTATAGAAAACATTTTGCTTCCTATGTAATTTATTGAGACTCCACAGTGATATAAAATATGATTATCTATTATGAAATATCTATCATGAAATGTATTATTACAAATTACTTTCAAATTATTATATTGTTTATTATATTTTTCTATATCTAATTTGTTTAATAAGCATTTAGTTTTTGTTCCATTAACACATTATATAATCTTGCAAAATTCGAATCTAGCATAACCGCTTTTCCCCTTATTTCATATATTAAATTTTCTATATTTACATCTTTTAATTCAATCACTATTATAACCTCCTACTTATATTGTTCTAAAAAACTTTTCAATTTCCTTTTTTAAGTTGTAAAAAAGTTAAATATTTGCTTTATTTTTATATTTAAGGTATAATTTTTTTGGTGATTATATGAAAAAAATAACAATATTACTAATAATACTATTAACAATTGGATGCACTACTAAAAATGATAAAGAAATTGAAACTAATAATCAACCTATAGACCCAGTTATTGACAAAGAGACTATAGTAGAATATGTTGATAATAATCCAATTAAAATAGGAATATATAATAATAATAAATTAATTACAAACTATAGTGCAAATTTTATAAATGGTCAGGATTTAGCAATATTTGATATATATTATACAAATTTAGAGACAGTTAATAATAATTCTACTAAGGTAAACTATAAAAAATATTATAATGAATATCAAAATATTGAAAACTACAAAACAGGATTTTATATATCTTTTGAAGCAGATGGAAAAGTATATGAAGAGACTATATTAGATTCAACTAAAACACATTCAATGGGACCATTCTTATATGTTTATTTGTATGACGATGTAAATCAACCAGATTATACTTTTTATTCACATATAGAACCAAATAGTGAAAATGAAAATACTATTTTTTCATCAATTAAATTATATTTATTTATGTATAGTGAGGCCATTACATCCCCTATTACATTAACAGTATTTACATATGATAGTGAGGATGATTTTGATGAGAACAACCATTACAGGGGTAATAGTAGCCATACTGTTACAATTAATAAAATTTAAAATTAGGCAACTTGCTTAATTTTTTCATTTAATATATAATTGATTTGGTGAGTTTATGAATTCCATAAAAAATGATGTTGAAAACACTATAATTATAAAAAAGTCTAAATTTATAACAAAACTATATAAAATAAATACATTAGATGAAGTTGATAATATTCTAAAAAAATTAAAAGATGAATATAACAATGCTACACATATATGTTATGCATATATAATAGATTCGCATGAAAAATGTTTTGATGATGGGGAACCTAGTGGTACAGCGGGACTACCAATATTGAATATTTTAAAGAAAAATAACCTAACCAATATAATTGCCATTGTTATTAGATATTTTGGAGGTATTAAACTAGGTGCAGGTGGGCTTGTTCGTGCTTATTCTAATTCAGTTTTAGAAGCATTAAAACTATCTAGTATAATTGAATTAAAGGATGGATATTTAATTGAATTAGAATTTAGCTATGACCAAGTTAAGTTAATTGATTACATTTTAAATAATAAAAAAATAATTAGTAAGGAATATAATGACAACATAGTTTATAAATTTTACTTTAATAAGGAAGAATTAGAATTCATACCTGAACTTGAAAAAGTTGCAATTCATATCTCTATAATGGATAAAGTCTTGATTGAGAAAAATTAAGACTTTTTACATGCATGAAAAAATACAAGGTTTATTTTCCTTGCATTTGTTTAGCAACTTCTTCAGCAAAATTTTCTTCACGTTTTTCCATTCCTTCGCCTACTTCATAACGTATCATAGTAGTAATTGTACCACCATTATTTTTTACAAATTCTGATACAGTTTCTTTATTCTCTGCTTTTACGAATATTTGATTTTCTAAACATACTTCTTCATAGTATTTCTTTACTTTACCAACTAATATATTTTCAATTTTATCAGCAGGTTTTCCTTCATTTATTAACTCTGCTTTCATTATCTCTTTTTCTTTATCTAAAACATCTGTTGGTACTTCACTAGATTTTACATATAATGGTTTCATTGCTGCAGCATGCATAGAAACATCCTTGGCAACAGCATTATTTGCTCCATCTATTACAGTTAAAACTGCAATTTTTCCACCCATATGTATATAATCACCAAAAACTTCACTATCTTTTTTAGTAACTACTTGCATTCTTCTAAAACTTAATTTTTCTCCAATAGTAGCAGTTTTAGCAATTATTAAATCCTCAATTGTTCCTTCGTTTGTAGATAATTTTAATGCATCTTCAAGTGTTGTAGCGTCACTATCTACAATAGTTTCAAGTATAACATTTACCATATCAGTAAATTTTTCATTTTTAGCAACAAAATCAGTCTCAGCATTTACTTCAATAATAACTGCTTTATTGCCTTTTGTAAGTATTGCAGCAACTCCCTCTGCAGCTATACGATCTGCTTTTTTAGCTGCTTTAGAAATGCCCTTTTCTCTTAACCAATCTATTGAAGCATCAATGTTTCCATTACATTCCTCAAGTGCCTTTTTACAATCTAACATTCCAGCACCTGTTTTTTCTCTTAATTCTTTTACTAAACTTGCAGTAATCATAATATTCCTCCCTATTTTATAATATTAAAAGATGATTTATATCATCTTTTTAGTCTATTTTAAAGCTTCTAATAATTCAGCTTTTTTCATTGTAGAATAACCTTTAATTTCTTTAGCTTTAGCAAGTTCTCTTAATTCAGTAACTGTTTTATCAGTTAAATTCTCTTTAACTGTGGCTTTTTCTTTAACAGTTTCAACTTTTGCTTCAGCTTTAACTTCAGTTTTAGCTTCTTCTACTTTTACTTCTTTTTCAGGCTTATTTGATGATTTATTTTTATCAAATGGTTTTCTTTTTTTATCGAATTGTTTGTTTTCAAATGGTTTTCTTTCTTCTTTTCTTTTAACTGATTCAACAGCTCTCTTCATTATATCTGTTCCATTTTCATCAGTTTTTCCACTTACATAATCAGTTATTTTTCCACCATTAGCTTCAAGTATTGCATTATTCATAACACCTATAATTAACTTAACTGCTCTTATAGCATCATCATTTGCAGGTATTACATAGTCAACCATATCTGGATCACAGTTAGTATCAACTATGCCAAATACAGGAATATTTAACTTTCTAGCTTCACGAATAGCAATTTCTTCTTTTGATGGATCTACGATAAACATAGCTTGTGGAAGTTTATCCATATTACGTATTCCACATAATAATTTATCTAATTTAGCATATTCCTTTTTAAGTCCAATTACTTCTTTCTTAGGAAGTAAATCAAAAGTTCCATCTGATTCCATCTTTTCAATTATTTCTAATCTTTTAACTCTATTTCTAATAGTTTTAAAGTTTGTAAGTGTTCCACCTAACCATCTTTCAGTAACATAGTAGGATTCACTCTTGATAGCTTCTTCTTTTGTAGCTTCTTGAGCTTGCTTTCTAGTTCCTACAAATATAGTTTTTCCACCATTTTTAGCAATTTCAGATAAAGCATTATAAGCTTCCTCTATTTTTTTTGCTGTTTTTTGTAAATCGATAATATAAATATCATCTCTTGAAGTAAAAATGTATTCTTTCATTTTTGGATTCCATCTTTTAGTTTGATGACCAAAATGAACTCCAGCTTCTAATAAATAATTCATTGACACAACTGCCATAATCTCATCCCTTTCGTTATAACTTCCATCTACATCAACTTTATATATCACCATATTGGCACTAGATACATAAATCCGTAAAATGTGTAATTTAAAAAGCCATATATATTATAACATATTATATGACTTTTGCAATAACTTTTTTAAAAATTTATACAACTCTTCTTATAGTTATTATTGGCATTATATACATACTATCTGTCCTAATACCAAGTTCTGGAGTACTAGCATGTACTATTCTACCATTTCCAATATAAATAGCTGAATGAGTTACATTACCATCGTACCCATAAGAAATAATATCCCCTACTTCAATATCTTCTATTGATAATTCTATTCCATATACTGATTGGGCATATGTAGTACGTGGTAAATAAACGCCAAAATTAGAAAAAATCAATTGAACAAAGCCAGAGCAATCAGTTCCATCAGTTAAACTATTACCACCCATAACATATGGATTACCCACAAAGTTAAGTGCATAGTTTATGATTTCATATGGAATATTTAAATCTCTTTTTACTATCTCATCAATTTTTTGTAATTCATTTTTTTTAAGACGATTGTTTATATAGAATTCTATTAAATCTCCATTATATTTATTAAAATCATCTTTATCTTTTATTTCGTATATTTCTAAATTTTTATTATCTTTAAAATCAAATGATTTAGCCCTAATTTCAATATTTATTATGAATATTAAAACTATAATTAATATATAGGCTAAATTTAATATCTTTTTCACAATAATTCTCCTAATACTAATCTATGCCTTTTTTTGGGCACATTGTCGATTATACCAAACTCAAAAAAAATTGTCAAATTGAAAATTTCTATTGATTAAATTTACATTTTTTGTTACAATAATATTGTTAACAAGGCCCGTTGGTGAAGTGGCTTAACACATAGCCCTCTCAAGGCTACATTCAAGGGTCCGAATCCCTTACGGGTCACCAATTTTTATAATTATAGAGTGCTTAAGCATTTTTTTTATTTGATTTAATAATATATAATTACTTCAATTTATAGCATATGTAGTTTCAAATATTCTCTCATCACTTGAATATTCCATTACAAACTTATTATCTTTTTTACATATTATTATTCCTATTGTCTTATCATGACTCATACTTTTTATATTTTTATCTATATAATTCATATATATTTGTACTTGACCTATATGTTCCTTCCTAAGTTCTGTTACCTTTAATTCTGCCACTACATAACAATTATATTTTATATTGAATAGAAGTAAATCTATATAGTTATATCTATCTCCTATTTTTATTTTATATTCACTATTAATAAATGTAAATCCATCACCTAGTTCAACCAAAAAATTTTCTAAATCTTCTAGTATCAATTGTTTTAATATTTTCTCAGATATATTTTTATAATCATATCTATTTTTTATAAGTATTGGGTTTTTGATAAAATCTGTTATTTTATTTTCTTCTTTTTTTATTAATTTTTCTTTTGTATTATCATCCAATCTTTCATATTCTTTACTTTTTATTTTATCTCTAAGTTCTCTTTTACTTAAGTTATACTTTTCTATTATTTGAATATAATACGCAATTTTATTTACATCTTTTATAGATAATAATTCTGTATAATGTGACCAAGACAATTTGGACGCCACTGGCGACCATTTTTCATTTTTTAATAAAATATAAAATTGTCTCATCCTTCTAAGAGTTCTCTCATTATATTTTCTATCCAATTCTATCTTTAATTTTTCTGCATATTGTTTAATTATACTTTGTCCATATTGTTTACCGGCTTCAAATAACAACCTACCCACATTATAATAAGCATTAAGATCACTTCTATTTTTACTATAATCTTTTACCCTTTTGTATACTTCATTATTTACTAGTTCATTTTTAATTTCATTATAATAGTTCATATTCACCTCCTAATTTACAACGTATGTAGTTTCAAATATTCTCTCATCACTTGAATATTCCATTACAAACTCATTATCTTTTTTACATATTATTATTCCTATTGTCTTATCATGACTCATACTTTTTATATTTTTATCTATATAATTCATATATACTTGTACTTGTCCTATGTGTTCTTTCTTTAATTCCGTTACCTTTAATTCTGCCACTACATAGCAATTATATTTTATATTGAACAAAAGTAAATCTATATAGTTATACCTATCTCCTATTTTTATTTTGTATTCATTTTCTATATAACTAAAACCATCACCCAATTCTTTTAAAAAATCATCTAAATCTTCTAATATTAACTGTTTTAGAATTTTTTCTGATATATTTTTATAATCATATCTATTTTTTATAAGTATTGGGTTTTTGATAAAATCTGTTATTTTACTTTCTTCTCTTTTTATTAATTTTTCTTTTGTTTTATCATCTAATCTTTCATATTCTTTACTCTTTATTTTATCTCTAAGTTCTCTAACCGATAAGTTTTGATCTTTCACTATTTTTATATAATAGTTAATTTTACTTATACCTCCTAATTTCAATAATTCAATATAATGACTCCAACTTAATTGTTGCGACAGTGTCGCAATATTTTCATGCATTAAATAAAACTGACGCATCCTAGAAAGTGAGGTAAATGTATAACCTTTACCTAATTCAGCAGTTAATTTTTTAGAATATTCCTTTATTAACCCATCACCATATTTTGCCCTAGTTTCTCCTCCTTGTGCCTCTACTATTAGTTTTCCTACATTATAATAAGTAGTAAGGTCACTTTTATTTTTACTATAATCTTTTACCCTTTTGTATACTTCATTATTTACTAGTTCATTTTTTATTTCATTATAATAGTTCATACCTTCACTCCCTGAATTAAGAGTTTATCACAGTGAAATAAAATAATCAAAAGTACATTTTTTTATTTTTGCATATATTTTTTGACAATAATTCAACTTCTGTATATCTTTTTATTAATTTTGGTAATTTTAGGAGTGCAATTTATTAAAAACGTATAAATTTGAATTCAACAAAAAAATAAGTATTAAACTTATTTTTACAGCAATTAACAATTTTTACTAGTTGCCATCATATACTTCTTGGATTTTTGCAATTGCATTATTTACTGAAGTACGATCTGGTTCCATAACATATAACATTACTCCTGGCATAGAATAAGTTTGATTTGATGAATCATATCCTGTTACAGATTGTTTTAACATTGTCCATGAAGGCATTTTATCTAATTGATTTTTTATAAGTAAAGTAATTAAATCTTTAGGTATATCTGTTCTATATAATTCACTAAAGGAATTTAACAAAGTATCATATTTTAATAGCAATCCTTTATCTGATATTAACTTCGTAAAGGTTGCTTCTATTACTTGTTGTTGATTTTCTCCACGATGTCTGTCACCCTCAAGATATGCATATCTTTCCCTTGCATAACTAAGTGCCTGTGGGCCTGTAAAATGATTCATACCTAGTTTAACGTTTACCCTCTCTGCACCACCATCTCCACAATGAGAATAAAATGCAGTATCACTATTTATATCAATTCCGCCAACTAAATCTATCATTTCTATAACACTTCTAAACCCAACTTTAACAGAATAATCTATTTTTGTTCCAAATAAATCTTCTAATGTTTGTTTACTCATATTTATTCCATAAATTCCAGCATGTGTAAGTTTATCCCTTAATCCACTTGTTCCGTGCAACTGAACATAATAATCTCTTGGAATATTTGTAAGTAATATAGTATGGGTATTTGGATTTACTGTAACTATCATATTAACATCGCTTCTAGAGCTTGTAGAAATATATCCACTTCTAGAATCACTACCTGATAAATATATATTAACAGATTCTAGTTTTTCTATTTTCTCTTCTTTTTGTTCTTTTTCTTTTTCAATATCAAAACTATATATAATTTTTATCTTACTATCTAAGTCTTCATATTGTTCTTCTAAAAGATCTAAATAAGCTTCATTAATTAACATGGATTCTATTTTTTTATCTATTAGACTTTTGTATAATTCATATAAATTATATTCTTCTAGGTCTATATTTACTTTTTCTTTAATATTAGTAATATATTCATCGTTATCTATATCAATAGATAAATATCCCATAGTTGTATTTTTTAAATCTTCTAACTTTTCATGCCTACTTTTATTTAATACTATAACATTATAAGTAGTTATATCTTCACTATTACTAAATCCTTTATTTAAATAATTTATTGTATTAATAGAATATTTTATACCTATAATAGAAATAACACTTAATATAACATATAATATAGAACTAAATATTTTAGTAACTATACCTTTTATAAATAATAATATAATTGCAATCACATTAACTATTAATATAATTGCTATAAACAAATTTAAATATTTATTAGGTACAATATTCATATCACTAACATATTTATAACACATTAATGATAGTCCTAACATTATTATAGCAATTATTGATTTTATTATTTTACTTTTCATTTTATTACCTCTCAATACTATTTAATTATAACATGGATAATTTATAAAGTAAATTTAAAAATCGCATATAAAATTTATATTTACTTTTAATTTACCTTATATAACTTACTGATTTTTGACCATTTTTATAAACAATATGATATGTTGTATAGAACATTATACCTATAACAGTTCCTAATGTATCAATTATTACATCAATAAATTGCCCTGTCCTGCCATTTACAAAAAGTTGGTGAAATTCATCACCTGCTGCAAATAAGAAACACATAATAAGCACAATTAAGATAGTTTTAATATAATTTTTATGATCAAATATTATACTTAGTAATGTCATCATAAAAAATGATAATACAAAATATACTGTAGCATGCATTACTTTTCTTAATGGTGGATTTATTAAATATGATGCTTTTTGTATTTTATTACTACTAGGATGAGAATTTGTTATACCATAATTATTAGTAAAATCTAAGGTATCTTCTATAAATATACTTATAAAATCTCTACTATGACCATTTGAATTATTTGAATTCATACTAGAAAGTTTAAATATTAATAACATCCATATAATTAAAATAATTAACAATATTATTATTTCAGTCTTTTTCTTCATATTATCACCACTTTATATTTATATATATAGTATACCATAAAATCTATTATATTGATTATTTATATTATAAATAAATTATATTCCCTTTATATATTATTATATAACACTTATAATATTAATTATTTTATTTAAATAATCTTTATCTTCTATCCTATTTATTCCAAAACATTTTCTACCTAAATCTTTTATTGAAGCACCTAAATGATATAGAGTATCATCTATTATTATAAATCTATCATGAAAAGTATTTATTTCTTTTATTATTAAATTAGGATATTCTTGGTTAAATTTATTTATATCTAACTTATTTAAATTAACTTTACTTGTTGCTATAGTTACATCTACATTATTCTTTTTATACGTTAACATATCTAATATATTTTTATCTATATAATTATCTATTATAATTATTCTTTCATTTGAACTTTTAATTAAATCTATAATAAAACTATATGCATCATATATTTCTCCGTCGA
This sequence comes from uncultured Bacilli bacterium, assembly GCA_910584085.1. GTDB lineage: Bacteria > Bacillota_I > Bacilli_A > RF39 > UBA660 > UMGS1613. The sequence continues at coordinate 27,014 of CAJTZY010000005.1, read as the reverse complement.
AGAATATTTTTTGTGTTTCTACCTTTTTAGGTTCTAAAGCATCAAATATCTTTTCAAAATTTTCATCATATTCAATCATTTTATATTCAATAGTTGTTATTCTTTTAAATATATCTTTATTTTCATTTATAAATTTTCTCATATTTATAAATGCATAAATTATTCTTTTACTAACCTCAATTGCTATATTACTTTTTAACATTCCAGCAAGCATCATTATACCATGTTCTGTAAATGCATATGGTATTTTTCTCGTCCCACCATGTTTTTTTAAGTTTGAAGTCGCAAATTGCGACTTCAAGTTTTCTATTTTCAATATTTCTTCCTTAAATAATTGAAAACAAAAATCTTCTGGAAATCTTTCTATATTTCTTTTAACTATTTCATTTATTCTCTTTGTGTCATAGCCATAAAGTCTTGCTACATCACTATCTAACATAACCTGTTTTCCTCTTATTTCATATATTAAACTTTCAATTTTTACTTCTTCTACTTCATTCATAAGCCCTCCTATAGATTGTTTACTTTTTCCATTAATGATTCTTTTACCATTTCATCCTCAAGTATATTTATACTAAATACTTTATTTCCTATTTTGTTTATAGATGACCCACAGTGATAGAAAATGGTCTTATCTATTATAAAATATCTATCATGAAAAATATTTGTATATTTTATTTCTAAATTATTATATTGTTTATTATATTTTTCTATATCTAATTTAGTTAATAATCCCTTTGTTTTTGTTATTAAAGTTACCTTAGAATTTATATTTTTTATTATATCTAATAAAACTTTATCTGCATATCCATCTATTATTATTAATTCATTTTTTGATTCATTCATTATATCTAATATTTTAGAGTATGCGTCATATATTTGACCCTCAAAATATATTTCATTTACTTTTCTTTTTTCTTCAAACTTATTAAATGATTCTTGTAATAATTTTATATCTTTATCATGAGTTAATACCATTTCATTTATAAACTGTTGTTCTATTAAATTATTTGATATATATTTTCTCATGGCTACAAAGGCTCTCATTATATTTACACTTATTTTAGCAGCTACTTTGGTTTTAATAATCGTTGCAAGCATTGCTACTCACTGTTCTGTAAATACATAAGGTAATACTCTAGTCATACTTTTCAAATTTGCGGTTTCAAAATGAAACTGCAAATTTTTAAATTCCAATTCAGTTAATTGAAAACAAAAGTCTTGTGGGAATCTATCAATATTTCTTCTCACAGCTAAATTTATAGATTTTGTTCCATTTTTACACTGGTAGAGTCTACCTAAATCACTATCTAACATAACTTGTTTTCCTCTTATTTCATATATTAAATTTTCTATTTTTACTTCTTCTACTTCATTCATATAACCTATTTTCAATATTCTATTATATAAAAAAAGATATATATTTTCCAACAGATTATTATATCTTCTATATACATTATATTTCATAGATATCCAATTTCCTTTTTTTCTAGAATTTTTTTATAAATTTTTATTGTTCATAATCAAAAAAGTCTAGATTTTCTAATCTAAACCTTATTTTATTATAATAGATGTCCTTGTTTTCCAATAACATCAATAATTTCATTAACATATTTAAGACATAGTTCATCAGAAGATGCTTCAACCATTACTCTAATTACTGGCTCTGTACCTGATTCTCTTACAAGAACACGCCCATTATCCCCAAGTAATTTCTCTACCTCAGATATTTTATTTTTTACTGTTTCATCATTTACAGTATCGGCCTTACTTTTTACTTTAACATTTTTGAGTATTTGAGGATATATAACAACTGGAGAAGCCAAAGTACTAATAGTACTTTTACTTTCAATAACAGCCTCCATTATCTTTAATGATGTAAGTATTCCATCACCAGTTGTTGCATGTTTAGAAAAAATAATGTGACCAGATTGTTCTCCACCTAATACATAACCATTAGTAACCATGTTTTCATTTACATATTTATCTCCTACTTTAGTCTTTTCATATTTAATACCAACTTTATCACAAGCCTTATACAAGCCTAAATTAGACATTATAGTAGTTACAATAGTATCACATTGAAGTTCACCGTGATCTTTAAGATATTTACCACAAATATATAAAATTAAATCTCCATCAATTAAATTACCATGCTCATCTACTGCTAAACATCTATCTGCATCTCCATCGTATGCAAAACCAATATCAAGATTTTTCTCTTTTACCAAATTTTGAAGTCCTTCAATATGTGTAGAACCACAAGACTCATTAATATTTAATCCATCTGGTTCATTATTTATAACATATGTTTTAGCCCCTAGTGCATCAAAAACAGCTTTAGCTATATTTGAACTTGCTCCATTCGCACAATCTAATCCAACTTTTACATTTTTAAATGCTCTTGTTGGAACTGACATTAAATAGCCAATATATCTATTACGTCCAACAGAATAGTCAGTCGCACAACCAATTTTTTCTTTTTTAGCAAGTGGTATTTCATCTATTTCACCATCAATATATTGTTCAATTAAATTTTCTACTTCAGAAGACATTTTATGTCCCCTACTATCTATTATTTTAATACCATTATCATAATATGGATTATGTGAGGCACTAATCATAATACCACAATCAAAATCGTCTGTTCTAGTGATATAAGCAACACTTGGAGTTGTAGTAACATGCATTAGCGATACATTTGCTCCACTTGCTGTTAAACCTGCAACTAGTGCATATTCAAACATATATGAACTTCTTCTTGTATCTTTTCCTATTACAATACTAGCATGATCTTTATTTTTTCCAAAATACCATCCTAAATATCTACCAACTTTATAGGCATGTTCTACTGTTAAATTAACATTAGCTTCTCCCCTAAAACCATCTGTTCCAAAATACTTTCCCACTTATTTTTCCTCCTTCTTTACTATATGATTACTATCCTTATAAATAGAATTATCACTTATAACACCTCTTACTGAAGATAGTGGATATATATTAGTATTTCTACCTATTATTGTTCCTGGATTTAAAACACTATTGCATCCAACTTCAACAAAGTCACCTATCATGGCTCCCATTTTTTTAAGATTTGTTTCTATTATTTCTCCAGTTACTTTATCTTTTATTTTAACTAAAGTTTTATCACTTTTAACATTACTAGTAATAGATCCTGCACCCATATGAGATTTGTATCCCAAAATAGAATCTCCAACATAATTATAATGTGGAACTTGAACATTATCAAATATAATAACATTTTTAAGTTCTACTGAATTACCTATTACACAATTTTCTCCAATTAAGGCACTTCCCCTAATAAATGCTGAATGTCTTACTTCAGTATTAGGTCCAATTATACAAGGTGAGCCTAAATAAGAACTCTTAAATACATTAGCAGACTTATGAACCCAAACATTTTCTTCTACCTCTTCATAATCACTATCTAAAGTTTTACCTAGTTCTATTATATATTCTTTAATATCTTTTAAAGCTTCCCAAGGATATGTAAATTTATTTAAATAATCCTTAGCAAGTGTATGATTTAAATCATATAAATCATTTATTTTATACATAAATTACCTTCTTTCCGTATATAATTATAACATTTTTATCTTATATTTTTAAGTACTTTACTAAATTAACTAAAATATATTTTATGCATATTGTTTTTTTAAATTTATATAAAAAAACAAGAACCCTAGTTCACACCAGAATTTCTTGTTAAAATATTAAAGCCACTTTCATACCTTTTTTATCTAGCATTGAATAGTATTTTATTGTGATACTCTGCTTTCTTTTATTGTATATGTTCTTCCTAATGCATCTTTATATGTTCCAGTATATTTAAATGTTATTTTACCATTTTCTACATACCAAGTTCCAATATTATTTGATGCTATTCCTGTATATGTTGTATCAAGTTTTCCATTCTTAAAGTAGTACCAACCACCGTTTGCTTGTTCTATACCTGTGAATGATTTATTTACTC
>CAJTZY010000005.1:0-22920 GCA_910584085.1 uncultured Bacilli bacterium | reverse complement strand
TGATGCTATTCCTGTATATGTAGTATCAATCTTCCCATTTTTAAAGTAATACCAACTGCCATTTGCTTGCTCTATACCTGTGAATAATGTATTTACTTTACTTTCCCTTATTATATATATTTGACCTGAAGCATCTTTATATGTTCCAGTGTATTTAAATGTTATTTTACCATTTTCTACATACCAAGTTCCATTTTCATTTGTAGCAAGTCCACTATATGTAGTGTCAACTTTTCCATTGGTATAATATTCCCAAGTATTATTATTGGAATTGTATCGTAATCCACTAAGTTCCATTTCTTGACGAACACTATAATCATAATAATCTATTGGATATTTTGTGTTAAAAGCTATTGTAGTATATTCACTATATTTTTCATGGGTATTTTGTGGATTACTTTTATCAACAAAATTACTATCTCCTTTTAGAAAGTATGGGTATTTACCATATTTTGCATAACTAGCGTCCCAAGTTGAATCGGCATGATAATAATACTTTCCTAATTTAATTATATTCCAAGCATGGGGTTCACTATTACCAAGTCCAGTTATTACTCTGGTATCAATATTATTATCTAGTAGCATTCTATATAGTAATACTGCATATCCTTGACAAACTGATGTATTATTCATTAAAGCAGCATAAGCAGTATACTTTAATTTATAATCATTATCGTTCAAATTTGTATAATCATAAACCACATTATTAGTTATATAGTTATATATTTTTAATAATTTATCATAATCCGTACCATTTAAATTTAAATTATTGTATACTTTTTTTAATTCATTAGTAAGAATATTTTCCTGCTCCTTTGTAGTATAGTAAGTTACAGTATAGGTAATATTATAATATAAATAATCTCCCTCTTTACTATATGAATATTGGCTACTCCATCCAGCATATTGCCATTTTAAATAATCTCCTTCATTTGATATACCAGTATGTTGGAATGCATTCTCCATTAATTTTCTACATAACTCAACATCTATAGTTGTTTTAATTTTAATTCGAATAGTTTCTTCCCTATTTTTCATTGCAATTCTAACTATTTTACCAGCCTCATCTAAAGACTCAACATATTCATTACCTGAATATGTTACTATAGGATTCGATGAATCATTAGATTCTTTTGGTTTAATCAAATCCTTTTCTGTTATAACATCTTTATATAAAGGATTAATATAATTAATTTTTTCTACTTTATTAATTTCAGCTGCTTTTGCTGTATCAATAAATAATATGGTAAACAGCAATAATAATATTATTGATAATTTTTTCTTCATATTATCTTCCTTTCATTTTTAACATTTTGAAATCTTATTTATTAGGCCTATGAACCCACTCAACTTTCTTTTTTTACATATATTTCCCTGTTTTTTTGATGCCCCATTGCAGTCACTTATTATAGACTGAATATTAATAATTACATAATTCACAATTATAATTACTGTTATTTGTAAGATATTCTATAAATACCTCAATTTTATATATTAATTAAACTAATTATTTGCCGATTAATATTTTTTATTATATATAATCTTATTAACGAATTTATTATAAATAATGGAAATAATAACCGAAATAATTAATGATATAATTCCTATAAAACATTGAACTATCAAATTATTAATATTAATTAGATAAAATAGTGTGCCAAATATTAACATATGAATTAAATAGAATTCATATGAGAATATCGATAATTTATTTATCATAAATTTAAAAATTGGTATATTCATAAATAAGAGTGCTAAAGACAAATAACCTATTAAACCTGGTATATCGTTAAAAAGTTTTAAAGTTTCTGATGAAAGTGCCATAACTGATTGAATTCCAATTCCTAATATAGTCGTAATAATTAATACATAATTTTTAATTTTAAATACTTTACCATCATATAATAATTTTGCTATTACAATACCAAGTGCAAATTCCCATATATATTGGAAACAAAAACTACTCCATGTCCTTATATCATTATAACCTAATAGATAACAAATAATCCACCACGATATACTTATAATAATAAAGATTGAAATAAACAGATGATTACTTTTTATCTTATTCTTTAAATAACACATAGGTATAAATAATAAATATAGTTGTATAATTGTGGAAACAAACCAAAATTGATCTCCAAAACTTGATTCATACTTAGGTATAAACATTTTAAATAAAAATATATGACTTAATAATGCAATTAATCTATCATTTCCGTCGTATGTCCATGGAAGTAAAAATGAAATTAACACAATAATAATATACGGAACATATATTTTAAAGAATCTTTTTTTCATAAATTCTATAAAACTTGTTTTATGATTTAAATAACTCAAATAAAGCCCTATACCAGAGCATAAGAAGAAAACATGTACTCCAGTTCCACCTATTGATGAAATTGTTTTTACTCCTGATGGCATTGATGGCATCATTTGTATCAAGTGCATTAATGCAATCGTAAAGATTGAAAACCCCTTTAAATAATTGATTGCTTGTACTTTTTTATCTTTTAATTTAATTTCTATATATTTATTCACAAATACTCCTCTACCTTCTATATTGCCTTTTATAGTTTTAGTATCTATTTTTTTGATAATTCACTTTTAATACTAGATGAGCAAATCCCAGGAGTTCTTTTTAGTCTAACTACTTTTTTATTATTATTATTACACCAATTTTCTATCTCATCAAACCTTCCGCCTTTATGATCTTCTCCAAGGGCAAGGATATCAAAATCAATTTTTTTTATTGTATCTACAGAAACTGTATCATAGACAATAACTTCATTGATTTCCTTAATACTATTTAAAATTTCTACACGCTCAATTGTGGTATATAAAATTTTAGCATCTGGTTTATATTTTAAAATATAATCACCATCCTGTACAGCTACAATTAAATAATCAGCATATTCTTTACATTGCTTAAACAATCGCAAATGTCCAATATGAAAATAGTCATAAACACCAAAAGTTAATATCTTACTCATTATCAAATTCCTCCTTCAATTTTTTAATTCCTAATAATAATGGATCATATACATTCTTACACTTTACCCCATCTTTGTACATATCATATAATATTGGTAATTCTGTACAACCGAGTATACAATAATCATATTTATTAACTAATTCTAAAAATATTTGTTTTACCTCATCTGAATAAATATTTTGCTTTACTGCTTCTATGCATTCCCTTAATAGCGAATATTCACTTTTATCAGGAGTAACACAATTTATATTTTTTTCATTCAAAGCATTTTGATAAATTTTAGAATCAATCGTTCCTTCAGAACCAAGCAAATAAATTTTTTTTATCTTATCATCAGCTATAGTTTCAACACAATTGCTAATAATATTAATTACCTTATCTTCTAATTCTGGAATTTTAGAGTATATTTGTGGTAAAAACAAATGTGAAGTATTGCAAGCTAAAATAATTCGTGTACAACCCGATTCCACTAATTTTTTCATTGAATCGGTCATTTCGTTTACTAATACATTCACATTCTCATTATATAAAAATGCTCTAACCCTACTTGGCATTGTGCATCTATTATCAATAATTATTCTAGGTCTTTCCCATTCCTTTTCAGCTTTAAAAATATCTGCATATTGCTTAAATAAATTTATAGTAGCATATGTCCCCATACCACCTAAAACACCAATAACAAAATTTTTATTCTCCATATTAATTTCCATCCTTTCAATAAATATAATATACCTACTATATTTATTTTTTATATTTTGTTTAAAAGTTCATAGACCTTTGTTATTTTTTATCACTTACTTTATAATTCGATTTTATCCATTCAATTACTCGTTCATAATCATCTGGTGTATCTACTTCCATAACATTAACATAAATTGCTTTCAATGGTAAAATTTTATTTACAATATTATAAATATACTTTTTTCCAACAAATAATTTATCTTTTTTTAATTTTACTATCCCTGGCCACTCATATTTACTATTTTTTGAATTTAAATGGCTTGCTAGTTCAGATTGTTGTTCAATATCAATTAAAATAGGAAAATCAGATGTTTTTTTTGTATATGCAATGCACTCTTGCTGAGATTCTATTATTTTTTGAAAATCAAATGGATTTACTACAATATCGCCGTCAAGTATTATAACGTTATCATTACAACATTTAAGCGCTTTAGACATACTTGCTGCTGGGCCTGTTTTTTCATAATCATAATTAAATACATACATAATATCTTTTCTATAATTATTTACAACCTTAATAACATCATCTGCTTGATAACCTACAACAATTCTTATATCATTAAAATTTTTTAAATTTTCTAAAAGTCTTATAATTAATCTTTTGCCATTAATATCAATTAAACTTTTTGAAGAACCAATTCCTAATCTAGTTCCCATACCAGCACAGCAAATAATAACAGTTGTATTATTATAATCCATATTTTATCTCCTTTATAATAATTTTTCTAAAAATTCGGCACACTTTTTGTCATCATAAAAAGCAAAATCAATATTTCTTAACATAGATGGTGCAATATTTCTTACTCCACCAAAACCTATAGCAATATCTGCATATTTAGCCATTCCTGAATCATTATCTCCATCACCTATAACAACTAATGGTTGAATAAATTGTTTTACTATTAATTCTTTATCTGCAACACTAACAACATTACTTATTCTATCTCTTATTACATTTGCTTTAGAACAATATACGTGATTTTCCATACCTAATTTTTTCATCAATTTACATATCCAAATGTCTAAATTTCCTGTAACTACATAACACCTATCTCTATTATTTTTTATAAATCTAGATATATGTTCATTAAGAGGAATTTTTTCTACAATGCTACTAACTTCAGATACATTAACACAACTTAATATATTAACTCTATTCAAAAAACTTGTCTTAAATGGAATTTCGCCCCTCATTGTGGCTTCAGTCAATTCCCTCATTTCATCCAATTTATTTATTTTTTCAGATATAGTGGGTAAAATTTCTTTTTTAGTAATCGTAGAATCTAAATCAAATAAAAATATATAATCTGACATAATACTATCTCCATTCTATACAATTAGACAATTTTTTTAAATAATATATTTATTTTTTTAAACCCAATAAATTCATTAACCTCTCGCATGATTTACCATCATGACAATTATATATATAATTTCTTATTTTTTTTCTCTTTTTATTATATTTATCATTTTCTGTATATACATCATTTATAAAATTATATAAATCATTAATATTATAAATTTCATGACCAGCTATTAATTCATGAATATTATCTATAACAAATCCAGATTTATAATATTTCATATCGTCCAACACATATCCTATTGGCCTGTCCAATTGTAAAAAATCATATGCTGCACCAGAATAGTCACTGATTAGCGCATCTGCACAAGTTATCAACTTATAATTATCTATATTTAATTTTTTTACTGCATCGCCAGTCAATATAATAACATTTGAACAATCCCTTAAATCTAAGTCTGATAAATCCTGTTTTGGATGTATTTTTATAATAAGAAATATATTTTTTTTCTTTAAATTATCATTTAATTCATATAATTGACTAATGTCATCTAAAAGAGGAACTCCAAATTTTTGCTCTTTATAACTATCATTTCTGTTTTTGTCTATATTTTTTCTAAATGTAGGCATCCATAAAATTATTTTATTATATTTATTTTTAGTTATTTTTAATAATTCACTCCTACTTTGGTCATTAAAAAAAACATCTTGGCATGGATACCCTATATATATTAATCGTGGATCATTTATTTGTAATGACCATTGCTTTGCTTGAATTGGCATATATTCTTCTGATTGCATAAGTATATAATTCACTGAATCTGGAATTTTTGTTTTACCCACTATATTTTTCAAACCACCTGCACCATGTGAACAATAAACAACTATTTGGTCATTCCTAATTTTGTTTGGTTGTTCGCAATCAAATGTAACATATTTTGATGTGCAAATATAATATGCTTTTCTTAAACTGGGACCATATAATGGGACTGTTGTAACATTATATGGTAGTTTAGTTTTTATTTTTTTTCTTATTAACCAAACAATTTTATAATTTTTGTTATAATCATTTTTAATCAAATAATCATATATTGCTCCACCATTGCAATCAAAATCATTATGACTTTCAATAATAATACTATCTTTTAAATCCTTATTTTTAGTAAAAATATTAATTACCTTTTCCAGTAATATTTCTACTTTATATCTCCATAATATTTTTATTGAATGATTTAAACCATTCTTTTTGATATATTCAAATATTTTCATAATAAGTTACTCCTTTTTAAAAGATAATATAATTTCCTTTATTTTTCCTTTTTTGATTATAGCATAAACAATAATTAATGTCAAAAATAGGTATCTCAATAATATTATTTTATAAACAAATAACATCATAATCATTAAAATTAATATTAAAACACCTACGCCAAACATAATTTTAACATCATATATATTTTTTACTTTTGGTAATTCTTTCTTTAAAATATTTTTATAAAATATATAATGAAATATTGATAAACAAATATAACAAATAAGAGTTGTATATCCTGCCGAACAATATCCCCATATCTTTATACATACATAATTTAACAATAAATTTAAAACAGCACTTATCGATGTAGCAACAGCTATTCTTCCAGTTTTTTGATAGTAATATTCTACTGTGCTAAACATTGAATAAATAAAAACAAAATATATAGATGCAGCAACTGGTGGAATAATATAAATAGATTCCATATAATTTTTTCCGGCAAACACATAAATTATTTCTGGGCCTAAAGCCATAACTATTATAGAAAGGGCACCCATTAAAATAATTATAGGGTTAATTTTATATCTTATTTCATCTGTCTTTTCCTCTTTTATTGATTTATATATATATGGTGTTAAGGCATTGTTAACGGCTTGAACCAATAACATTAAAATGGTAGATATAGTATATGCAACGCTATAATAAGCGGCTTGAATTTTTCCAACCATTTTTGCAATCATAATTCTATCAGATTGATTTAACACATAGTTTGATAAATAATGTGGTATAAGTGGTATATTAAATTTTAATGCATACTTCCAATAATCACGATTAAAAAATTTTTTACCATTAATATATATATATATCAATATTGGTATGCAAAATACACTTTTTACCAAAATATCAGATAGAACCCTCATTTCCAGTTTATTTTTTGAAAGACATACAAAAACTACACTTAATACAAGGCAAAGAAAATTCATTGTTAATGATACAATAACAACTTTTTTATAAGAATAATCGAACCTTTGCCTAGCCATCCAAAACTCAAGTGCTGGCATTGTTAATAATTCTAAAAACATCAAAGTCATTAATAATGGTGGTAATTCAAATATATTTGTCCAAAAAGGAATATTGGTTATATAAATTACAAACAAAACAAGGGTAATTGTGCAAGTTAATGATAGTAAGGAAGAAGTAAAACCTTTTTTATCTTTTTCAAAAAGAATCAATCCCTTTGTATAACTACTCATAAATATATTTAGTGATGTAAAGATGATAAGTATATTAAACCAAGATTGAAAAATTGAAAATGTGCCATACTGTTCTTCGGTCAGTATTCTTGTAAAAATAGGAGTTGATAATAAAGCAATTCCTTTATTAAAAAAATTGCATATTACATACCAAAATGCTGCCTTCATTGGTAAAGACATTCTTTTATACTTTTCAATAATTCTATTAAATAACATTATAAACTCTCCTATAAATAATTAATGAAATTTTTTTTGTTCTTTCAACGCATAATAATGTTCTTTATCTCTATATTTAAAGGCTTTAGCTGGATGGCCACCCGCAATAGCACATTCCGGAATATCCTGACAAACTACACTTCCAGCCTGAATTATAGCACCCTCTCCTATTGTTACTCCTCCTAAAATAATTACATTATTTCCTAACCAAACATTATCTCCAATTACAACATCTTTATTTATAAATGTATCATCATACGGAATTGCATCCCCTTCATAATTATGAAAAGATGTTATAATCTGACAACCTGGGCCAGAATGGAAGTTATCACCTATTGTAATTTTTCCATTACCACTCATAGACATTCCATTAAAACAAACATTATTTCCTAAATAGGTATTATGTGTAACGTAACTTTTACCTCCAACATAAACTCTTCCCTTATATGATGCTGCAATTTTTTTAATTTTGAGTGGATAATAATATTTAAAAAATTCAAATCTAATTTTGTTAAATAATCCCATATTTTTTTCCTCTTTTCTATTTATCAACCATCTTTACTCAAAGTACAGACTATAGTTGTTATATCATTTTTTTTGTTTTTCTAATGCAGCAGGTAGTGAATATACCATTGCTAAAAATATATACATATAACAATAATACGATGTACTTTCTAATATCATAATTGCTAAAAAAACTATTAAAGTTATATTTACTAATATCTTATACTTTGTTTCATATATAAATTCTGCAGATTTTAAACTTGAAAAAAACATTTTGTAAAATAAAACTAAACCTATTATTCCACCATCTAATAAATTTTGAAAAATCTGATTATGTGCGTAATTGAATCCTGCACTTCCAGCCCATGAGCTCCAAAATACACTAAGAGATATTCCCTCAATTCCATAACCCATTAGCAAATGACTTTTTAATGATTTTAAACATTCAATCCAAACGAAACTTCTACCATTAAAATCCAAATATTTAATTGCATTATTATTGTATACATGATTTCTAATTGATAAATAAACAATAAGACCGGATAATATAGTACCAATAATTATATAAAATTTTGGTTTAATTTTTAAAGAATGGTATAATTTAAATTTATATAATAATGCAAAAACTAAAATTAAAAGTGATGAAATTACCGAAATAGAAGCATCAGCACTTATCATTGAAATAAATGCAAGTAAAACAATTATTATAGTTCTTGGTAATTTATTTTTGTATATAAAACTATAAAGTATTGAACAAAAAATCGCTAATGTACAATATTGACTGACCATTTGTACATGGCCCAAAAAAGTAATATGATATTGTTCATCAAAGAAGTCTCTTAAAACAAATAATTTTAACAATAAAATAATTAGAAAACAATTATTTATAACATTTAACAATTTAAATGAATTATTTTTTATAGAATAAATAATAAATGCAAAAATTACAGGGAAGCACAACAATTTTTGATACCCATTTATATATAATCCTCTTTGAATTATTGTATTAATAATACAAAATAAAAAGTATAAAAAAACTACGGTTGGAAAGATTCTTGTTTTTTTTTCATTTCTACATTTTTCAACAAACAAATATAGCAAAATTAATACTGTAGATAACCATATACATATTTGATATATATTATACAATAGTGGATTAAATTCTGCACATCCTAATGGAAATAAAAAAGAAATTATAGCAAAGTAATAAAAAATTGTAGTCATTGAAACTGTTTTAATCATTATATTTAATATCCCCTTTCTTTTTTTATATACTTGTATTCTTGTTATCAAATATATAAATAATTTTATTTAACGGGCAAAGGTATTATTTCTTTAATATTTTTTTTATTTTATTTATTTTTTCTAAACCGATTTTATCTATTATTTTTCTTTTTAAAGTATTACCTTTTCCAGTCCAGGTTGCGCTATAATGGTGAATAGAAAAAGTATCCTTACATAGTAAATTTTCAGTTGTTCCTGGAGAAATTGGATCGAAATATTTTGGTGGATAAACAGTAATATTTCCATTATCATATTCTTCTATACTATTACTAAATCTTATACCATATTTATCTAAGGCAACTTTGTTTAGGTATGGACATGTAATTTTATTTCTATTAATATTATCAAATTTAGTATTTTCATATACCTTTAGCATTTCTAAAACAACATTTGATTTTTTTTCTGCACCAAACCCTAATCCAGTACTAACAATACCATTTAATTGTCCTTGTGAAAGTGGAAGATAACATTTTCTATTTAAAAGTTCATCTATATTTCTAACAAGTTCAACATCAGTATCTAGATATATGCCCCCATTTTCATATATTATTTTTAATCTAGCAAAGTCTGACACAAATGCCCAAGCTTTATTTTTATATGCATCTTTTGTAAATTGACAACAATTAACATCAAAATTAGATTCATCCCATTTTATGATTTCATAATCAGGACAGTATTTTTTCCAAGATTTAATGCATTTTTTTACATTTTTTGGCAATGGTTTGCCTCCAAACCAGCAATAATGAATCTTTTTATCTATCATAAATAATCTCCTTTTTTAGTGTAAAAATGGTGCACCATTTACTTTATAATCATATTTATTATTTCTTTTTCTAATGAATTTTGCTGGAACTCCACCCCAAACTTCATTGGAAGGTATATCTCTTGTTACAACTGCTCCTGCTGCAACAACCGCTCCATCGCCTATTGTAACCCCTTGCAATATAATAGCACCTGTTCCTATCCAGCAGTGATGTCCAATTTTAATTGGTTTAAATTCAGCTGTAAATTTAGGATCGTCAATATCGTGACTTCCAGTAATTAAAATTGAATGACTACTAACATTTGTGTCATGCCCAATTTCAATTTTTCCTCTTGCGTCTAAATCTACAAACCAACCAATAGCAACATTGTTACCTATATTTAATCCTTTGGGAAATAATACATCTACCCTTCTACATATAACGGTTTTTTTACCAATTTTAGCACCTAACAATTGATAAAACCATTTTCTTATATGCCTACTTGGAATTTTATTTACAAATACATTCCCAAACAAAACAATAGCATAATATATGCACTTAATAGGTTTATTCATCTTCTTGTTCATAAAAAATCTCCTTTATTTAATTTTTTTAGCTGGAATTCCCCCCCAAATCTCGTTAGAAGGTATATCCTTTGTTACAACTGCTCCAGCTGCGACAATTGCTCCATCACCTATTGTAACGCCTTGCAATATAGTAGCATTAGAACCAATCCAAACATTATTGCCTATAATAACTTCTTTTTTTGTAAATTTTGAACCCTCGTTTTTACCACAATCATTTATATGATTGTGATCAACCACTACAACATTGTTTCCAAACATACAATCATTTCCAATAAAAATTTTTTTTAATGATGTAATAGAACAATTATGGTTGAAATAGCAGTTATTGCCTACAATTATTTTTCCATTTTCAATGCTCTTAAAATATAATGGGCCATCTATACATATTTTCTTACCAACTTCTATTTTTCCGTTATTTTTAATAATAATCGAAAATTTACCATTTATAATATTAAATACACTAATTTTTATTTTATTTAAGTAACTAATTTTGTAAATAAGATAATAATAAATAGAATTAATAAATTTTAATATTTTTCTCATTTTTATCTCCTATAATTTTTTATAAAAATCTAAATATCTGTTTTTTAACTGTTCAAATGAAAATTCTTGTTTATAAGTAGTATAAGCCTCTTTTTCAAATTGTTCTTTCCTTTTAGAATCATTTATAAGATTAATCATTTCATTAGATAATTGATTAACATTTTTTGGTTCAACTAATATTCCATTTTTGCCACTAACTACTATTTCAGGAGTTCCATCAACAGCTGTTGCAATAATAGTTTTTCCTACTGAAAATGCTTCAATAGGTGTTAATGGTAATCCTTCCCATAAAGAACTTAATACACAAAAATCGACTTGGGATAACAAATTTTGTATATCTGATCTAAATCCCATGAAAACGATAAATTTTTCCATTTTCTTCTGCTCTACCATTTTTTTTAATTTTTGTTCATCTTGACCAGAACCAATAATATAAAATTTTACTTTTTTGTTTGTTTTATTAACAATTTCTGCTGCTTCAATAAAATATTCCATACCTTTTTGTTCAGATAATCTACCTACATTAGCAATTAATGTATAACCATTTTCTTTATCGTTTTTTAGTTGATTATCTATAACAAGTTTTTCTTCAAAAGGTTTAATTGCATTATGAATTACATAAACATACTTCTCATTTATGCCAAAAAATTCTACTAAATTTTTCTTTACTTGTTCGCCAACGGCAATTATTTTTGTACTATTGTATGCTATTTTAGTAAAACCTTTTTTATCATTAAAAGTATTATGTGCGTTTGCAAGTTTTACCATTTTCTTGTTTGAACATAAATTAGCATACATTGCTGCCATTCTATGATGGGAATGTATTACAGTAATATTTTCCTTTTTTATAATTTGTTTTACTTGTTTCATGGTTTTTAATATATTTAATGGATTCTTATTTTCAATATCACTAATTTGATAATGTTTTATTCCCATTTTTTCTAATTTTTCAACATTAATTCCACCACAAGAACACACTATAATTTTATTAACTTCAGGCTTTAATATTTCACATAGTTGTAAAATAACATTTTCTGTTCCGCCCAAGGCCATAGTTCTTGTTAAAAACAATATATTTTGTTTTTTTAATTCCATAAAAATCCATCCTTATTTGTATTTTCTAATTAATTTAATAATTTTAATATCATCAACAAAATATCTCTTAAATAATCTTTTTGGCTCCTGTAAAAACCTATAAAACCATTCTAATCCACATTTACTAACCCACTTTGGAGCCCTTTTCACATTTCCAGCTAGAAAATCAACTGTAGCTCCTGCACATATAGACACTCTAGCATTATATTTTTGTATATTATTAAAAATCCACTTTTCTTGTTTAGGACAACCTAGACATACAATTAATAAATCTGGATTAGTTTTATTTATCATTTCATTTATTTTATTTAATTCATTCTCATCTTTTTCAAATCCGAAAGGTGGTGCGTATGTTCCTACAATATTTATATTTTTATATTTTTCTTTCATCTTTTCTTTAGCTTGTTCTGCGATTCCTTCTTTGCCACCTAAGATAAAAATGCTATATCCCTTATTAGCAGCTACCTCAAATAATTTAGGCACTAAATCAGAGCCAGAAATTTTTTCCTTAACAGGTCTTTTTTTTAATTTTGAAATCCACACAAGTGGTGTACCATCAATTAGCACCATATTTGCACTATCAACAATTTTTTTTAATTCTTCATCTTTTTCAATTTTAATTACAACATCTACATTTATTGGGACAATATATGATTTTTCATTATTATTAATCATTTCCTCAATATTGCAGATTGTTTCTTCCATTGTTACATTACTGACAAATGTATTTAAAAATGGTTGCCTATTAATCTTCATTGCCATAAAATTTATCTTCTAACATTAGGCACAAGCAATGATAGATTGGAAGATGAAACTCTTGAATCATATAAGTTTCTTTTGATGGTGCTTTTATACATATATCAGCCATTTGTGATAATTTACTTTCTTTTTCTCCAGTTAAACCAATAACAGTTAAGCCCTTAGCTTTCGCACATACTGCAGCATATAATATATTTTTACTATTACCACTTGTTGAAATACCTAAAAACACATCATTTTTATTTCCAAAGCCGTTAATTTGTTGAGCAAAACACAACAATGGTTCACAATCATTCATATAAGCTGTAGATAAAGCAAAATGTCCATCCAAAGCAATAGCAGGTAAAGCACATTGTAAATTTTCTGCTAATACATTTCCTAATTCTTCATTTATATTTTTTAAATTATTCTTATATTCCTCTGGTAATAGTCTTGGCAATTTAAAAGCCTTCATTAATTCTCCAACAATATGTTCTGAATCAGCTGCTGACCCTCCATTACCTGCTATTAATACTTTGCCTCCATTTGAATAACAATTTTCTAAAATTAAATATGCATCAATAATAGAATCCTTACATTGTTCTAAAATTGGATATCTTTCTATTAACAAATTAATATGTTTTTCTAAACGTTTTTCTAATTTTTCCATAATATTCACCTTACCTACTTATTTTTTTATTTTCTTCATTAACTAAATCTAGTATTTGATTCAATGACGTCAGTGTTTCATCTTGACCATAATTTTCAAATTTCTGTGAAATTAAAGCTGTTTTACAACCTGCATTTATCCCCGCAAGTATATCATTTTGGCTATCTCCAATCATCCATGATTCATTTAAATCTATATTAAAATCAGCAGCTGCTTTTAATAACATTCCAGGTTTAGGTTTTCTACAATCACATTCAATTTTTAATTCAGGTATTTCTCCTTCATAACCTTTATGGGGATGATGTGGGCAATAATAAATTGCATCTACATACGCCCCCTCTTCACCCAGCAATGTTTCCATTTTATTATGAATATTTTCAAGGGTTTCATATGTTGCCTCTCCGCGTGCTATAACAGGCTGATTAGTAACGACAATAACCAAATATCCTAAATCATTTAGTTGTTTTATTGTGTTTGCTACTCCTGGAATTAATTCAAATTCTTTTGGACTTTTGATAAATCCTGCATACTTGTTTATTGTTCCATCTCTATCCAAAAAGATGGCTCTTTGTTTATTTTTTAAATTTTTTGCTTCAACAATTCCATTTATAAAGTTATCCTGAACTAAATAATACCTTTCAGGAGTCCCCATATCTTTAACATATTCAGGACTATCATAGGCAAACATTTTTCCTGTACCAGATAATGGTTTTAATATTTGTCTATCTAAGTCAATTTTTGGAGTATTTATTTCAATATCTAACACTTTAGGAGAAATGACATGAAGTCCTGCATTAACTCTGTTTTTATAAAATTGTGGTCTATCGTCTTCCTTTGCAAGCCACTTTTTTACTGATCCATCCTTATCAGTCATAATTAATCCACTATCATAAGGATGACTGTTTGGATGTGTAAATAAAGTAACTAATCCTCCCATTTTTTTATGAAAACTTATAAATCTATTAAAATCAACATCAAATATAGCATCTGCATTTAGTAATAGAAAATCTTCAATTAATTTATCCTTTATTTTAAATAATGCACCTGCAGTCCCTAATGGTATTGTTTCATAGAAATACTCAATTTTTACACCAAATGGTTTGCCAGTAATTGGTGATACCTTGCTACCATCACCAAAATAGTCCATAATTATATTTCCAAGATGACCAACGGTTAGAATTATATCATCAAATCCTTGACTTTTAAGATTATTTATTTCCCTTTCCAATACTGGCATTCCATCAATGGGTATCATAGGTTTTGGAATTTCACTTGTTATTGATGAAATTCTAGTTCCCTTTCCTCCAGCTAAAATAACAGTTTTCATATTATTCTTTCATTTCCCTTGGCTCATATGTTTCTGGAGAATAATGAATGATAGTAGCACCATTATTATCAAATTCAAAAGGAATATACATTAAATCCTTCATAGCTTTCATAACAGCATTTTGTTTTTCTGGTTGAACATAAAATACTAAGAAACCGCCTCCACCGGCGCCTAATAATTTTCCTCCCAAAGCACCTGCAGCAATTCCTTTATTATATAATTCATCAATAGTATCAGTAGATACTCCTTTTCCAGTTTGTTTTTTTAACTTCCAAGATTTATCTAATAATCTTCCAAAGTCATCTAAATTTTTTGAATTATCAGTCAATATAGTTTCTGCTTCATCAACCATTTTGTACATCATATCAAGTTTTGCCTTTTTTTCTTCTATTGTTGTTTCATTATTAACTTTTTGTACATCTGATGAAAATCTAGTAAAACCAGTAAAAAACATCATCAAATTATCATTAAGTTGTTTTTTCCTTTTTGGAGAAATAATTACAGGAGTTACTTCATATCCATTTGAATTAAAATTAATTCTATTAAAACCACCATATGATGCAGCAATTTGGTCTTGCCAACCGCCTGCCTCATTGCATAAAATTCTTTCTAAATAAATAGCTTCATCAGCTAATTTTTTCTTATCTGCATATTTTCCCTTTAATGCATAAAAAGCCATTAACATACCAACCGCAAATGAACTACTTGTCCCTAAACCAGATCGAGCAGGTAAATCTGCCTCATATGTTAACCTTATTTCATGCATATCCAACATTTCCATAGCATTTCTTATTGCAGGATGTTCAATCTCACTAACATTTTTTACCCTTTCAGTTTTAGAATATGATAATTCGGTAGAATAATCAAAAAATCTTGGTAAATGTCTTACGTTCACATAACAAAATTTATCAATCGTAGTAGACAGTACTGCTCCTCCATTTTCTTTAAAATAGTCTTCCATATCTGTTCCACCACCAAAGAATGACATTCTAAATGGTGTTTTTGTTATTATCATAATATTCCTCCCTACATACTTATTAAATTATTTATAAAATTATTATTTATTTTTAATTTCATTAAAAATTTGTTTTTTTATAAATTATTATAAAGAAACAATAAGTCCATATTAATTATATCATATTATGTATTTTTTATCTATACAAATATAACTTAAGTCTAGTTTTTTTACAATTTTATTACAATTTCAAATGCTTTTTATATATAATTAGATAATTTTATAAGTATGTGTTACTAAATTACTCGTAAGATTACAACAATATACATATGCATAGAAAAAAACATATCATTATGAAATATGTTTTTTATTTTACAGTGTATAACATAAATTATTTATTAAATAATAAATATATAGAATATCATTATATTATTTTTTTAACGGATTATTTAACTTATTTATTTCATTTATTTTATTTATTTGTAAACAACACATAATAGTAAGTACTACAAATCCACCAATTAATACACCAAATAGAAAAAATAGTAACTGATTCATATCTAACATCCTTCCATACATTTTTAAAACTTTATTCTACTTAATTTTATTCATACTTTATTATTTTAGTATATTTATATTATTTACAGTCTTTTTAAAATTATTAATTTATAACATATGTAGTTTCAAATATTCTTTCATCACTTACATATTCCATGACAAACTCATTATCTTTCTTACATATTATTATTCCAATAGTTTTATCTTGATTTATATTTTTTAAATTTATATCTATATAGTTCATATATACTTGTATTTGTCCTATATATTCTTTTCTTAATTCTGTTACTTTTAATTCAACTACTACAAATGAATTATATTTATAATTAAAAAGCAATAAATCTATATAATTATATCTATCTCCTAACTTTATTTTGTATTCATTTTTTATGTAACTAAAACCATCACCTAATTCTTTTAAAAAATTATCCATATCTTCTAATATCAACTGCTTTAATATTTTTTCTGATATATTTTTATAATCATACTTATTTTTTATAAGTATTGGATTTTTGATAAAATCGGTTAAATTAGTTTCTTCTTTAGATATTAATTTCTCTTTTGTTTCTTCATCTAATCTTTCATACTCTTTATTTTTTATTTTAGTTCTAAGTTCTCTTACTGATAAATTTTGATTTTCTACAATTTTTACATAATAATTTATTTTATTTACATCTTTTATGCTCAATAATTCACTATAATGACTCCATGATAATTGTCTCGACAGTGTCGAGAATTTTTCAAAAATTAAATAAAATTGGTGCATTTTAGCTAATGTTTTATAATTATATTGTTTTCCTACATCTATTATTAATTTTTTAGAATATTCTTTAATTAATCCATCTCCATACTTTGCTCTTGCCTCACCACCTTGTGCATCTACTATTAATTTACCTACATTATAATAGGTATTTAAATCACTTCTATTTTTACTATAATCTTTTACTTTTTTGTATACTTCATTATTTATTAGTTCTTGTTTTATTTCGTTATAATAGTTCATACCTTCACTCCTTGAATTTAAAGTTTACCACAAGTATAAACTTTAATCAAAAGTACAATTTTGAATTTCTGCTAACTATTATTTACAATATTTTAACTTTTGTATACATTTCTATTAATTTTGGTAAATTTGGGAGTGCAATTTATTAAAAATGATATTCTCAAAAAAAAATAAGTATTTAAACTTATTTTATAATCCTTTTAATACTACTAAGAATGTTTTAAAAAATATTTTAATATCTAGTCTAAGAGACATTTCATTTGAATATTTAGCTTCTAATTTACATCTTGTTTCAAATGTAGTATCACTTCTACCCATTACTTGCCAGTAACCAGTAAGACCTGGTTTACTTTTTACAATGTCATCAAAATATTCTCCCATATCATCTTTTTCTCTTGGTAAATAAGGCCTATTTCCAACAAATGACATTTGTCCTAAGAATATATTAATTAATTGTGGTAATTCATCTAAAGATGTCTTTCTAAGAAATTTACCAGCTTTTGTAATTCTTGGATCATCTTTCAATTTTTTGTTAATTTTATATTCTTTAGCAAGTTCTTTATCTTTTTCAAGTAATTCAAATAAAATTTTATCTGCATTTGGTACCATAGTTCTAAATTTATAAAATTTAAATGTTTTACCATTTTTGCCTATTCTATCTTGTGTAAAGAAAATCGAATGAAAATCTCCACTTATCATATACATTATTTTTACAACTAATGCGATTGGTATTAAAAATATTAATCCTATAAGTGAGACAACTATATCAAAAAATCTTTTAATTCCTAAGTATAAGTATAATGAAACTACATTTCTTTTTGTAGTACTATATGTATCTGTATAATCAACATTTATTTCTTTATTCATAACATACACCCCTATTTAAAATAATCTGGTTCCTTTTTTTGTAAACATATTATAGCAAATATTATAAAATATATCAACATAATTTGCAATATTTTAAAAATGGTAATTTTTTCTATACAAATTTATTTACATGTTTTTCTATTAAAAAGTTTATTTGATAGTAATATACCAAGTATACTACCACAAGTATCTATTAAAACATCAAATGGACTACCTGATCTACCACTTACAAATAATTGATGTATTTCATCTGTAGTCGCATATGCAAAACAAATCATTATAGATATTAATAATAGTTTTTTGAAATTAATATTATATGTTAAAACTAAATTACAAACAATTATTCCAAGTATAAAATATATTGTAACATGTGCGAGTTTCCTTATTGGGTATACAGCATAATCATATATATTTTTTCTCATTACATCATCTATTTTAGTATTATTCAATTTTTCTACAATTGTGATTATATGTTCAACTACCCTATTGCTTAAATTACTAGATTCATCACTTTTTTGATTTGAAAAAGAAAATATTATACTCATCCATATAAATAATATTATATATAAGAATACTCTTTTCATATGTCCTCCTATTTACAATAATAAAATGCCTATTTCAAGCATTTTATTTTACTAAATCATCACAGTTATTCATAATTTTTTTATAATATTCTTTTCCAGTTATTTTTCTTATTTTCTTTTCTATTTTTTTAAAGTTATCAATTACAGTAGTTTTACCTACTCTATGTAAATCAGTTCCTAAATAATCAATATAACCATCCTTTAACATCCTCTTTAACAACTTTTTAGCATGTTTTCCATAATGACCTATTATACTAGAATAATTTGCTTGAAAAAGTATTCCTTCTTCTCTTAATTTTTCTACTATACTATAATCATCTTTAAATGCATCATATCTTTCTGGATGAGCAATAATTGGAATATATCCATTATATTTTATTTCATATAACATATCTTCTAAATTTAATATTTGATTATGAAATGGAAATTCTATTAATAAATATTTAGAATTATTTAATGGATATATTTCATTACTTTTTATATGATTAACTATATTTTCATTAATAAATATTTCATTACCTAAATGTATATTAATATCTATTTTATTTTTAAATAATTCTTTTTTTATTTCTTCTAATCTTTCTAATTTTGCTTCATTATTTGATGAATAATCACTATTTTCAATGTAATGAGGAGTTATTATTACATTATCAAATCCTATATCTTTCATTTTTTTTAATAACTCAATACTTTCATTTATATCGCGTGACCCATCATCAATGCCATATATAAGATGTGAATGTATATCAGTCATTTAATCACCACTATTCATAATAACTAGAATATTTACCTCTCTTAGTTTGAGGAGCTCTATTCATAACAACACCTGCTATATTAGCATGTATTTGTCTAAGTGACTTTTTAGTTGCTTCAAGTTCATCAATTTTAGTATATTTACAAGAACATACTACTACTACTCTATCAACTATTTTAGCTAGTATTAAAGAATCAGGTAGTCCATTAACTGGGACACCATCGAATATGATATGATCAAATTTTTCCTTTAATATTTTAACTAATTTTTTTGTATTTGGTGAGTTTAATAATTCACTTGGATTTGGAGGTACTACTCCACGAGGAATTACATATAAATCAGGTATTGGTGTTTCCACAATATAATCTACCCAATCATTTATATTTTCCCCAACAAGTAAATTAGAAAGCCCCATACTATTTGAAACGTTAAATATTTTATGAGTTCTACCAAGTCTTAAATCACTATCTATTAAAAGTGTAGATTCACCATTTTGAGCAAATGTTGCCGCTAGATTACTACTTATAAATGATTTTCCTTCACCTTGAACAGAACTTGTTACAAGTATAACCTTTGATTCATCTTTTGATGAGGTAAATTGTAAGTTGGTTCTAATAGTTCTAATATCTTCACTTACATTCGATTTTGGTCTTTCATGAACTATTAATTCACTTCTCATTTTTTACCTCCTTTACCGAAATCTTGAACACTTCCAAGTATTGGCAATTTTATTTTTTGTTCTATTTGTTCAGTTGATTTTATTGTTCTATCAAAATAGAAAATTATAAATAATATACCAAGAGCAAGAACCAATCCTACAAAGAAACATAATATTAATGTTTTTGGTATATTAATATTGTATGGTGCGCTAGATTCTTTTGCCTCATCTAATATACCAACATTATCCATTTTATATAATGTATCTATTTCTTGTGTGAATACTTTAGCCGCCTCATTTGCAATATTTTTAGCAACATCTGGAGCCTCATCACTTACAGATATTCTAATTATTTCTGTATTATTTACGGCAGATACAGAAACTCTACTACTTAATACTCCATATGAAGTTGATAATTTCAAGTTGCTTATTACCTGATCAAGTATTCTTCTTGATTTCATAATTTCAGCATAAGTTGAAACTAAATTTTTATTAAGTTGAACATCCCCTGTTGAAAGTCCAGTACTATCTCCAGAACTACTCTTAAGTACTACTGTTGTATATGAACTATACATAGGTTTTTGCAAAAATAAAATATATAAACAACCTAAAGTACACACTAAAATAGTTGTAATTATTATAACTTCTATTTTACTTTTTACAAATTCAAACAATTCTTTTAAATCTATTTCTTCCATATAACACCTCTACTTTTCTGATTATAACATACTTTTTTAAAAATTCAAATACTAATATTTTAAAATTTTTAATAGATTTAAAAAAGTAAGAATTACTTACTATAAGTATATTACATTAATATATTATTAATTTAAACATGCTAAATATATTTTTTTACTTTAATTTACAATTATTTACATTTTTGTTTTTTAAGTTCTATTAAGGTATAAGTGCAAAAAAAAGAACTAATTAAAACTTAATCAATTAATTCTTCTATTTCACTATTACTAAGTTTTGTTGCCTCTAAAATTATATTCCTATCTAATCCCATTTTTAACATATTTCTAGCAATTTCAAGTTTACCTTTAGCCCTTCCTTCCTCGATACCCTCAAGTCTAGCTCCCTTAATTTGGGTATTTTTAATCTTCTCAGCTTCTATTTCAGCATCATATAAACCTATCATTTCTTCATCACTACTTAAATTCTCAAGTCTATCTTTAACCCTTTTCATAATATAATCATCTCCTGAAATATTTCTTGCAAAATTCTTAGTTTCTGCCATTAATAGTAAACAGTATCTTTCGAATCTGCTTAAACTTTTTACAGGTTTATTATAGCATGTTTTCTTTATATATGCTAGATTAATATGATATTTAATACTATTTTCAAAATTAGGATCTACTTCATTAGTATCCATTTCTTTATAAACAAGTTTAGATATCTCTTTTTCATTTTTTAAATAATTAAAATAATCAAAATTTATTTGAATAATACTATAACTTTCTAAATAATTATCCTTATTTTTATAAAAATTAGAAGCAATTAACTTCATATAATTATCATTTTTATTAAAAGTACCTTTATAATATTTTTTATTCATTTCAATATTAATATATTGTTTACCAATACTAACAATAATATCACTTCTAACCTTTTTATCCATTTTATTATTAATAACATGTTCACTATTTAAAATAGTAATATCTTCTAACATGTCAAATGGAATATTTGTTATTTCATGAATTAATGCTTTTAAATAATCAGGATTATTAGGATCAAGTAAGATAGCTTTAAACATGCAGTCTACTATTCCAAGTAATAATTTGTCATCCTTTTCATTCATTTTATCTTTTACTATATTTTTTATCATAATATTTCCTTCCTAGTGATTTTCCTATATATATTATATTGTAAAAATTTTTAATTTCCTTTTTTTTCTAGAATATTTTTTTAAATTTATACGTTTATGACTCTCATAAGATATTCTCAAAATTATAAAAATGAGATATATTATAAAGAATTTAGAAAAGAAATTCATGAGGCAATTTAAAAATTAACGACATCATTAAAAATAATAAAAGTTAAAAAATTTAATTCTTGTAGTAATAAACTTGAAATTAACTTGCAATCAATTAATGATTTTCAAAGACTATTTAACATGGATTTTACTAAAATATATTTAACTTTTTTTAAGTTCTATTAAGGTATAAGTGCAAAGAAAAAGAACTAATTAAAACTTAATCAATTAATTCTTCTATTTCGTTATTACTAAGCTTTGTTGCCTCTAAAATTATATTCCTATCTAATCCCATTTTTAACATATTTCTAG
>CAJTZY010000004.1 GCA_910584085.1 uncultured Bacilli bacterium | reverse complement strand
ATACGAATCTAACTCCCACACATATAATGTGTGGTTTTTACTTCCTACGCTCCGCATTGGAAGTTTTCTAAAGAGTTAATAAAAAAGAATGTTTCATGTGAAACATTCTTACTCATTTTCTTCCTTAGATGATGTGTCATCTATTATTTGATTATCTTGTTGATCATCCATAACTTCTTGTTCTTCTTCATGCTCAATAATAGCTATAGTACTAACCTTTTGGTTATCTTTTAAATTAATTAATTTGACACCTTGTGCGACACGTCCTGTAGAAGAAACCTGTTCCAAAGGTAATCTTATGATCATACCACTATTTGTTATAATCATTAAATCTTCATTTCTACTTACCATTTTAAATGAAACTATATTTCCATTTTTTTCAGTAATGTTAAGTGCCTTTACACCTTTGCTACCTCTGTGTGTCATTCTATATTGACTTATTTCAGTTTTCTTACCATATCCATTCTCTGTCACTACAAGTACATCTTCATTCTCAGATGATATTTCCATTCCTACAGCAATTCCGTCGCCAACATCTATTCCTCTTACACCAGATGCAGTTCTACCCATAATTCTAATTTCTTTTTCATTAAATCTAATAATTCTTCCATTTGAAGATGCAATTAAAATTTCAGCATTACCTTCTGTAATTTTTGCAGAAATTAATTCATCATTTTCTTTTAATGTAATTGCAATCTTACCACTAGTCCTAATATTTTCAAATTCACAAACATTTGTTCTTTTTACTATACCACTCTTAGTACAAAGGACAACATATGCAGGAACATCTTTAGGTGTTGCCTTAAGCATTACGTTTACTTTTTCATTCTTCTCTAAAGGTAATAAATTTATAATAGGTAATCCCTTTGATTGTCTATTATATAAAGGTACTTCATAACCCTTCATTCTATATACCTTTCCTTTATTCGTAAAGAACATTATGTAATCATGAGTTGTCATAGATAAAATATTTTCAACAAAATCCTCTTCATTTGTTGTCATACCTTTTATTCCAACTCCACCTCTATTTTGTGCCTTATAAGTTTCACTGCTTACTCTTTTTATATAACCTTTATTAGTTAAGGTTACAACTAAATCTTCAACAGGTATAAGTGATTCATCGTCTATAAAATCAATTGCCGTCATATCAATAGAAGTTCTTCTCTCATCGGCATATTTGTTTTTAATTTCAAGTAATTCTTGTTTAATAATATCAAGAACTTTTTGTTCACTAGACAAAATTGATTTTAATTCATCTATTAATTTAAGTAAATTAGCAAGTTCTTCCTCTATCTTAGCTCTCTCTAAGCCAGTTAATCTTCTTAATTTCAATTCTAATATACTATCAGCTTGAATTTGAGTTAAATTGAAGTTACTCATTAATGCTTCTCTTGCTTCTTGATCAATTTCAGATTCTCTAATAATCTTAATTACAGCATCTAAATTATCAAGTGCAATCTTATATCCCTCTAAAATATGAACTCTAGCTTCTGATTTCTTTAAATCAAATCTCGTTCTTCTTATAATTACCTCTTTTTGATGATCAATATACTTAGAAATTATATCTTTTAAAGGTAATGTTTTTGGAGTTCCATTATCTAGCATTAAGAATATTATTCCATAACTTGTTTGAAAGGATGTATGCTTATATAAATTATTAAGTATTACTTGAGCATTAGCATCCTTCTTTAATGTAATAGTTATTTTTACACCATCTTTTAAATCAGTATGATAATCAGATATTCCTTCTATAACTTTAGTATGTACAAGTTCCGCTACTTTATTTTTTAAGTCCATTGTATTAACACCATATGGAACCTCTGTAATCACAATTTGATTATGTCCAGCATGTTCTTCAATAGATGCCCTACTTCTTATAGTAATTGAACCTCTACCTGTTTCATATGCCTTTTTAATTCCAGAATTTCCAAGAATTATTCCACCTGTTGGAAAATCTGGACCCTTAATATGTTGCATAAGTCCCATTGTATCAATATCAGGATTATCTATATAAGCAACACATCCATCTATTACTTCTCCAAGATTATGTGGTGGGATATTTGTTGCCATACCAACTGCAATTCCCATTGAACCATTAACAAGTACATTTGGAAATCTACTAGGTAAAACCCTAGGTTCTTTACTTGTTACATCAAAGTTATCATCCATATCGACAGTATCTTTATTTATATCTCTAAGTAATTCAAGAGAAATTTTAGATAATCTTGCCTCAGTATAACGATATGCAGCAGCTCCATCACCTTCAATATTACCAAAGTTTCCATGTCCATCTACAAGCATATATCTTTGATTAAAATCTTGGGCTAAACGAACCATTGCATCATATATTGAAGAGTCTCCATGTGGGTGATAATGCCCCATAACATATCCAACAGTTGTTGCGGATTTTTTATGTGGTTTATCTGGAGTATTTCCTTCCTCAAACATTGACCATAAGATTCTTCTGTGTACTGGTTTTAATCCATCTCTTAAATCTGGTATTGCACGAGATGTGATAACACTCATTGAATAATCAAGGAATGAACTTCTTACTTCATTTACTATGTTATTTTCTGATAAACTATCTCTTTCATGAAACACATCAATAGTCTCTTCTGTTGATTTTATTTCTTTTTCTTCATTATTTTCCATGTCATTCACCTCTTATATATCAAGATTTTCTACATATCTCGCATTTTCTTCAATAAATTGTCTTCTAGGTTCTACTTCATCACCCATTAATTTTTCAAATATTGCATCTGCCGCAACACAATCATCTACAGTTATTTTTCTAAGTGTACGTTTTTCAATATCCATAGTTGTTTCATTTAATTCTTCGGCATCCATTTCTCCTAATCCCTTCATACGTGCAATTTCAGCTCTAGCACGTACATTTTCAGGTAAAGTCGCTAAATAATCATCCTTTTCTTTTTCATCAAGCACATATTTTCTTGTTTTTCCATGCATTATTCTAAATAATGGTGGTTGAGCCGCATAAACATGGCCCGCTTCAACTATTGGTCTAAAAAATCTATAGAAAAGTGTAAGTAATAATACACGTATATGTGATCCATCAACATCGGCATCTGTCATAATTATAATTTTATCATATCTTAATTTATCTAAATTAAATTCTTCACCAATACCAGTTCCAAATGCAGTTATTATAGTTCTTATTTCTTCATTTCCTAGTGCTCTATCAAGTCTAGCCTTTTCTACATTCAAAATCTTACCTCTAAGTGGTAAAATTGCTTGAGTCATAGAATCTCTACCTTTTTTTGCACTTCCACCGGCAGAATCTCCCTCGACTATAAATATTTCAGATACTTTTGGATCCTTACTTTTACAATCAGAAAGTTTACCAAAGAAATTTGATATTGCTAAATCACTTTTTCTTGTTATTTCTCTTGCTTTTTTTGCTGCATTTCTCGCACGACATGCAAGCATAGCCTTTTCTACAATTACACGTGCCTCATCTGGGTTTTCAAGCAAAAATTTTTCAAATCCTTCACTAAATACATTATCTGCAAGTTTTCTAACCTCTGAGTTTCCAAGACGACCCTTTGTTTGACCTTCAAATTGTGGGTTAGGATGTTTACAAGAAACAATCATAGTTAATCCTTCTTTTACATCGTCACCTGTTAAAGATTCATCTTTTTCTTTTAACATACCAGCTTTTCTTGCATAATTATTTATAACACGTGTTAAGGCTCTTTTAACACCATCCTCATGTGTTCCCCCATCATGCGTATTAATATTATTAACAAATGAATATATATTTTCATTATATCCTGTATTATATTGAAGAGCAACTTCAAACATTACATTATCTTCAGTTCCTTCTAAGTGAATTATATTTTCGTGAATAGGAGTTTTTCCCTGATTTATAAATTTAACATATTCAGAAATTCCACCTTCATATATAAATGTTTCACCTGTAGTATCCTCATCATCTCTATCATCTCTTAAAGTTATTTTTAAACCCTTATTTAAAAATGCAAGTTCTCTAATTCTAACTTTTAAAATATTATAATCATATATATCAGTATCAAATATTTCTGGATCTGGTTTAAAGGTTACAACAGTACCTGTCCTATTTTCTTCACAAGTATCTATTACTTTCAATGGTTCCTTTGTTTTACCACCATCTTCAAAACGAATATAATTTACAGTACCATTTTTATATACTTTGACTTCTACCCATTTTGATAAGGCATTAACAACACTCGCACCTACTCCGTGAAGTCCTCCAGATACTTTGTACCCTCCTCCACCAAATTTACCACCTGCATGAAGAACTGTATAAACTGTTTCAACAGTTGATTTTTTTGTTTTTGGATGTATGTCTACTGGAATACCACGTCCATCATCTTTAACTGTTATAGAATTATCTTTATTAATAATAACCTCTATATTATTACAATATCCAGCTAAAGATTCATCAATTGCATTATCAACTATTTCCCAAACTAAGTGATGTAATCCTTTTACATCTGTTGTACCAATATACATACCTGGTCTTTTTCTAACTGCTTCAAGTCCCTCTAATACTTGAATATCTGATGCATCATAATGATTTAATTCGTTATTCATCTAATTTCACCTCTTTGATTTTTATTATGTTGCCATTATTTATTTTAAATAACTTAGATTTTTTAATTAATCTATTATCTAAATTATTCAAATCTGTAGTAGTAATAATTGTCTGTATATCACGATTTATATACTTAAGCAAATTATTTTGCTTTTTCTCATCTAACTCACTAAATATATCATCTAATAATAATATAGGAGTTGAATCTTTATATTTTTTAAATATTTCAATTTCTGATAATTTTAAAGCAAGTACTGCAATTCTTTGTTGCCCTTGTGAGCCGTAAAATTTTAAATTTTTATCATCTAAATAAAACTCAAAATCATCTTTATGTGGCCCAATACTAGTTGAACATATTCTTATATCATAATCAAACTTTTTAGCATACTCCTCTTTTAAATAATCTTTTAAATTTGGATTATTTAAATCTATTTCTATACTAGGTTTATACTTTACACTAAACCCCTCTAAATTCATTATATCCTTATATATATTAGAACAATATTCATTTATCCTACATATAAATTTACTCCTCATTTTATATATCATAATAGATTTATCTATTAAATATCCTGTAAGTATTTCAATATAATTTTTATCTATAGAAATTTTTTTATTAATTTTTTTTAAATATTCATTTCTAAGCTTCAATATTTTATTATACTCATTAACTAATATATAATAATTACTATATAATTGAGATAATTCTAAATTTATATATTTTCTTCTTATTTGTGGAGAACCTTTTATTAAATCTAAATCATCCGGATAAAAAATAATTATATTCATAATAGAAATATAATCACTTATTTTCTTAATAGTATTATTATTAAATTTTAATACTTTTAATTTACTATCTATATAGATATTTAATTTGTTATCTAATTTATTATTATTAACAATGCCCTCTATCGTTAAATAATCTCCATCTTTATTTATCAAATTATCATCTATAAAACTTCTATGTGATTTTGTAAGTCCCAAAACATATATACTTTCAAGTAAATTTGTTTTTCCTTGTGCATTTTCCCCATAAATTATATTTATTCCCTTGGTAAGAGTAACATTCAAACTTTGATAATTTCTAAAATTATGTAATTTTAACTTTTTTATGTACATGAAATTTCTCTTTTCATATTTAATCCCCCTATTTAAAGTTTTTATATAGTTTGAGTACTCCTATACACCTATTTAATTATACCATAAAAAGAGTAATAAAAAAAGAAAAATTGATTTTTTTAATGTATTAAATCATAATTTTTCTAATATTTTAAATATTTTCTAAATATTCTTTTATAATTTCATTATTTTCAAATATTTTATTTAAATCTTTTTGTTTTATGTTATATTTTTCTAATACTTTTCCAGTACTTTCTTCTATATTTTTATATTTAATAGATCCATATATTATAAATTTATTATTTCTTTCATAATATTTATCTATCTTATTAAATGTATATACTCTTTTCATATTCTTTAAACAAAAATTATTACCTATTTTTACTTTATCTTTATAACAATTATAGTAAACTAATTTATCATCCGTTAATTTAATATAATCTTTTCCATGATTTAATAAAAATATAATTTTTTTAAAAAATATAAACATATATATCAATAAAAATATAAATACTAAATATAATTTCAATATCAAGATTAATATAGAAAAAAGTATTAACTCAAATCCTAATAATAATGTAACAAATTTATTTTGTTTAAGAATATTTAAAGTATTACTCGTAATAATAATTTCATCTTTGTTCATACTATTCCCCCCTAATAATATAATTAAATCTATTTAATTTCTTCTTCTAATTTTCTTTCATACAATTTAGATTTCAACATAGTTGCTCTTACTATTTGATTTTCTAAAGAATAATATGAAATATCAAGATTTAATTTTGTCTCATTTTTAAATACTATTTGACTACTATACCTTCTTTTAGAATAATTTTTTATTTTGCTTAATGCAAGCCAATTACTCTGCTTTTTTCTTGTTGAAGAAGTTGGAAAAAATATTATACTTCTACTCTCTTCTATTATTATTGGATATTTGCTTTTAATTCCAGTTAATTTTTTTGTTCCTACACATCTTCCTTGATATGAACTACCATAAAACTCGCAATTATCTTTAATAATTCCATTTGCAGATTTTTTTACAATATATTCCTCTTCTTCCTCGTATACTTTAGATGTATCTTCATCAATAGGTATAATAGCAAGTGTAGCCGAATTTATTTCATAATCTTCCATAATATCCCCCTTTCTTGCTATCTCTTATACACCTACTTACTGTCATATTTAATAGAAATATGTCAAGATCATAAAAAAATTGTAAAAAAAAGTGCAACTTTTAAGTTTTTGCACTCTTTTACCTACTAATATGTCCTTATTGGTAATATTAATTCTGTTAAATCTTCATTATCCACATAATTTACTATGATAGGTTTTACTTCTCCATTAAAAGATAATTCAACCTCTTCACTATCAAATGTTTTAATCGCATCCATCATATACTTAGAACTAAATGAAATTTTTATATCAGAATCTACATTTTTTTCTATTTGAATTTTTTCTTCTACATTTCCTATTTCTGGAATATTTGATGAAATTATCATAATATCTTTTTTAGTTTCTAATTTTATAATATTTTTTTCCTCTACATTTGTAAGTAGTGAAGCTCTATCTATCGCATTATAAAAATTATCAAGATTAACTTTCACTTTTAATTCAAAAGTTTCTGGTATTAATTTATTAGTATCTGGATAGTTTCCATTTATAAGTCTAGTCATTACTATTAAATTTCTAATTTTAAATATAACTTTATTAGAAAATATATGTATCTCTATTTTATCATCATCTTCTGATATAAGCTTTATTATTTCACTTAAATTTTTACTCGGTATTATTATATCTATATTATCTTGAACATTACTATCTAATACAATTCTTTTTTTAGATAATCTATAAGAATCAGTTGCTGTTACTTCCATTAAATTATCATTTATTTTAAAATTTATACCTGTAAGTACTGGTCTACTTTCCTGAGTTGATGTAGCAAAGATTGTTTGATTAATAGTAGTTTTAAAAACTTTTTCATCTATTAATATAGGAGACCCTGTAAATTCTAAATCTATATTAGGAAATTCGCTTACTTCATTACAATTTAATTTAAAAGATGATGAATTAGTAGTTATCAATACTTGCGAATCAATAATCTCTTCTATATTTATAATTTCATTATTTAATTTTCTAACTATATCATATATATATCTTCCTGATATTAACATTTCTCCTTGTATATCTATTTTTTCAATCTCACTAGCAGGTATAAATGATTTAATAGCAAGTTCATTATCTGTACTAATTAAATATAAACCTTCATTACTTAATTCAAATTTAATACAATTCAAAATAGGGATTAAATTTTTACTTGATATTCCTCTTATTACATAATTTAAATGTTCCATTAACACTTTTTGTTTAATTGATAATTTCATATTATTCCTTCTTTCTAATATTATTATTTTTATTAATGTTCATAATGTGCATAACCCTATTTTATTCCTTATTTATAATGAAATTAATGATGTGCATAAAAAGTTAATAATTTTCAATTGTCAACATTTATCTAATTTCATTAATCATTTTTTGTATTTCACTATTTAAACTTTCATCATTCAATATCTCTTTTTTTATTTTATCAACCGCGTGCATAACTGTTGTATGATTTTTCCCACCAAATTGAATTCCTATTTTAGTTAAATTTTCATCTAAATAAACTCTACATATATACATAGCAATCATTCTTGGAATAGCAATTTCATTACTTCTTTTCTTGCTTAATAGTTCTTCTTCTTTTAAATTATAATGTTCACAAATTATTTGAATAACTTGATCCATTTTATTTTTAGAAATATATGATTTAGAATAGTCGTCTTTTAATGCCTCAATTGCAATATCGAGTGTTATCTCACTACCATTCATCATAGTCGCATAAGCAAATACACGTGTAATTGAACCTTCAAGACGTCTTACATCCCCTACACAATTACTGGCTATATATTCTTTAACCTCTTCTGGAACAACATCAGATAGCTCATTATTTTCAATCTTTTTATTTAATATTTCCATTCTAAGTTTAAAATCTGGAGGAAGAATGTTTACTTGTAATCCCCAATTAAATCTTGTTTTTAAACGCTCTTCTAACTTTTTAATATCATCAGGAGATCTATCAGAAGATATTATAATTTGTTTTTCATTATTATATAATTCATTAAATGTATTAAAAAATTCTTGTTGTGCGCTAGTAGCCCCAACTAAATTGTGGATATCATCTATTATAAGGACATCTATATCTCTATATTTATTTTTAAATTGTTTAATAGCCTCCATATTATTTGATTCAGAATTTTTTCTGCATATATCAACAAAATCCGAAACAAATTTATCACAAGGTATATATAATACTTTTTTATTACTATTCTTTATTATATAGTTTCCCATAGCGTGCATTAAATGTGTTTTACCAAGACCACTTGATCCATATATAAATAAAGGATTATACATTTTTCCAGGTTGCTCTGCAACAGCTAAAGCACTTGTAGCTGCAAATTTATTACTAGGCCCTATTATAAAATTTTCAAAAGTATATCTAGAATCTATATTTGATTCATATATATCATTGTTATTAGGAACACCAATAACTTGATTACTATCAGTTAAATTATTTTCAACTTCTTCTTCAATAACATAATTAAATTTAAAATTAGAACCAGTTATTTCAGTAAAAATTTCTTCAATAATATCATTATAATTTTCACTTAAGTTTTTTTTATGTATGTGATAAGGAACTAATATGGTAGCGATATTATCATTTAAATTAATTAATTTAGTTTCTGAAAACCAAGTATCAAATGCAATATCAGATATTTGTTCTTTTATTTTTTCTAAAAAAGAATTCCAAATATTCTTTAAATCCATAATACTACCTCCTTAAAACTTATACACCTATATTTTACAATATTTTTTATGTAAAAACAACAAAAATATGTGCATAAAGTAAATAAATTAAGTTATGCACATATAAATGATATAAATATTAACATAAAATAAACACAATTATTATAAAAAAAGTTATTAACACTACTTTTAAACATGAAAATATATTGAAAAATAACAGATTTAGTTAGTTATACACATTTTTGTTTATAACTTTATACACTAACAGATGTAAACATTTTAATAAATTTGTTCATAAGTGCATGATTTTGTTAATAATTTATTTCCTAACTTACACAAGTTATGCACAAAAATGTTGATAACTTATGTTTATATTATTTCTTGGGAAATATTTATATATAGATATACACATAAAAAGGACTAAATTTAAGCCCTTAACTATTCATTGTAAGGTAATATTGAACCATCACATTTGGAACAATTGAATGTTATATTTGAATTTTCTATATGTGTACATATTTTATTCGCATCCTTTAATAATTTAATAACATCAGTTGGAATCTCTGTAGTATAATCACAATTATTACACTTATATTTTATATATTTTGGTTCACAAGTATTAATATCATCTTCACATAATTTAGAAAAATCAATTCCAAGTACAATTGCTATTCTCCAAATCGCACCTAAAGAAAAAGTTTGGTGATAATTAGATTCTATTCCTCTAATAAAAGAAAGTGAGTAATTAATTTCATTTGCTAATTTTTCTTGAGTCCAACCTTTTAACTTTCTATATTTTTTAATATTTTTACTGATTAATTCATAGATATAATTTTCGTCTTCTTTTTTAAATTGCACGTTTCATCACCTCATAAAAGTTTTTCTATGAATATTATCTAACAAAAATAGTATATTTATATAACATTATTCTTGTACTATTTTTTATTAAACTAACAAAAATAGTGTACATTTTTTTAAAAAACGTGCTATAATGATGATAATTGAAGGAGGATGATAATATGAAAGAAGCCGCTGGAGAGGCTAATATGACAGTAATTACAATAGTTTTAATAGCAATTGTATTAGGTGTTGGTACAGTGATAGTAACTAATATGATGAACAGTACGCAAAATAGAACTGACTGTAATTCAAAAGGTGGACAATGGGTAAATGGTGCCTGCACTGTCAACTAATTTTAAAGATTACTAATTTATTGTAATCTTAATAGTATTAATAAGTTTATATATTTGATGAATGTAATATTGGTTGACTGCTGCTTCTTAATATTATAAAAAATAATTAAATATATTTAAAGAAAAATATCAAATTGCTTCTCGATATTTTTCTTACTACTTTTCTTATTAATACTATTAAGACTATAATATTTTAGTATTTTTTTCTTTTCATAAATTTATTGATTAATATATTTATTTAATATATAATATGTTTTATAGAAGGAGAAAATAAATGACAAAAGAAGAAAGAATTAAATTTAAGAGTTATTTTAAATTTTTAGTAAAGATGTCAGATTTTAAAATATGGGATAATGATTTAATATATACTTATGATAGTGATGGTAAAGTTACATCAATGCCCATTGATAAAGAAGAAATTATTTCTTTAAAATTTGAATATGTTTTAAGCAATATTTTAATATATTTAGAAAAAAATAATATAAAAGAATTATCTTATAAAAATGAAAGATTATATATATCATATGAAAACAAAATATATAGATTTAATATAGATTATAGATATAATAGAAGAAGTAGGTCTGTATTTAGCTTTAATGAAATTTATCCAGATACAAAAATAATAGATTTTAATGAAATATTAAATTTTTATAAAGAAGAAAATATAAATTTACAAAGAAATAAAATTCTAGAATCTGTAATAGAACTAATTAATGAGGATTTAGAAGAAGAACAAATAAATACAAGTTTTGATGGTTTAAAAGAAAAGGTAAAGCAAAAAGAGTTAAAAAGCACCCAAAAATAATTGACAAAATAAGAAAAAATATATATAATTTATAAAGCAAGCAGAAAAATTTAATGTATGGAGGTGTTAGAATGAAAAGAACATATCAACCAAATAATCATAGAAAAAGTAAAAAATTAGGTTTCATGGCTCGTATGAAAACTAAAATTATTAATAATAGAAGAAGAAAAGGACGTAAAGTTTTATCTCATTAATATTCCACTGATTCGTCAGTGGTTTTATTTTAAAGGAAAAGGTGTCTATGAAAAAAATAAACATATTAAAAAATAGTCGAGATTTTGATAGAATAATTAAACATAATAAACCATATAAATATAAAGATTATATAATATATTTAGAAAAAAATACAAATGATGTATATAAATTTGGATTATCTGTAGGTAAAAAAATAGGTAATGCTGTAAGTAGAAATAGAGTAAAAAGGCAACTAAAGTCTATAATTGACCAAAAAGACTATCAAAATAACTTTAATTGTATTATAATAGTAGGAAGGGGAATTAATGAAAAATCTTTTGAAGATAGAAAAGAAAATTTATTAATCGCTTTAAAAAATTTAAATCTAATAAAGGAGAAAAAAGATGAAAAAAAATAAAAAATTTTTAGTTATAATATTTATAGCAGTATTTTTACTTACAGGGTGTACAAAACAATTAAAAGATGCGAATGGAAAAGTAATCACAGATAAAACTACAAAAGTAACATTGGTTGAAAATGTATTATGCAGACCAAATGAGTTAAGACAAACTTATGTAGACGCAATAGAGAAAAAGCAACAAGATTATAAGAAGATGTATGAAGATGGAGATTTATCAAAAAAAGATTATGAAAAAAAGACAAAAAATATTTTAGATATAGATAAGCTTCCTGTATGTACTGAAATTTCAGTAGTTGAAGGTGGATATGAATCGTTTTGGACTAGTGTATTCGTAAAGCCACTTGCATGGGTAATAGTTAATATAGGTAAATTACTTGGAAATAGTTATGGACTTTCAATCATAGTAGTAACTTTATTAATAAAATTAATTTTATTTCCAATTACATATAAATCATTAAAACAATCAGAAAGTATAAAGGAAGCCCAACCAAAATTACAAAAAATTGAAAAGAAATACGCAGGAAAGACAGATCAACAATCAATGATGATGAAATCAAATGAAATGATGGCTATATATAAAGAATATAAAATAAATCCTATTTCAGGATGCTTAATGGGATTTTTACAAATACCTTTATTCTTTGCTTTCTATGAAGCACTATATAGATTACCAATATTATTTGAAAGTAAATTTTTAGGACTTCATATGGGAATGACACCATTAGCAGGTGCTGGAGCAGGTAGTTGGTATTATTTAATATTACCAATATTGGTAGGAGTTGTTACTTATTTCTCATTTAAAATGAATAAAAATAGTATGTCTGGAGATCAAGCTAAACAAATGAATATGATGTTTAATATAATGATAGTTATGATATTTATTACATCATTTAGTATGTCAACAGCAATCATATTTTATTGGGTAACAAATAGTTTATTCACAATAATACAGGGATTATTAATAAAAAATAAAAGGAGTAAGTAATATGATAGAAGTTTACAAATTTGAAAGTGATACAGAAGAAAATTGCAGATTAAAATGTTTAGATGAACTAGACGTTTATAATAATGAAATCTTAACTAAAGAATATGAAGAAAATGAAAAATACAATATGGAAGTTGTAAAAAAAGAAGATATAAAAGAATTTACAAAAAACTATTTAGAAAAAATAACTAGTGATATGGGACTTGAAACTAAAATTGAAATAGATGAAGAAGATGATGTATTTAGCGTTAAAATGTTTTCAAATAATAATCCTATATTAATAGGTAAAGATGGTAGAACACTTACTTCACTTCAGAATTTAATTAGACAAACATTAAGCAATCAAATTAAA
Source organism: uncultured Bacilli bacterium (assembly GCA_910584085.1). Lineage (GTDB taxonomy): Bacteria > Bacillota_I > Bacilli_A > RF39 > UBA660 > UMGS1613. The sequence continues at coordinate 94,912 of CAJTZY010000004.1, read as the reverse complement.
TTTAATGTAAAAATAAATTTAGATGCATCTAATTATAAAGTAAAAAAAGAAAAATTCTTTGAAAGAGATATAAAAAATATAATAAATGAAGTTATGAAGACGAAAGATGAGGTAAAACTAGATCCAATGAATTCATATAAAAGAAGAATTGTTCATTCTATAGCAAGTGAATATTATAATATAGAAACAGAAAGTGTTGGAGAAGAGCCAGAAAGAGCTGTAGTTATTAAATATATAGAAAAATAATATAAAGAAATGATAATTGAAGTGAATGAATCACTTCTTTTTAAGTCTTAATTTTAAATTTATTGAAAATTAATAAATTAAGTAAATTAATATGAGTAAGATTTAAGCAAGATTTAAGTAAGATGTATTGATAAATGATAGAAAAAATGGTATACTAAATATAATAAAATGAGGTGATTTAATGAATAAATATGTACCACCTTTTGAAATAACTAATGAAATGTTGTCAAAAGTTTCAAATATTATGGAAAAGATTGGAAAATTAGATAATTATAATAATTTAAATAAAATGCCGCAACTACGAAAACAAAATAGAATAAATTCAATCCATTCATCTTTAGCAATAGAAAATAATAATTTAAGTTATGAGCAAGTTAAAGATGTAATAAATGGAAAGATAGTTTTAGGACCACAAAAAGAAATTCAAGAAGTAAAAAATGCTTATAAGGCATATCAAATGTTAAAAAATATGAATCCATATTCTATTGAAGATTTAAAAAAAATTCACGGAGTGATAGGATATTTAACTATAGACGATTCTGGAGAATTTAGAAAATGTGCTGAAGGAGTATTTGATGGTGATAAATGTATATTTATTTGTCCTCCAGAAAATAAAGTTGATTCACTTATGAATAGTCTATTTAATTGGATGAAAAAAAATAAAGACATAATTCATCCATTAATACTTTCAAGTATATTTCATTATGAATTTGTATTCATTCATCCTTTTAGTGATGGTAATGGAAGAACTGTAAGATTATGGCAAAATATCATTTTATACAATTTTAAAGAAATTTTTGAATATTTGCCATTAGAATCACAAATTTATAAATACCAAGATGAATATTATAAGTCAATTGCTGCTTGTCATAAAAATGGTAATTCCAATGTATTTATAGAATTTATGTTACATATGATTGATGAAACATTAAATGAAGTAATAGCAGCCCCAAATATAAAGCTTAATAGTGAATCTATAAATATTAATAAGCTACTTAAGATAATGGAATTAGATGAGCCAGTTTCAGCAAATGAAATAATGGAAAGATTAGGAATAAAATCAAAGGAGACACTACGTAAACAATATCTAGATCCAGCAATAAGGCAAGGATTAATTAAACTTACTATTCCAGAAAAACCAACTAGTAAAAATCAAATGTATTATAAAGATTAAAAAAATATTTAATAATAGAACTAGTGTTAACAATTTTTGTTAACATTTTTAATACTTAATTGCAATTATTAAAATTGTAGTGTATTATATACATATAAAAAGGAGCGATTATATGAATGACACAATAGCAGCCATTTCAACAACACTTGGGAGTAGTGCGATAGCAATTATCCGAGTAAGTGGAAATAATGCAATAGATATAGTAAATAAAATCTTTGTTGGAAAAGATTTAAATAAAGTAGATAGTCACACTATAAATTATGGACATATAGTGGATAAAAATAATATAATTGATGAGGTTTTAGTTAGTGTAATGCGTGCTCCAAAAACATTTACACGTGAAGATATAATAGAAATAAATACACATGGTGGAATTGCAATTACAAATAAAGTACTTGAATTACTTTTAACAAATGGTTGTAGATTAGCAGAACCTGGAGAGTTTACTAAAAGAGCATTTTTAAATGGAAGAATAGATTTAATAGAAGCAGAAGGAGTAATGGATTTAATTACCGCAAAAACAGAAAAATCAAGAAATCTTGCTATAAATCAAGTAAACGGTGAAGTATCAAAATTAATTCGTAATTTAAGACAAAAAGTAATAGAAATACTTGCAAATATTGAAGTAAATATAGATTATCCAGAATATGAAGATATAGAAGAAATGACAAATAAAATGATACTTGATAATGTAGACGATATAGAAAAAGAAATAAAAAATATATTAAGTAAATCAAGTGATATGAAAATAATTAAAGAGGGCATTAAAACAATTATAATAGGTAGTCCAAATGTAGGAAAAAGTAGTATATTAAATAGATTACTAAATGAAGAAAAAGCAATAGTTACCGATATTGCAGGAACAACTCGTGATATAGTAGAAGGTGATATCCAAATAGATGGAATACTTCTTAATATAATAGATACAGCAGGAATTAGAAAAACTGATGATGTTGTAGAAAGTATAGGAGTAAAAAAAAGTTTGGATTTAATAGATGAAGCAGATTTAATACTTTATATATTAAATTACAATGAAAAAATAACAGAAGAGGAAAAAGTAATATTAAATAAAATTAAAGATAGAAAACATATAATTATAGTAAATAAAATAGATTTAGCAAAAAATATTGATTTATCAGATTTATCTAACTATATAGAAATGTCTATAAAAAATGATATAGGAATAGATGAATTAAGAAATAAAATTAAAGAAATGTTTAATTTAGAAGAATTTGATAATCAAGATTTAACTTATTTAAGTAGTGCACGTTCAATTTCACTTTTAAAAAAATCATTAGAATCATTAGAATCAGTAAAAGATGGAATAAAAAATAATATGCCAGTTGATATGGTAGAAATAGATTTAAAACAAATGTGGTCTATTTTAGGAGAAATAATAGGGGAAACATATTCAGATGAATTGATAGATCAATTATTTAGTCAATTTTGTTTGGGAAAATAAAAAAACATTGACTTATAAGGAATAAATTGCTATTATAAATACACATTTTTAAGAGAAAAATTTTTTGAGAAAATAAGTGATTTAGACAATCTCAGTGTTTCAAAAAAAATTTGTTTTGGACAGGCAATCAAAGTAGCAGATGAAATTGTTTCCGTGGTTTACGATGAGGATGGAGTTATAAAAGGTGTAGCCTATAATAATTTTACAATAAAAAAATGTTTCCAGATCAAACAATTAGAGGTAAAATGATAATAATATGATTAGATAAAACATTAATGATACAAAATGTGTAATTTTGTATTTTTTTAGATATAAAATAATCTATAATTATTTGTTAAAATATTAATTAGATGCTATAATATAAATATATAATACGGAAGAGGTGTAGTAATATGTTAAGTGCAATAATAGAAAATACAGTAACAAAAGAAGATGAATATTTATATTTAAAAAATGAGAACAATAGTTTAATTTATTATGGATATAGTATTCAAAATAGTGATATTAAACCAGTAGATAAAAATATAATAAATAAAATATATGATTTATTAAGAGTTCATGAAAATTGTATTTATATAGAAGATTATTTAGATTATAAAGTTTATTTAGATAAAGAAAATAATATAAAACATTATTTAAAAAATGGTGTAGAAGACTTTGAAATGCTATTTATGAATAATGGAGAAGACTTAAATGTTTATAATAATTCAAATAGGGAAAACAATAATAGCGATGGTAAAAAATTTAAGATAGATAATTCTGTTGTAAAATTATCTAAAAGATTTGTGACTATTTTACCGGCTATATTAATTGGATTATCTATTGGTATACCTATTTCAAAAACTATTATAAATAATTCTGAATCAATTATTATTTCAGATATAGATAAACCAAATATAGTTTATTCTACTCCTGAAGAAGAAAATGTAAATTTAGAATCTATAGATATAGATGAAGCAATAGAACTTATTAATTCCTCATCATTGCCACAATCAATGAAGGAAATAGCAACCAATGAAACATTATTAAAAGATGTATTTGAATATTATAAAGATACAAATATGGAATATGTAATAAGTGATAGATTAAATGGTATAAGTATTGAAATTTATAGTAAAGATTATTATAAAACAGGAGATATTGCAAAAGATTTTGCTGGATATTATAATCAGTTAACACCAAATGTATTACATTTAAGAGAAAATATTGATTGTGAATCTGTTTTTAAACATGAATATATTCATTTATTACAATCATGTAATTGTGAATATATGTATTTAATTGAAGCAACAGCTGAGATTGTCGCTTTTGAATATTTAAATAAAATAATAGATAGTTATCAAGTTCCTGTTTATAACATTAAATTACTTATGGATACAATAGGACCAAAAGTAATATGGGAAACAGTGTTTGGTGGAGATGATACCAACTTAGTAAATATTATAAAAAATAATTTAATTGAAAGTGAAGCAAATGAATTAATTTTATATTTGAAACAGACTCCTTTAAAAATATCTGAAGAAAATAAAAGTAAAAGAATAACAGAACTAATATCAAATCTTTATAGAAATATAAATTTAAAAGATATAAGAGACGATATAAATATATATGGTATACATGATTTACATATAGATAAAATATACTTTAATGAAGAAAAAATGCAAGAAAGTTTCCTGAATATTGATTGTTCTAAAGCACAAGAACTTGGGTTAGTAACACCTATTTATGATATTTATAATGAGTTATACTTAAAAGAAATATCAAAAGAAGAGTATGATAAGTTAAATATAGAACTACAAAATAATCCTGAATATCAAAAATTAAAGGATGATTTTTCTTCTTCTAATTTGCTGGTAAATATTGAATATCAACATAGAAGATTAAATAAAATAAAAAATATTGAAGTTCAATATATTCCAACTAATGAAAATGTATCAGTAAATTGGAGTCCATTTTCTGATTTTGTAATATTTAAAAATAAAATAGAACAAGATGGAAAATTTTATGAAGATATAGAAGAAGCTTTAGAAAAAGGATTGATAATTGCTAAATATTATGAAATAGTTGATGGGAAAAATTTAACAGAAATAGAAAAAGCAAGTTATATATGTTATAGAAATATATTAGTTGATTGTGAAATAAGTAATGAAAAAGCTATAGTAAATTATGATGAAAATGGAATTTTAAAAAATATAAAATATATGGTTCCAACAATAAAGGAAATGTTTCCAGATCAAACAATCAGAATTAATAATAACAATATGATTAGATAAAGTATTAAAGAGTAGCAAACTATTTGTTACTTTTTTTATTAAAATTAATTAAACTATTTTTATTGTTAAAATAAAAAAAAGATAGTATAATACTAAAAGATGAATTGAGGTGTAAATATGTATGAAGTTATAGTAGTAGGTGGTGGACATGCTGGATGTGAAGCAAGTTTAGCATGTGCAAGAAAAGGGCATAAAACATTATTAGTAACAGGAAATATTAAAAATATAGCAGATATGCCATGTAATCCCTCTATAGGTGGAAGTGCTAAAGGTATTGTTGTAAGAGAAATAGACGCACTAGGTGGAGAGATGGGGCGTAATGCAGATAAAAGTTTACTTCAAATAAAAATGCTTAATAGTGCTAAAGGACCAGCTGTTCGCGCTTTAAGAGCTCAAGCAGATAAAATAACATATCCAAAAAATATGTTAAATACTTTGAGTGTTACACCCAATTTAGAAATAAAAGAAGCAATAGTAGAAGATTTAATAATAGAAAATAATATAATAAAAGGAATAGTACTTGAAAATGGAGAAAAAATATATGCAAGTTCTGTAATTCTTACAACAGGAACATACTTAAAAGCTGATATACTTGTTGGAGATACTAGAACAAGAGAGGGTCCACATGGAGAAAAGCCAAGTAATCATTTAAGTGATAAATTAAGAAAATATGGCTTTAATGTAATTAGACTTAAAACTGGAACTCCACAAAGAATAGAAAAAAGCTCAATTGATTTTTCTAAAACTAAAGAAGAATTAGGGGATGATAGATATTGGACTTTTAGTTTTGATAATGAAATATACTATGATAAAGATAAGCAAATTCCATGTCATTTAATATATACTAATTCTACTACTCATGAAATAATAAAAGATAATTTAACTAAATCCAGTATGTATGGCGGACTTAATGATATAAAAGGTGTAGGCCCAAGATATTGTCCATCCATAGAAGATAAAGTAGTAAGATTTGCTGACAAAGAACGTCATCAATTATTCTTAGAACCAGAAAGTATATATTATGATGATATATATATACAGGGATTTTCAACAAGTATGCCAAAAGATATACAAGAAAAAATGGTACATTCTTTGCCAGGGTTAGAAAATGCAATTATAAGAAGGTTTGCATATGCAATAGAATATGATGCGATTGATTCAAAACAACTTAAACAGTCACTTGAAACAAAAGTAATTGAAAATTTATTTACAGCTGGACAGATAAATGGTACAAGTGGTTATGAGGAAGCAGCATGCCAAGGTTTAATAGCTGGAATAAATGCAAGTCTAAAATTAGAAGAAAAAGAACCTCTTATATTAAAAAGAAATGAAGCATATATTGGTGTATTAATAGATGATTTAGTAACTAAAGGAATCATTGATCCATATAGATTACTCACATCACGTGCTGAATACAGATTATTACTTCGACATGATAATGCAGATATTCGTCTTAGAGATTATGGTTATAAAGTAGGTTTAGTATCACAAGAAAAATATAATAAATTTTTAGATAAGAAAAAACAAATAGAAGAACTTACTGAGTATTTAAAAAATATTAAATTAACACCTAAAAAAGAAACAAATGAATATTTAACCTCATTAGGATTATCAGAATTAAAAGACTCAATAACTTTATACAATCTAATTAAAAGGCCAGAAGTAAAAATAGAAAATTTAATTAAATATTTAGATAAAGAGTATTCATTAGAAATACTTGAACAAGTAGAAATAAATATAAAATATGAAGGATATATAAAAAAAGCCCTTGATGAAGCAAATAAAATGGTTGATTTAGATAATAAAAAGATACCAGAAGATATAAATTATGACAAAATACATAACTTAGCAAGCGAAGCAAAACAGAAATTAAAGACAATTAGACCAACATCAATAGGGCAAGCAATACGAATTAGTGGAGTAAATCCTGCAGACATCTCACTAATTATGGTATATATTAAAAAGGAATATTTTTATGAATCAAAATAAATTTATAGAAGAAGTAAATAAATTAGGAATTAATATAACAGATGAAAAATTAAACAAATTAGAAAAATATTATGAACTATTAATTGAATACAATAAAGTTATGAATTTAACGGGAATTACAGAGAAAGAATCAGTATATTTAAAACATTTTTATGATTCATTAACTATATCAAAAATAATAGATTTAACAAAGCAAGAAACATTATGTGATTTAGGTAGTGGTGCAGGATTTCCAGGTATAGTACTAAAAATATTCTATCCTAATTTAAAAATTACATTAATTGATTCATTAAATAAAAGAATTAACTTTTTAAATAAAGTAATAGAAGAATTAGATTTAAAAAATATTGAAGCAGTACATACTAGAATAGAAGATTATTCTATGGGAAATAAAGAAAAATATGATATAGTAACTGCTCGTGCAGTTGCTCCATTAAATATATTACTAGAACTAGGTATAAATCTAGTTAAAGTTGGGAAATATTTTATAGCTATGAAAGGTATACTAGAAAACGAATCAGATTATTCTAATGCCTTAAAAAAATTAAATTGTAAAGAGGAAGATTTAATAATATTTAAATTACCAATAGAAGAAAGCAGTAGAAGCTTAATAAAGATAAGTAAAAAAGATAGTACACCTAAATTATTTCCCAGAAAATATAGTGATATTAAAAAGAAGCCATTATAAGTCATGGCTTTTTATTTTATAAATATTTCCCAAAAGTATTGTATTATTTCCCAAAATATTGTAAAATTATGTATAGAATAAAAGGAGGTATGCTATGAATGATAATTCAGCTAGGGTAATAGAAGTAGATATTAATGAAATATTACCAAATAGATTTCAACCAAGAATACAATTTGATGAAGATGAAATTTTAGAATTATCGGATTCAATTAAGGAACATGGTATTATTCAACCAATAGTAGTAAGAACCATTGGGGATAAATATGAAATAATAGCAGGAGAACGTAGATATAAAGCAAGTGTACTTGCTGGAAAAGAATCAGTACCAGTAATAGTAAAAAATTTAAATGATAAAGATAGTGCTGAAATAGCCTTAATTGAAAATATTCAAAGAAAAAATTTAACTCCTATAGAAGAAGCTTTATCTTATAAAAAAATATTAGATATGGGATATATTACACAAGAAAAATTGGCTTCTAAATTAGGTAAGAGCCAATCATCAGTTGCAAATAAAATAAGGCTTTTAAATTTATCTGATGAAGTACAAGAAGCTTTACTTGAAAATAAAATTTCAGAGCGACATGCAAGATCACTACTTAGACTTTCAACATCATCTGAACAAAATAATATGTTAAATAGAATTATTACAGAAAGATTAACTGTTAGAAAAACAGATGAAGAAATAGATAAATTAAAATCTTCTAATGAATCAAATGAAGGAAATAATGATTCACAAAAAATAATAGAAAAAGGGGAAATAAGTATGAATAATAATATAAATATGATGCCTAATATGCCATCATCAACTCCAAACTTTGATATGTTTGGAAATCAACCACAACAACCAGTGGAAATTCAAACACCACAACAACCAACATCAAGTTTTAATATGTTTAATGGAGCAAATCCACAACCAACAGTTTCTAATGAATTTCAAAATTCACAACCAAGTTTTGATATGTTTTCCACATCAACTCCAAATTACAATATGAATGAAACTATTCAAACACCAGTAGTTGCAGATCCAGTTACACAGCCAATTATGGGAAATGAATTTAATTTTAATCCAACGCCAGTAGTAGAGTCAGCTCCACAACAACCATCATTTGATATGTCATCATTTAATTTAAATCTTCCATCATTTAATGAGCCTGCTTCTTCTCCAACACCAGTTGATACATTAACCCCAAGTTTTGATATAGGAAATACTGTACAATCAAATTTTGGACTTGAACCACAACATCAACCACAAATAAGCAACACACCACAATTTGATGCAAATGGAATGATAGTAAATGAATCTCCAGTAGAACAAGGGGTGCCATTTACAACGCCAATAATTGAAAATCCAGTTATAGAACCAATCAGAAATGATAATTCGGCAGTACAAACATCAAATAATTCATTTAGTTTTGGATCTCCTGAAACATTTGAAAATGTTCAACCTCCAACACCAGTTGATACATTAACCCCAAGTTTCGATATGGGAAATACTGTACAACCAGAAGAATTAAAAATGCCTGAACCAATAATAATAACTGATTATAATAAACAATATGATCCAGTTATGCCACAATCACAAAATTATGCAATAGAAAAAGCGGATTTTAAAGAGGTAATTAAGGCCCTTAGAGAATGCTCAGCTAGAATAGAACAATATGGATATAAAATAAATGTAGAAGAGTTTGACTTAGCAACTATTTATCAAGTAGTGTTTAAAGTAGAAAAATAATAATAATTTTAAAAATCAGTAAACTGATTTTTTTTCTTAGTAAAGAAAATGTAGATAGAAATATATAAATATAAGTATATTTAAAATAAAATTGAAAAAATTCATATTTTTTGTTAAAATAAGTAAAAGGAGAGATATCATGAAAAATAATATTACTGTAACTAAAATGTTAAGTCCAGATGGAAAAGCAACTTTACTAGTTGATGTTCATTATATAGATGAGATTGGGGAATCAATAAATGTGGGAAATTATGAGGTTAATGATAATGGCACACTTTTAGGAGAAATAGATATGTATATATCAGTCTATCATAAAGATTCCATTGCAAAAATACAAGATGTAATGCTTAATTCTGGATTAAAAGAAATTGTAGGAGATGATATGCCTACATCAAATATATTTGGAGATAAATCGAGTACTTGCTTAAATCCTGATTTATGTTTAATAAAAAATCCTGAAAGATGGAATAGAGCTTTAAATTACATAAAAAACAATAATATTGTTATAGAAGAATCAAGTATAGGTAGTAGATTAAAATAAAAAAAATATGAAAATTATTGTAGGTAAAACTGTTGGTTTTTGTTTTGGAGTCTCAAATGCTATAAAAAAATACATAAATTATTATTTGAAAATCAAAATTTATATTGTTTAGGTGAAATGGTACATAACAAATTTGTAAATAACCAATTAGAAAAAGAAGGTTTAAAATTTATAGATAATATAAATGAAGCGAATGAAAATGTAATTATAAGAACACATGGAGTAAGTAAAGAAATATATAATCAGGCAAAAAGTAGAGGCTTAAATATATATAATTTAACATGCCCTAAAGTCATAAAAATCCACAATATTGTAAGTAAATATTCAAGTGAGCAATATTATATATTCTTAATTGGAAGCAAAAATCATCCAGAAGTACTTGGAACTATTAGTTATTGTGGAAAGAATTCTTATATAATAGAAAATGATGAAGATATAGAAACTGCCATAGAAAAATTTAGTAATTCATTATTAAAACGTTTACTTATAATTGTGCAAACAACTTTTGACTTAGAAAATTTTAATCACATAACAAATTTAATAAAAGATAAAATGAATAACGTAAAAGATATAAAAATAGAAATAAAAAATACAATATGTACTTCAACAAAATTAAGGCAAGATGAAACAAAAAAGATATCTAAGCAAGTTGATTTAATGATAATAATAGGTGGAAAAAATAGTTTAAATACAGATAAACTGTATCAAATATCTAGAAGAGATTGTAATAACTGTATAAAAATAGAAACCTATCAAGATTTAGAAGAAAATAATATATTAAAATACAACAAAATAGGAATAATGGCAGGTTCATCAACATCAAATGAAAATATAAATGATGTAGTTAAATTCATTAATCAAATAGATCAAAATAGAGGTAAAAATGAAAGCAAAACACTTTAATCAAAATTTAACAGATGAGAATATAAGTGAAATTTCATCTGCTCTTTTATGTAGCAAGATAATAATATTTCCTACAGAAACAGTATATGGAATAGGTGCAAATGCAAAAGATTTAAAAGCATGTAAAAAAATATTTAATATAAAAAAAAGAGATAAAGGAAAGGCTTTAATAGTACTAATATCTAATTTGAAAATGTTAGATGATATTGTAGAAAAAACAAATGAAATCGAAAAAAAATTAATAAAAAAATTCTGGCCAGGACCTTTAACAATAATTTTTAATAAAAATAATACAAGTAAAATATCAAATATTGTTATTGGAAATCAAAATACTATAGGAATTAGAATGACTAGTAGTAGTATTGCAACAAGGATAATAGATTGTTCAGGTGTACCAATAGTTGCCCCAAGTGCAAATATATCTGGAAAACCTACTGGTACTAAAATAAAAAACATAATTAAAGATTTAGGAGATAAGGTTGATTATATAATTGATATAGGGGATATTAATGATAATACAACCTCTACAATAGTGCAAGTTATTGATAATGAAATAAACATTTTAAGAGAGGGAAAAATATCAAAAGAAGAATTATCTAAAATAGCGAAAATAAAGGAATAATTATATTAAAATTAGGAGAACTTATGGAATTATTTAATAAAATATTTAAAAAAAAGGAAAATCAAGTAAGCAAGTTAGAATCAGCAAATGAAAATTTAAAACAAATAGATGAAATAAAACCTTTAGAACTGACACAAATTACAGGTAATGGTATACTTGATACTTCATCACAAGAAAATATAGAAAAATTTAAAAATAATTTAAAATATTTAATAGAGAAAGCAAAAAAATCAGGAAAAATAGATAAATTTATGATTATAAGAGATGATAATTTTTTTCCTTATGATTGGAAATGGCGTGTATCATCAAAAGATACTGGTTATGAAAAGGTTTTAACTACATTTTGTTTTGAATTAAAAAGACAGTATGCATTACAAAAAATTGGAATTAATACAAATATAAATGGAATAAATATTCCAATAAATCAAGATAAAATTCATGAAGCTATGTCAAATATAGATGAAAATTTTGGAAAAATTGATTTACCTGTTGCATTTCGTTCAACTAAGCATTTTACAATAAATACACCACTAGAAGCAACATTTAATTATAATGCAGTAGAAGCAAATAGAAACTTTACAATCATTGATAATATAGATTCTTTTATAAAATCTGGTTATGGATATTCAATTGCATATCGAGATGCTTATCTAGATGTTTCCCATGAAGAATTACCTATTTCTAGTGAAGCAATTGTATTAATAGAAAAAAATAAATATCAAGATATAATAAAAAATCCAACTATAGCAAGCGAGTTGGCTATGAGAAAAGTTATAGTATATACTGGAGAAGAACATTTAGCAATTAATATGATATTAAGTGAATTAGGGGTTTTACCTTCACAAGTTGGAAATATATATGCAACATATGATGAAGAGATAAATAAAATACTTGAAGAAAGTATACAAAAATTAGCAAGCGATAATAATATCTTATATAAAAAAAGCCATGGTGGTCCAAATGGCCATTTTACTGATTATTATGATAAAAAAAATAATGAAATAAATAATGAAATATCAAATTTTGTTAACTTTTTAAGGATAGAATTTCCAGAAACTGCATCATTAATTACAGAAAAAGGTATTCAAGACAGAAGTTACTGTAATAAAATTATACAAATAATAGGTATTGAAAGATTAATATCTGCAATAAATAAATATAATTATAATGTAGAAAATAATTTTAATACTAGATTAGAAAACTATAAATTAGAACGTAATAATATAACTCCAGAAATTAGCTCTATATTTAAATTAACAGTAAATCGTATTAGTGATTATTATAAAAACAATGAAGGTACATTTTATTCATTTGAAATGCAAGAGCAAATTGAAGAAAATATTAGAAGATTTTTCCAAGAAAATAAAGTGCAAGAACAGTTAAGTGCTGCTAAATCTTTATGGAAAATATTAGATAATAAAATTAGTTATGAAGATAATAATTCAAATTTAGAAATAGAATCATCTGAAACTAAATTTCAAAGATAAATATTAATAATAAATAAGTTTAACTTACATTAAAAGCAAGAAATAAGTAGTAAATTTCTTGTTTTTTCATTAAAATGATGATAGAATTACTAAAAAAATATTTAATATTATTAAAAAAATTGTATAAAAAATTAATTATAAGGAGGTTATTATGTTTGAATTAGTATCAAAATATAAACCTAGTGGAGATCAACCCGAAGCAATAGAAAAATTAGTAAACGGCATAAATAATGGTGAAAAAAGTCAAGTATTACTTGGTGTAACTGGAAGTGGAAAAACATTTACAATGGCAAATGTTATAGCAAGAGTAAATAAACCCACTTTAATACTCGCACATAATAAAACATTAGCAGGTCAACTATATGCAGAGTTTAAAGAACTATTTCCAAATAATCATGTTGAGTACTTTGTTTCTTATTATAATCACAGTTAAAAAAACGTTATATTTAAAGGTCTTGAGTATTATTTAGTCCATGAAAAAAATTAAATAATGCTAAATAATATTGATTGAACATAATAACTTTGTGACCTAGATTCGTAATTTAAAATTAAATTGTTGTAAGCATTTATAAATGAAAGTTATAAAAAGGAATAGGATAATCTACCATAATATGTTATAATCTTTAATAAGAGGTAGATTTAAAATGTCAAAGTATTTTAAAGATTGTCAAAATTTAGATAACTTACGAAAAGAGTATCGTACGTTAATCAAAAAATATCATCCAGATTTAGCTAAAGACGAATTTGAATTTGAACAATTTAATGAAAAATGTGCTGAAATAAATGCAGAATATGAACAAATTTCAAAAAGTTTTCCTAAAAATAGAGAGACAGATAAAACCATAAATTATAGTATATATGAATATATAATTAATGGAAGTGAAGAAGCAAGAAGTGCCTATAATATAATTATTGACCAGATTTTCAAATTAACTATAGATTATAACTTTTATCATAAAATTGATGCAAAATGGTGGGAAGATTATATTTTAAGCGAAATCAACAGTACTATAAAAACATTTTGGGACGTCTGTTTAGCAAAAAAAATAATTGGCAATGAATTTGCTAAATTATTTGAATTGTGTAATTTTAATGTAGAAAAAATGAGAAGAACTATAATGTTTTTTAGTACTGGTGCCATATCAGATAAAGATATTCATACCAATTTAACATCAGGATGTTCTATTCCTTTTTTTGACGATAATATAATTGTAGAAAAATTACCTACGTATAGTTCTTTTTTATTTTTAAATCAAGCAGATACAAAAGAAAGTACAATAAAAGCATGGATTGAATTTTGTCAAAGACAAAGAGATAACTTCCTTGAAAAATTTAGCGACATTATAATATCAAAAATCCCTTCTGGAAAACAAAAATAAATATATCATCTATTATCAATTTTAAGTTGTTTTAAGATGTTTTTTGATAGCTAATCCAACTTTTACGATGCGGTATCTATAAAAAGAAAAATTAGCACAGTTAAAAATAATCAAGATACCATTATACTAGAAAATTTCGCTACTAATCCATTTGTAAAACGTTATATATCGTAATTTTTGAATTGAACAAGGAAACGATAATAGTTTCCTTGTTTTGATGTAGGAAATGTGATAAAATAAGGTATATATTGACACCTAATATTAATACGTGTTATTTAGTATTATTTAGTGTATTTGTGACCTACATTCGTGGCGTACCACTGTCAACCTATTTTGGAAAATAATAGACACAAATTTTTTACTTTAGGACACGAATTTTCTGGCTGACTATAATCATAATGAGGAGGTTATTATGTTTGAATTAGTATCAAAATATAAGCCAAGTGGAGATCAACCCGAAGCAATAGAAAAATTAGTAAACGGTATAAATAATGGTGAAAAAAGTCAAGTATTACTTGGTGTAACTGGAAGTGGAAAAACATTTACAATGGCAAATGTTATAGCAAGAGTAAATAAACCCACTTTAATACTCGCACATAATAAAACATTAGCAGGTCAACTATATGCAGAGTTTAAAGAACTATTTCCAAATAATCATGTTGAGTACTTTGTTTCTTACTACGACTATTATCAACCCGAAGCATATGTTGCAAAAACAGATACGTATATAGAAAAAGATGCAGCAATAAATGATGAAATAGATGAACTTCGTCATGCTGCAACAGCTGCTTTACTTAATTCAAATGACGTTATAGTAGTCGCTTCAGTGTCGTGTATATATGGTATAGGAGAAATGGAAGAATATCAAAAGAAGATGCTTAATTTAGAAGTAGGACAAACTATTGAAAGAGAAGAAATAATTGAAAAACTAATAGATATGCTTTATGAGAGGAACGACATAGATTTTAAAAGAGGAACGTTCAGAGCAAAGGGAGATATAATCGATATAATTCCAATAAGCGAACATACTAAAGGAATTAGGATAGAATTATTTGGTGATGAAATAGATTCAATAAAAGAATTTGATCCACTAACTGGAAGTATAACATCAAATAAAAAGACAATCGCACTTTTCCCAGCTAGTCACTTTGTAACGAGTCCAGAAAAGTTAAAAATAGCAATAGAAAATATAAGAAAAGAATTAGAAGAAAGACTTGAATATTTTAAAAATAATAATAAACTATTAGAATATCAAAGACTTAGTGAAAGAACTAATTATGATATGGAAATGTTAGAAGAAACAGGATTTTGTAGAGGTGTAGAAAATTACTCTAGACCACTCGCATTAAAAGAAGCAGGAGCAACGCCAACAACATTAATCGACTTTTTTAAAAATGATTTTCTTTTATTTATAGACGAATCACACGTAACCTTGCCACAGGTAAGAGGTATGTATAACGGAGATAGGGCGCGTAAAGAAATTTTAGTAGACTATGGCTTTAGATTACCAAGTGCACTTGATAATAGACCCCTTAAATTTAACGAATTTGAAGATAAAATAAAACAAGTAATATATGTTTCAGCAACTCCAGGAGATTACGAATTAGAACATTCAACTGCCCCTATAGAACAACTTATAAGGCCAACTGGACTATTAGATCCAGAAATAGAAGTACATCCATCAGAAAATCAAATAGATGATTTAATAAATGAAATTAATATTAGAGTAGAAAAAAATGAAAAAGTATTAATAACAACCTTAACTATTAGAATGGCGGAAGAATTAACTCAGTATTTAAAAGGATTAGATATAAAAGTTGCTTATCTTCATTCAGAGGTAAAAACACTCGAAAGACTTAAAATAATAAGAGATTTAAGAAAAGGAAAATATGATGTCCTTGTTGGAATAAATTTACTTAGAGAAGGCCTCGATATACCAGAGGTAAGTTTAGTTGCAATAATGGATGCAGATAAACAAGGTTTCTTAAGAAGTGAGAGAAGTTTAATTCAAACAATTGGTAGGGCAGCAAGAAACGCAAATGGAAAAGTTATAATGTATGCAGAAAACATAAGCGATTCTATGGATGTTGCTATAAAAGAAACAAATAGAAGAAGAAAAATTCAGCAAGAATATAATATTGAACATAATATAACTCCAAAAACAATAATAAAAGAAGTACCAGAAATCATATCAAATGAAGTAGAAGAAGAAAACAAAAAACAAGAAAAAATGTCTAAACAAGATAAAGCAAAATTAATAATTAGAGTAGAAAATGAAATGAAAGAAGCTGCTAAAAACCTAGATTTTGAAAGGGCAATGGAACTTCGTGATATTTTATTTGAATTAAAGAGCGAATAGGTATATAATTATTATAGGTGATAAAATGAAATTTCATAAATATATAGATTGGTTTATTCATATGTTAGGATACACTTTAGTACTTATTTTAGTATCCTTAATATTTAAAAAGACAGTTATAATAGATGATTCATACTTTGGAATGTGGGGGCTAATTGCAGTTATAATAATATTTATATTAAATAGAACAATAAAACCATTAATAGTATGGATGACTCTTCCAATAACTGCACTTACATTAGGATTATTTTATCCTATAATAAATATTTTAATATTAAAAATAACAGATTTCATATTGGGAAAACATTTTGATATACATGGAACTATAGTATTATTTATAGTATCAATAATAATAACTATCATGAACGCAATTATGAATAAAATTGTAAATAGATTATTGAAAGGTAAAACAAGATGAATCCAATATTATTAGATTTAGGCTTTATAAACATTAAATGGTATTCCGTTTTAATATTAATTGCATTCATAATAGGATACTTTTTAGTGATAAATAAATGTAGAAAAAAAGGCATTTCAACATCCATAATAACAGATATGTGCTTCTACCTAGTTATAATTTGTTTACTTGGCGCACGCATATATTATTGTATATTTGAGTTAGATTATTATAGCCAAAATATTATGGATATATTTAAAGTATGGGAAGGTGGACTTGCTATACATGGTGGGATTATATCAGGTATTATATTTATCTATTTTTACACAAGACATAAAAACTTAGATTTACTAGAACTATTAGATATATTTGCTCCAGCACTTGCACTTGGACAAGCAATAGGAAGATGGGGAAATTTCTTTAATAGTGAAGCATTTGGCCCAGTAACAAGTTTATCTAACCTTCAAAGTTTAAATATACCTAAATTTGTAATAGATGGGATGTATATAGAGGGTTCATATCACCATCCAACATTCTTTTATGAATCAATAGGTTGCTTATTAATTTTTATAGTATTAATGTTAATAAGAAATTTAAAAAATATAAAAAAAGGACAAGTAACCTCAATATATTTTATATTTTACGGGATAATAAGATTTATAATAGAAGGATTGAGACAAGATAGCTTAATGTTATTCAATTTAAAAATGGCTCAAATAATATCAATATTAATGATTATAATAGGAATCTTTTTATTAATAAAGCCATATATATTTAAGCAAAAAGTAAAAAATTAGTATACTTAGTGTTAAATCAAGTATACTTTTTTAAATATTTAACAAAAAACAAGAATTATTTTACTTTGTATGATATAATTTACTTGAAGATGATAATATGAGTAGAAAAAGAAAAAAGAATAAAAAAACATATAAATCAACATTTTGTACAGTTTTATTATTAGCAGTAATTGGGATATTAAGTTATTATAAAGATAATATTCAGGCATATATGGATAGAGATGCTGCTAACCCAGTAGTATCTTATAATATAAATGAAATTCCAAAATATAATGGGGAATCCTATGCAATTATAAATAATAATGAACCTTTCTTTGATGAAAAAGATATGATAACTGATTCGTTTGAAATTTATAGTGTTCATGATAACTTAGGAAGATGTGGAGTTGCATTTGCAAACATTAGTAAAGAATTAATGCCAACAGAAGAAAGAGGAAGCATAGGGCAAATTAAACCATCTGGATGGCATACAGTTAAATATGATATAGTTGATGGGAAGTATTTATATAATAGGTGTCATTTAATTGGATATCAATTAACAGGTGAAAATGCAAATGAAAAAAATCTAATAACATGTACTAGATATATGAATACAGTAGGAATGTTACAATTTGAAAATAAAGTAGCAGAATATGTAAAAAATACAAATAACCATGTATTATATAGAGTGACCCCAATATTTGAAGGAAATAACCTACTTGCTAGTGGTGTAGAAATAGAGGCACTATCTGTTGAAGATAATGGACAAGGAATTAAATTTAATGTTTATGTTTATAATATACAAAATGGAATAACTATTGATTATAGTAATGGTGAAAGTAAATTAAATAATTAAAAAATGATGATATAATTCATAATGGAAAACATCATCATTTTTATTTTAATTAATCACCTAATTTTTCGACTTGATCCTTATTAAGTCCAGTTATTTCAATAATATCATTTATGCTATAATTCTTTTTTAACATATTTTTACCAATTTCAAGTTTTTTTTCTTTAGCTCTCTCAATTTGAGTATTTCTAATCTTCTCAGCTTCTATTTAAGCATCATATAAACCTATCATACTTTCTCACTACTTAAATTCTCAAGTCTATCTTTAACCCTCTTCATAATATAATCATTTCCATTTTTCTAGAATATTTTTTAAAATTTATAAATTAAAAAAAAATACATAAAATTAAATGGTGATAACATGCTTAATAGAATAATTTGGTTAGTGGCAAGTTCTCTTATTATTATTAGCGGGATTTACTTCACATTTAAGTATAAATTTATTCAATTTAGATTTATAAAAATGTTTAAATGCTTAAAAAGTAATAATAAAAGTGATACAATCACGCCGTTTCAATCCTTAATGATGGTTCTTGCAGGTAGAATTGGTGTAGGTAGTATTGCGGGAATTGCTATATCTATATATTATGGTGGTATAGGTAGTATATTTTGGATGTGGATAAGCTCTATTTTAGCCGCATCATTAACGTTTGTAGAAACAACATTAGGTATGATTTATCAAAAAAAAGATACTAAGTATGTATGTAAAGGCGGTCCAAGTTATTATATAAAGTATGGACTAAATAATAAAATTTTGGGAAATATATATGCAATAATAATTATTATAAGTGATATATTAGGATTCATCAGTATACAAACAAATACAATAACACATTCAGTACAAGGAATAATAAATATAAGACCCTTTATAGTAGGAATAATTTTATGTGTATTTGTTTTAACAATTATAGTTGGAGGAGTTAAAAGAATTGCCCATTTTTCATCTAAAATGGTACCACTTATGACATTTCTATATCTTATTATATCACTATTAATAATAACGTTTAATATAGAAAAAATACCGAATATATTCATAACAATTTTTAAAAGTGCATTTGAATTTAAAGCAATAAATGGAGGAATATTAGGAAGTATGATAATAGGTATCCAAAGGGGAATATTCTCAAGTGAAGCAGGAATAGGAACAGGAGCAATTGCTGCCTCTACATCAATATCTTATACAAATGAAGATAAGATCGAACAAGGTTATGTACAAATGTTGGGAGTTTATATAACTACATTTTTAATATGTACCTCAACAGCAATAATAGTTCTTACATCAGATATATCAAATCTAAATTTCTCAAATTTTAATGGTATAGAACTTATTCAATTAACATTCACAAAACATTTGAGAAATACAGGAAATATATTTATATTTATAATAATATTTCTCTTTGCTTTCTCAACTATACTATCTAGTTATTATAATGGAGAATCCTCTTTGAAATATTTTATAGATAAGCCAAATAAATCTCTTAAAATATTAAAATTATTTACACTTATATCTATATTGTTTGGAGCAATAATGCGCGCTGATATTATTTGGAATCTGATAGATGTTTTTGTTGGAATACTCGCGATAATTAATATATATGCTATGATAAAGCTACAAAATAAAGTAGATGATATAATAAAAACGTGATATAATTGTAACAGGTGTTGTTATGATAAATAAAAAATGGGATATAATTTTAAAAGATGAGTTCAAAAAGAATTATTTTAGAAATCTTGGAATATTTGTAAAAAATGAATATAAAAATAAGATGATATTTCCTCCATATCAAAATATATTTGATGCACTTCGTTTTACTGATTATGATGAAGTAAAAGTAGTAATATTAGGTCAAGATCCGTATCATGGTTTAGGTGAAGCACATGGCCTTTCATTCTCAGTTAGAGAAAATGTTAAAATGCCACCATCTCTTAAAAATATGTTTAAAGAACTTTATAGTGATTTAGGAATAAAGAGAACAAAAAGTGATTTAACTGATTGGGCAAAAGAAGGAGTATTACTTTTAAATTCTATAATGACAGTAGAAAAAGATAAACCATTATCACACAAAGATAAGGGTTGGGAAATATTTACTGATACAGTAATATCAAAATTAAATGATAGAGAAGATCCCGTAATATTTGTTCTTTGGGGAAGCTTTGCAAGAAGTAAAAAAGAACTTATTACAAATAATAGGCATAAAATAATTGAATCAGTCCATCCATCTCCATTATCAGCAAGTCGTGGATTTTTTGGAAGCAAACCGTATAGTAAGATTAATAATTATTTAAAGGCAATGAATAAAGAAGAAATAAAATGGCAATAATGTAAAGTAAATTGTAAATAGTAAATAACAAGTAATAAATTTATTGATTAACTTGAATTTATATGATATAAATTAAATAGGGAGGACAGTGTCAATAAAGATACTTATGATAAAAATGGATAGGGAACAAATAAATAATAATTTAGGGGAAGAATGGTTGATTTTTTCAGAATTAACTAAAGATAGTACTCAAACATTAAAGAAATATCGTAAAATGTTATGGGAATGTTCAGTTAAAGGCACAACTGGATTTCTAGTACAATATTTTGAAAATATATTTTCTGTAAAAGATTCAGTAGAAAAAATGAAAGATTTTATTTCAGATGAGGATTATAATTCATATTTAAAAGAATATAATATGACAATATTATTATTAGATAAATGCCTAACAAGAGCAATGAATGATAATTTGTATCTACCTACTCAAGATGGTCAATTAATAGAACGAATCATGTCTAAAATATCAATTGATAAAGAACAAATATCAAATAAAGATGAAATTATGTCATATTTAAGTGAAGAAGATCCAACTCCTCGTAAAAAATTACAAGATATGGGATTAGATGAAAGTTTTATTGAACTTGCAATTAGTAAAGGATTTACAACAAATAGTGTTTTAGAAACTGAAACAGATATTTCACATACAAAATAATTTTAGATTGTAGTTAAAATAAAGTAAAAAGATAGTAATTATGACGCAATTACCATCTTTTTTTGTTTTTCATGATTAGCTTCATTATCCCTTAATTCTTGTTTTCTTAAAGGTTTAATAATTTTTTTTACCTCTTCTAGAAGTTGTTTATCTATTTTCCCATCATCAGATAAAAACTTATATAACAAAAAATCTATATCTTCAATAGAGTTACATCCTTCAAAAACATGCTTTCCCACCTCTATTACTGAATCAGGAATATTAATACTTTTAAGTGATCTACAATGCCAAAAAGCAGCATCACCTATAGTTTCAATATCTCCCTTTATATTAACAGTTTTAAGTGATTCACATCCAAAGAATGCCGAATCACCTATTGATGTAACACCGCTTGGAATATCAATATTTTCTAAGTTTCTACATCCACGAAATGTATCATTCTCTATTCTAGTTATATTATTTGAAATATTAAAATTTTTAAGTGATTCACAACTCCAAAACGCACCACTTCCAATTTTAGAAACATTTGAAGACCCTTTAATTAATTTTAAATTAGCGCATCCAAAAAATGCACTACTACCTATTATTCTTATATTAGATAAATTAATATTTTCAAGTAGTTTATTACCACTAAAAGCAAGATTATATATTATATCTACCTCACTAGGAATAGATATAGTATTATTTATAATATCACTCTCAGAAACTTCAAATAAAACATTTTCTATAATTTTCATAAAACTTACACCATCCTAATCGTTTGAATTATATCACTTTTTTTTAGTTAATGTCAATTAAAAACAATAACATTATTATATAAATTTTATTGAATAAATAGAGGATTTGTGTTATTATATAAAACAATTAATTTGGAGTGAGAATATATGCATTTAAATATAGATAAACTTATGAAAATATTTGATTTCATATTAGAAAATAATATAGATATATCAAGTGACAATTTATTTAACAGAGATACATTATTAGTAATTAGAAATATTGTAAAAAATAAAGCCCAAAATAATTTTATATTAACACAAGAACAATCAAAATTTATTATAGATACTTTTATAAATAGTAATGATATTTTTAATGAATGCACACCAAACATAATATTAGAAAATGATGAATGTATTAAAAAAGCAATTGAAAGAGATATAAATAGTGTTGATTTTATAAAAAAAGATTTATCAGAAGAATTAAAAGAGTATATTATAAAGAACGCACTTAATAGAAATTATATATTGAAAGAAAAAAGCCCACGTTATTTAAAAAGTAACTTTAACATTGCTTTAAATTCTATAAAGTTATCCGTTTCATCAGCAAGTTATATATATTGTTTTTATATGGATGAAAATCAAATAGAAGAGTTAATATATGAAACAGCTAGAAATGGCTATGTATTATCAAATATAAGTCCATCTATTTTACGTGAAAATAAAAAAGTTGTACTTGAATCAATAAAAAAAGATATTAATAGTATAAATTATTCTTCATACTATTTAAGAAATGAAGATAAAGATACCTATAAATACCTATTATTCCACGGCTATGAATTTGATAAAGAAGAGATAATAGAAAGACCTATTAATAACCTTTTAGATTATAAAGTTATGAGTAAAAGTTTAGAAGAATGTGAAATTATTAAAAATTCACAGGATACAAAGTATAAAGAAAGATTTATTAAACTATTTACAGATGCAATTAAAACATATCCAAAAATAGAAACATTTAGTTCTATTTTTGAAGTAATGGCAGAAGAATACTGGAAAGAATATAAAAAAGATAATTCTAAATATTATGGAAATACATTTGGTAGAGTATGCGCACTACTTAGAAACTCTGATGATTTTGAAGAAGTTAAAAATGATAATTTAATTTATAATATTACTTTTGAATTAGGAGAATCTAAATCCGATATTTTATGTTCTGCAATGAGAGAGTATTTCAATATATCTCACAGTAGTGTAAGAAATAAGATTGAAAAATTAGAGTCTTATAAAGATACAATTTCAAAACTATGTGCTTTATATGTTGCTATTAGTAAAGAAAGGTATAAAAAAGGAGAAATAAATAAATATTACTCATATATTCGTAAATACTTTAAATTAAATCTAGATAATCCATATATACGTAAAAGAATAATTGATAATCAAAAAAGAAAAAAATTAAAAAGACTATATTATGGAAATTATAAAGATATTTCTGATTTTGTTAATAATGTTATTAATAAATATAGTAAAGAACTAAAAGAAGAAAAACATGTAATAAAAAAAATGATTGAGGATTTTATTTGTTATAACTGTTCCAAATTAGAACAAGTATATAAACCACCTTTTAATTATAAACAATATGAAATATATGAAAAAATAAGAAAATTAATTCGACGTTTAAATTTAGGAAATATTTCTATTAATGATAGTGAAGTATCAAACTATAAAGAATTTATAAAATTTGATGAAATAAAACAAGAATACCTTTATGTAGGAATTAACTTTAGTAATAATGAAATAAATGAATATAATAACTATAATAAAGCAAAAAAAGTGTATGAAAATATAAAAAAGGACATTATCTATATGAGAAATACACTAAAAGTAGATGAAGAAATAGATGGCATATTTATTAAAGATTTAGAGGAAGAATTCTCTTTTACAGATGAATATTATATTTTTGATACACAATATCTAAAAAAATTTAAATTAAAAGATTATGAATTGTGTATGCAAGAATATGATGACTCATATATAGAAAGTTATATAGACGATGATTCATATAATAACTTATATAATATATTGATAAATAATGGATTAATATGGTTACTATTTTTTAGTACTGATGAAGTTTATTATTCATTTGTAGATGATGAAATTGAAGTAGATTATGTCACTAGATTAATAAAAAATATGAAAGATATTACACAAATATCAAAAGAGTTTAAAATTGATATTAGTAACTACAAAGAATTGAATTTATTAAATACAATTAGTGAATGTGCTGATTCAAAGTCTATTGCAATCTTAGGGTATGAAATAATTGAAAAATTATGTAAATCTTTAGATTATACTAGTGCGGAAGAAGCAATAATTGTTTCAATGGCAAAAGAACTTGTTTGTAATATGGTTCTTCGTAATAAATCAACCGTTCCCTATGTATCAGGAGGAGTAAAAAATTATAAATATTCGATTTATGACTCACAAGATGAAACAGTATTACTATCAGGAATAAATACAGATTCTTGTTTTAGAGTAAATGGAAATGATAATGACTTACTACATTACTGCTGTTTAGATAAAAATGGATTTGTTATTAAAATCACTGATAATTTTGATAACTTTATTGCTAGAGTATCTGGATTTAGAAATGGTAATTATATCTACTTAAATCAATTAAGAACAATATATGATAGATGTGGGAATCATTACAAAGGTGTTGACACAAATGAAAAAGAAGAAATAATTGAAGCTTTTAAAAAGGCATGTCAAGACATAATTGACACTTCAAATAATAATATAAATGAAAAAGATAAAATAGATTTTGCTTTTGTAACTAAAAGTTATATTATGAGTGAGTATGAAGAGTCGATAGAAGTATCAAATAAAGTTTATGGAAAAATAGGTGAATTTCCTGGAGATAATCAAAGTGAGGATTGGAAACAATTTGTAAATAATACAAATAATCTAGAAGAGTCCAAAGAAAAAGGATATTTAAATACTGATTATGATGAATATTCTCTTATTTGTATTGCATCTAAAAAAGGTAAAACTTTAAATAAAAAAAATATTATAAAAAAAGATGTTCCAGCTTTATATGAAAGAAAAAGAAGTAAAATAATTGTTACAAGTAAAGTAACTAATGAGGTGTATAAAAAAATTAATAGGATATATGCAATAGACTGTTATTTTAAGAAAATAGATTTTATCCCAATATCTATCCCAGATAATTCAATAACACTTATTGGTGATAACTGGTACATTTCACATAACCTAGAATATAATGTGTGGAATTTTTGCATATTAGAAGGTGATCAAAAAGCTCGAACTGAATATGATTTAGCACATAATATTTTACTACAATGTATAAATGAACAAGCAATAGATATAGATAAAATTAATGATGATATGCAAAGTCAAGTAGAGCAAAACAAATATAAAACTTTAAAAAAATGTATAAAAAAAATAAACTTGTTCAATATTAAATAGGTGATAAAATGAAAAAAACATTATTAACACTCTTATTAATAATATTAACATATATAATAATAGGAAATGTAGTAGCCACTAGTAATTTAATTCCAGATGACGCTATAAGAATAAGAATTATAGCAAACTCAAATTCAGAATATGATCAACAAATAAAAGTAAAAGTAAAGGAACAAGTAGAAAGAGATATGTATAATATATTAAAAGATACTACAGATTTAAATATTGCAAGAGAATTAATTAAGAGTAACTTAAATAAGGTAGGTAATAATATTGACACTGTTTTACAAAAAGAAGATTATAAACTACCATTTGATATTAATTTTGGATTAAATTACTTTCCAGAAAAGAAATTTAAGGGAATAACATATGATGAAGGATACTATGAATCATTAGTAGTCACCCTCGGTAGTGGACTTGGTGACAACTGGTGGTGTGTATTATTTCCACCACTTTGTATGTTGGAAGCAGAAGAGGCAACAGATGTAGAATATACAACTATGGTAAAAACAATAATAGATAAATATTTTTAAAAAATATGAGTATTATTTTATAGGTGATAAACTATGAATATAATACTTATTTTTATTATAGCAGTTAGTTTAAGTATGGATGCATTTTCTCTAGCACTTGCATATGGAACAATATCTCTTACAAAAAGGGAAATAAACACATTATCTATTATTGTTGGAATATACCATTTTTTCATGCCAATATTTGGAATGTTAATAGGAAACTTTGTAACTAGATTAATACATGTAGGTGGGGATCTAATAACACTTATAATATTTGTATTTATAGGAATAAATATGATTATAGAAAGTAGAAAAGAAAATGAAAAAGTAAAAAAAATGAAAATAAGTGAAATGATTCTTTTTGGATTTGCTGTTAGCATAGATAGTTTTTCAGTTGGAATAGGAATAAATAACATTAGCAATAATTTTTTACTTTGCTCATGTATATTTTCTATAACTAGTGCACTATTTACATATGTTGGATTATTACTTGGAAATAAACTTAATTTACTTATAGGAAAACTTGCGAGTCTACTTGGTGGAATAACACTCATAATATTAGGTATTATATTTACTTTATAATTTAATGAAAAATAATATTTACATTATTAGTTTTAAATGATATAATCATCTAAAGAGGTGAGAGAGTGAAAAAGATTTGTAGTTTATTTATAGCAGTATTATTTATAGTAAGTTTAACAGGATGCGGTTCAAGTTCAAAAAATGAAATAACTTGTACAACAGAACAAGATGGAACAAAAGTAATTGCAACAGTAAGAACTGACAAAGATGATAAAGTTACAGGTGTTAAAATGTCAACAGAAATGACTGCTTCATCAAAAGAAGAATTAGATACAACTTATGAATTAATGAAACTAGCTGAAGATGAAATGAACAAAAATGATGGTGTTAAATACAGCATTTCAAAGAAAGACTTAAAATTAATTATGACAGTAGATTTAGACTTTAATAAAGCTTCAGATGAGGTTAAATCAGAATTAGGTATGGATGATATTGATACTACTGGTGCTGAATTTAAAAAGAATGCAGAAGCAGAAGGTGCAACTTGTAAATAGGAAGAATTTCTTCTTCTTTTTTTTATATTTCTTTTTATATATAAAAAAACATGATATAATATTATAAAGTATTATTGATACACCAAATTAGGCCTGAATCATAAAATATAATAGTTTTGGAGGTACAAATGAAACAGATTAAAGTATATGGTGGAAATACATTAAAGGGTACTATAAAAATAAGTGGGGCTAAAAATAGTGCAGTAGCTCTAATTCCAGCATCAATTTTATCAGATGATATAGTAAAAATAGATAATGTTCCAAACATATCTGATATATATGCATTAAATGAAATACTAGAATTTCTGGGAGCAGAAGTTACACTTGAAGATGGAATTATGACAATTAATCCTAAACTGATTGAAAATAAAGAAGTACCAAAAGAAATTTCTAGTAAACTTAGAGCTTCATATTATTTTATGGCAGCCCTACTTGGAAAATATAAACATGTTGAAATGTATTTTCCAGGTGGATGTAAAATAGGTGCTAGACCAATAGATCAAACATTAAAGGGATTTGAAATATTAGGTGCGAAAGTAAAAGAAGAAAATAATAAATTTATAATAGATGCTGAAGAGTTAATTGGTGGCCATGTATACCTAGATATGCCAAGCGTTGGAGCCACAATTAATACAATGTTAGTCGCATCAAAAGCAAAAGGACTTACAATAATAGAAAATGCTGCAAAAGAACCAGAAATAGTAAATGTAGCAACATTTTTAAATAACATGGGCGCAAAAATAACGGGAGCAGGTACTAGTGAAATAAGGATAAATGGTGTAGAAAAGCTTCATGGATGTTTTACAGAAGTAATTCCAGATAGAATTGAAACAGGAACATACATAATAGCAGGCGCACTGCTTGGAAATAATTTAAAAATAGATAATATAATTCCCGAACATGTAGAATCTCTCACATTAAAATTAGTAGAAATGGGAGTTGATATGGATATAGGAAATAATTACATAATAATAAATAAATGTGAAAATCCTAAACCGGTTAACCTTAAAACTCTTGGATATCCTGGTTTCCCAACCGATCTTCAACAACCAGTTACAACTCTTTTAACAAAATGTAATGGTGTATCTACACTTGAGGAAACAATATATGAAAATAGATTTCAAAATGTTCCATATTTAAATGAAATGGGAGCAGATATAGATATAATTGGCAAAAAAATAAAGATAAAAGGACCAACTAAATTATATGGAGCGAAAGTTACCGCAACTGATTTAAGGGCAGGTGCATGTCTAATTTTAGCGGCTTTAGTAGCTGATGGTGAAACAATTATAACTGATATAGAACATGTACTTCGTGGTTATGAAAATTTAATAGAAAAATTAACAAATGTAGGTGCTAAAATATCACTTGAAGAAATATAATAAGTAGTTTATCTACTTATTATTTGTTTGATTTTAAACAATATGTTGTTAATAAATGTATATCAGAATGATTAATAAATGTATATTAAAAATATTAATAAATGTATATTTAATATTGAAAAAACAATAAATCTATGATATGATTTAGTCAAGGAGGAATTTTATGAGATTTAGCAATGAAAAATATTTACCTAGATTAGTTGATAAAAATATAGATGAATATTTAAAAGTATTTGGTGCATTATCTGTTGAAGGACCAAAGTGGTGTGGAAAAACATGGTCAGCATCAAAACATGTAAAAAGCGCTGTGTATTTAGATGATGAGGAAACTAGAGAACGCGCGTTATTAGATTTAAATTTGATTTTAGATGAAGAAACACCCGAATTAATAGATGAATGGCATTTGGTTCCAAAAATTTGGGACAAAATAAGAAGAAAATGCGATGAAGATACAGAAAAAGGAAAATATATATTAACATGCTCCACTGAACTTAATGACGAAAAACAAAAAGAAATATTTCATTCTGGTGCTGGAAGAATAGGTAAAATAAAAATGTATACAATGTCACTTTATGAATCAGGAGATTCTACAGGAGAAGTTTCATTAACAGCGATGTTAGAAAAAAAACAAAAAAATTTAAAAGTAAAAATTCCTACTCTACAAGAAATAGCAAATTTAATTATACGAGGTGGATGGCCTAGTAATATACAAGTGGATAAAGATAAAATAAGTATAATACCAAAAAGTTATATTGAATCAATTCTTGATAAAGATATAAATGACGAAAAAAGACGTGATAAAAACAAAATGAGAATGCTTATTAGATCGCTTGCAAGAAATGAATCAACAATAGTTAGTAATCAAACCTTAATAAAAGATATAGAAGAATATGAAACTGAAGATGAACTAATAGAAAGTAGAATAACATTAACCGATTATTTAGATGTATTAGATAGACTACATATAATTGAAAATCAGGAAGCATATAATGAAAACTATCGTTCTAAAGAAAGAATAGGAAAAACCCCAAAGAGACATTTTACCGATCCATCACTTGCCTGTGCAGCCCTTAATTTGACATCAAATAAATTAATGAATGATTTAAAAACATTTGGGTTTATGTTTGAATCCATTGTGGAAAGAGACCTTAGAATATATATTGAATATTTGGGCGGACATTTATATCATTTTAGAGATAAAATAACTGGTTTAGAGGTAGATTCAATAATAGAATTTTCTGATGGAGATTACGCAGCTATTGAAATTAAGTTAGGATATAATGGAATAGAAGATGCAAAAAAAACATTGTCAAGATTCTATAATAACATGATAGTCAAGCCTAAATTTATGTGTATAATTACAGGAAATTTTAGTGCTGTTGTAAAAGATCCAGAAACAGGAATTTACATTTTCCCTATTACTGCCTTAAAACCTTAAAAAAATATCAAAAATAAGAATATGTATTTTAACGAATACATATTTTTTTATAGGTGGTAATGTGAAAAAAACATTATTTTTGATGGGTACATTTATATTAACATTTCTAATATACTATTTTAATATAGATAAGAAAATATATTATTTATCTTTAGGAGATTTTTTAGCAAATGGTATAAATAACTTAGAAAAAGTAGATAATAATTATAGTGATAATATAAAAGAAAAATATAAAAATAATTTACAAAATTATGTTAATTATTCACAGGTAGATGACTATAGAGTAATGGATTTAATAAATGATATAAATTATAATAAAGAAGTAACATATAATAAAAGAGAGTATAAAATACAAAACCTACTTATAAAAGCTAATCTAATTACAATATCTATTGGGATGAATGATTTAATATATAAAAAAAATATAGATTATAATTATGTTGATAATTTACTTTCTGATATAGATACTTTATTAAGTACTATAAGAAAATATAATAAAGATAAAATATACTTTTTAAGTTTCTACAATATAATTGATAACGAAAAAATAATTGAATATTCAAATAAAAAATTATCAAGAATATGTGAAAAAAACAATATATATTTTATAGATATTAGTGAATTGAATAATTATATAGTAAAAGGAATATATCCAAACATACATGGATATACTTATGTAACAGATAGAATACTTAACTTTACTAAATAGAAAAAATGTTATATAATGATGATGGGTGATAAAATGTTAAAAGAAAATAAAATTTTTTCCAAAGTATTCTTTTGGATGTTCATAGGGCTTGCTATAACATTTGGAGTAGGATATTATGCTTCATTAAATGAAGTAATGCTATATAATGTATTTTCAAAATACTATATATTCTTAATAATAGCAGAACTTGTAGTAGTTATAGTATTAAGTGCTAGAATAAGAAAAATGCAACCGACAACAGCAAAAATATTATTTTGTCTATATTCATTTATAACAGGACTCACATTTTCGTCAATATTCGTTGTATATGAATTAACATCGATAATATATGTATTTGGAATAACTGCTCTTATTATGTTAATATTTGCAGCTATTGGATATTATACAAATATGGATTTAACAAAGATAGGTATATATCTATTTATGGCACTACTTGGAATAATTATTTGTACTATTATCAATATGTTCGTGGGGAATGAAACATTTGATCTTACTTTAACAATAATATGTTTACTAGTATTTATAATCTATATTGCGTACGATGTTCAAGTAATAAAAAGAAATTCATATATGATTGAAAATGAAGAAAATGCTGCTATATATGGCGCACTACAATTATATTTAGATTTTATTAATATTTTCTTAAGATTACTTGAATTATTTGGAAAAAATAAAGATTAGAATAGTCATATGACTATTTTTTCTTAAAATGCTTGCAAAATTATAAATAATTTGATAAACTATGTAAGTAATTAAATTTCTATGACATAACCTGTCATGGCGGGAGGAGAGTAAGAAATGAAAAAAGGAATACATCCAGAATACATTGATACAACTGTAAAATGTGCTTGTGGTAATACTTTTACAGTAAAATCAAATAAAGAAGATTTACACTTAGAAGTTTGTAATGAATGTCATCCATTCTTTAAAGGTGGAAAAGAAGGAATGGCAGTTTCAAAAACTGGACGTGTAGAAAAATTTAATCGTAAATATGGATTTACTAAAGAAGCTAAATAATAGCTTTTTTTGTATATAAATTTTAGTTTCACAAATACTAAAAGTAGGTGATTTTATGAATATAGATTTTAAGGAATTATGGGATGTAACATTTAGAGCAATATCTTCATTAATAACACTATTTTTAGTAACCAAAATGCTAGGTAAAAAGCAAGTGTCACAATTATCCTTATTTGATTATGTAATAGGTATTTCAATAGGAAACTTTGCAGCAGAGATGACTATAAATTTAGAGTCAAATGAATTAAATGGAATACTAGCCGTTATAATATTTGGAGTAGTGGCTTATATCGTATCTTGGGCAACTATGAAAAGTATAGTTTTAAGAAGATTTTTTATGGGGACTCCAACTATATTAATTCAAAATGGTAAAATACTAGAAGATAATTTAAGAAAAGTAAAATTTGATATAAATGATATGTTAGAAGAGGTTAGAGGTGCAGGTTACTTTGATTTATCACAAGTTGAATATGCAATAATGGAAGTAAATGGTAATCTGAGTGTATTACCTAAGCCAGACTATAGACCACTAACCCCAAAAGATATGAACTTAAAAGTAAATAGAGAAAGTATATGTGCGAATGTAATTATAGATAGTAAAATAATGCATAAAAATTTACACAATATGAATAAAGATGAAAAGTGGTTACTTAAAGAATTAAAAGTAAAAGGATATACTGATACTGCAAAAATATTACTTGCAACACTTGATATAGATGAAAAATTAACAATATATGAAAAAAATAATGGAGTAAAACCTACAGATATATTTGAATAAATGTAAAAAAGTGTAAAAGAAATTTAAAAAAAATCAAATTATAGTGACAAGTAAAAATAAATTTGTTATAGTATAATTGGTGGTAATATGAAAAGGCATTTTTGTGCTTCTGCATTTATAATAAATCCATATACAAAAAAAATATTATTAGTAAAACATAAAAAAAATAGAAGGTGGACTCAACCTGGAGGACATATGGAGTATAATGAAACACCAGAAGAAACTGCTCTTAGAGAAGTATATGAAGAAACAGGATTAAGGGTAAGATTACTTGGAGATAGATTTCCAAGAGAAGAAGACTTTATTAGACCACTTGGTATTCAAAAAAATAGAAGAACAACAGATGATGGAGAGACACATATGCACATAGATATAATATATGCAGCAGTACCAAATGATGATTCAAAAGAACAGTTAAATGAATTAGAAAGTGATGATATAGGTTGGTTTTCGAGAGAAGAATTAGAAACTCTAGATTGCTTTCCAGACATAAAAATAACAATGGATTATATATTAAAAAATATAATAAAATGAAGCGAATTAAATTTCGCTTTTTTTTATATACAAAATAAAATTACTACAATAAGTATAAAACTTAAAAGAAATAATTTGATTTTTTTTATAAATGTGTTATAATTGTAAGCGTATTTCAAAGGGAGTGTATTAAAATGAAAAAGAAAAACATAGCTATCATTGCTCACGTTGACCATGGAAAAACTACACTTGTAGATAAATTGCTTCAAGCAAGTGGGACTTTTAGAGATAATGAAGAAGTTCAAGAAAGAGTAATGGATTCAAATGATATAGAAAGAGAAAGAGGTATTACAATACTTGCTAAAACAACTGCAATTAATTATAAGGACTATAGAATTAACATTCTAGATACCCCAGGACATGCGGACTTTGGCGGAGAAGTTGAAAGAATTATGAATATGGTTGATGGAGTATTACTTGTAGTAGATGCATATGAAGGAACAATGCCTCAAACAAGATTTGTACTTAAAAAAGCACTAGATGCAGGCGTTAAACCAATAGTAGTAGTAAATAAAATAGATAAAGAATCTGCAAGGCCTAAAGAAGTAATTGATGAGGTAATGGATTTATTTATAGAATTAGGTGCAGAAATAGAAGATTTAGACTTTCCAATAGTATACGTATCTGCAATAAATGGAACATCAAGTTTTTCTCCAAATCCTATGGATCAAGAACCAGATATGACTAAAGTTTTAGATATGATTATAGATAATATTCCATCTCCAAAAGAAGAAGAGGGCTCACTACAATTCCAGCCAGCGTTACTTGATTATAATGATTTCGTAGGAAGAATTGGTATAGGACTTGTAAAAAGAGGAAATATTAAAGTAAATCAAATGGTAAGTTGTGTAAGAATAGATGGAAGCATTAAACAATTTAGAATTGCTAAAATGTATGGTTTTTTAGGACTTAAAAGAGTAGAAATAAATGAAGCAACAGCAGGTGATATTATTGCCATAGCAGGACTTCCAGATATTTCAGTTGGAGAAACAGTATGTGAAGTTGGAAATGAGGAAGCACTACCACTCCTTAGGATAGATGAACCAACATTACAAATGACATTTGGAGTTAATACTAGCCCATTCTGCGGTAGGGAAGGTAAAATAGTAACCGCAAGAAAAATAGAAGAAAGATTATTAAAAGAAACAGAAAGGGATGTTTCTCTAAAAGTAACACCTGTTCCAGACAATAGCGAAGCATTTATAGTTTCAGGTAGAGGAGAATTACATTTATCAATTTTAATTGAAAATATGAGAAGAGAGGGATTTGAACTTCAAGTGTCAAAACCAGCTATAATAAAAAAAGAAATAGACGGTGTAATTTGTGAACCATTTGAAGATGTACAAATAGATGTTCCAGAAGAATATGTTGGAGCAGTAATAGAAGCTCTTGGCAACCGTGAAGGAATAATGGAGAATATGACAAATTCTGATAATCAAGTTAAACTTCATTATACAGTACCAACAAGAGGATTAATAGGATTTTCAACTGAATTTATGACAATGACAAAAGGATATGGAATACTAAATCACACATATAAAGAATATAGAAAAGAAGCAGGCCTGGCAGTAGGATCTCGTAAAAATGGTGTTCTAGTTTCAATGGAAAATGGAAAAGCTACTGCGTATTCATTGGGTAATCTTGAGGACCGCGGAGTTATGTTTATTGAGCCTGGTACAGAAGTATATGAAGGTATGATAGTTGGAGAAAATAATCACGATAACGACTTAGCAGTTAATGTTGTTAAAGGTAAAAATTTAACAAATACACGTACTTCTAGTAAAGATCATACAGTAGTATTAAAAAGACCAAAAGTTATGAGTTTGGAAATATGTTTAGACTATATAAATGATGATGAATTAGTAGAAGTAACTCCTATAAATTATAGAATGAGAAAGAAAATACTAAATACTGAACTTAGAAAAAAACAAGACGCTAAAAAATAACTATATGAAATAAAACTTCATATAGTTTTTCTTTACAAAAAAGAATTAATTAAAACTTAATCAATTAATTCTTCTATTTCGCTATTACTAAGTTTTGTTGCCTCTAAAATTATATTCCTATCTAATCCTATTTTTAACATATTTCTAGCAATTTCAAGTTTACTTTCTTTAGCCCCTTCAAGCTTACCTTCTTCGATACCATCAAGTCTAGCTCCTTCAATTTGAGTATTTCTAATCTTCTCAGCTTCTATTTCAGCATCATATAAACCTATCATATCTTCATCACTACTTAAATTCTCAAGTCTATCTTTAACTTTCTTCATAATATAATCATCTCCTGAAATATTTCTCGCAAATTTCTTAGTTTCTGCCATTAATAATAAACAGTACCTTTCAAATCTGCTTAAACTTTTTACAGGTTTATTATAGCATGTTTTCTTTATATATGCTAGATTAATATGATATTTAATACTATTTTCAAAATTAGGATCTACTTCATTAGTATCCATTTCTTTATAAACAAGTTTAGATATCTCTTTTTCATTTTTTAAATAATTAAAATAATCAAAATTTATTTGAATAATACTATAACTTTCTAAATAATTATCCTTATTTTTATAAAAATTAGAAGCAATTAACTTCATATAATTATCATTTTTATTAAAAGTACCTTTATAATATTTTTTATTCATTTCAATATTAATATATTGTTTACCAATACTAACAATAATATCACTTCTAACCTTTTTATCCATTTTATTATTAATAACATGTTCACTATTTAAAATAGTAATATCTTCTAACATGTCAAATGGAATATTTGTTATTTCATGGATTAAGGCTTTTAAATAATCAGGATTATTAGGATCAAGTAAAATAGCCTTAAACATACAGTCTACTATTCCAAGTAATAATTTGTCATCCTTTTCATTCTTTTTATCCTTTGTAATATTTTTTATCATAATTTCCCTTCTAGTGATTTTCCTATATATATTATATTGTAAAAGTTTTTAATTTCCTTTTTTTCTATAATAATTTTTTAAAATTTATATCAAAAGAAAACAAAGCATTTTACTTTGTTTCCTCATTCTTATCAAAAAAATCCTTTATACTACAATCAAGTACATTAGCAATATCCTCAAGTGTATCAATAGATATTGTTTGGTGTGTAACAGATTCAAGTTTAGCAATAAAACTATCACTTAAATATAGGGCTTCCGCAAGTTCTCTTTGTTTAAGGCCTTTTTTTATTCTATACTTTTTAATGTTTTTCCCTATTGTATTATAAATATCTGATTTCTTTTTTTCTGCCATATCAATCACCACTTTAATTTTCTCATATATTGGCTTAAAATTTTATATACATATGGTCTATAAATTTAAAAGAATAGTAATTAATTTCTTATAATTTATTCCACTATTCTTAATAAGTTTAGGATACATACTAATTTCAGTAAATCCAGGCATAGTATTTATTTCATTAAAATATATTTTATTTTCTTTTATATCATATAAGAAATCTATTCTACTTAATCCTCTACAACCTAATATATTAAATATTTGTTTAGAGTATTTTTTTATTTTCTTTTTAATACATTTATTAATATTAGATATTTTAGTATCTAACTTAGTATTGTATTTTGAATCATAGCTGTACCAACCATTACTCTTATTAATTTCTCCAATATCTGAAACAATCAACTTATTATTTTTTTCTAATATCGCACACTCTAATTCTCTGTTTTCTTTTATATAAGATTCAATAATAATATTTTTATCGTATTTTCTTGCCGCTTTAATTGCATTAATTAATTCTGATTTGTTATTTACTACAGATATACCAAGCGATGAACCGCATTTACAGGGTTTTACTATAGAAGGATATTTAACTTTTTCAATATCAGTATTTTCATCATATATCAAATATGAAACTTGAGGTATAGAATATTTATCCAATATTAATTTTGTTAATAATTTATCATAACAAATTAAACTACTATATGAATTACAACCTACATATTTAATATTACATAATTCGAATAAGCTTTGAAGCTTACCATCCTCTCCCATATTTCCATGTATCATAGGAAATACTATATCAAAACATTTTAAATACTCAATAATATTATTTACTTCTTTAATATATTTATCCTTCCAATTAACATTAATATCAATACTTTTATTAACTTCATACCACTTACCATCAAAATCAATACCAACTACATTATAATCAAATTTATTTTTATTTATGTTATTTATAATAAAATTAACTGAATCACAAGAAACTTCGTGTTCAAAAGAATTTCCACCAAATAAAATTAACACTTTTTTCAAAAAACCACCTATATAAGTTTATGAGTTTTATTAAAATAGGTTCTAAATATTAAATAGTAAATAATTGATCTAAATATAGTGTAAAATATAGAAATTAATAGTTTAGTATCATATTTTCATAAAATTACCTTAAATCAAATAAAAAAATAAGAAATACAAAGTAGTAAATCCTATTAAAAACATATATCTTTAAAATATAAATGATAAAATATTAGACTGTAAAGCGAATATAACTTAAAATCATAATAATCAAGAAAAGATAAGAGGATAGAAAACTTCTACTTTTCATATATAAAAAATTATTATTAAAACAATAGATTTATTCTTAAAAATATGATAAACTATTTATGTGAAAATTAAAAATGAAATAAGGTGAAAAAATGGGAAAGATAATAGCATTTGTTAATCAAAAAGGTGGAGTTGGAAAGACTACATCTAGTATAAATTTAGCAGCTTCCCTAGGACTTTTGGGTAAAAAAACATTACTAGTTGACCTAGATCCTCAAGGTAACAGTACTACTGGAGTAGGTGTCAATAAAGGTGATTTGGAAAATAGTATTTATGAACTTTTAGTTGATAGAGCAGAGGTAAAAAAAGTTGTAGCAAAAACAAAATTTAAAAACCTATATTTAATCCCAGCATCTATTAACTTAGCTGGAGTAGATATGGAACTTATGGAAATGTCTAGAGCAAATCCAGAGTTTATACCACAATTACAATTAAAAAAATACTTAGGTGAAATAAAAGATATATTTGATTATATAATTTTAGATTGTCCACCTTCTCTTGGGCTAATAACAACAAATGCACTAGCAGCATCTAATTCGGTAATAATTCCAGTACAATGTGAATTCTTCGCCCTTGAGGGAATTATGCAACTATTGAACTCAATTATGATAGCGCAAAGAAAATTAAATCCAACATTAGATATAGAAGGTGTATTACTTACAATGTTAGATAATCGTACTAACTTAGGTCTTGAAGTTGTAGAAGAGATTAAAAGTTATTTTAAGGATAAGGTTTATGATACTATAATACCAAGACTTGTAAAATTGTCAGAAGCACCAAGTCATGGAAAACCAATACACGCATATGATCCAAGAAGCAGAGGAACAGAAGCATATATAAATTTAGCCAAAGAGGTGATTGAGAGAAATGGAAACTAAAAAAAGAGCACTTGGAAAAGGATTAGAACAATTATTTAATTCAGAAAATCTTGATTTAGATAGTTTTGAAAAAACAGTATATGAAACAGCAAGTAATGAAGAAATTGTTGAAATTAACATAGATGAACTTAGACCTAATCCATACCAACCACGTAAAAAATTTAATGATGAAGCTTTAAATGATTTAGCAAATTCAATTAGAGAACACGGCGTTTTTCAGCCAATTATAGTAAAGAAAAGTATAAAAGGTTATGAAATAATAGCAGGTGAGAGAAGGGTTAGAGCTTCTAAAATGGCAGGTCTTACTAAAGTTCCAGCACTCATTCGTAATTTAAATGATGAACAAATGATGGAAATTGCGCTTTTAGAAAACTTACAAAGAGAAAATTTAAGTGCAATAGAAGAGGCTTATGCATATAAATCTATGATAGAAAAATTATCACTTACACAAGAAGAATTATCAAATAAGGTTGGAAAAAGTAGAAGTCATATAACAAATATACTAGGACTTTTAAGATTACCAAATGAGGTACAAGAAATGGTATCAAATAATCAAATAAGCATGGGACATGCTAGAGTTCTTAGTAAATTAGAAGATAATCAAAAAATAATTGATATGGCTCATGAAATAATTGATAAAAAAATACCTGTTAGAGAACTTGAGCAAGATGCAGAAACAGAAGATAAAAAAGTAAAAATAGAAAGACATCCAAAAGATAATGAATATAAATATGTTGAAGAAATGTTAATTGAAAAATTAGATACTAAAGTTAAAATAAAAGATAAAAAAATAGAAATATCTTTTAATAATACAGCAGATTTAAATAGAATTTTAGAAGTGTTAAATATAAGGGATTAGTATGGAATATTTATTAAAAAAAGAAGTAATTGCTCCTATAGTAATAGTAATATTATGTATTTTACTTTGTATAATATCTAAAAAAATAGTATATAAATTATTTAATTTTAAAATAGCCCATGTTAATGATAAAAGAAAACAAACTATTGTGAATCTTATTAACAATATAGTTAAGTTTATAATAATTATGATATCTATATTAACATTACTTGAAATATATGGAATAGATACAAAGTCATTAGTCGCATCATTTGGTGTGGTTGGTCTTGTGGCTGGTCTTGCCTTACAAGATTTGTTAAAGGATTTCATAGTAGGAATTTCAATAATATTTGAAGGACAATATTCTATAGGGGATTGTGTAAGTATAAATGGATTTAAAGGAGAAGTAATACCAT
Organism: uncultured Bacilli bacterium; assembly: GCA_910584085.1. Taxonomy (GTDB): domain Bacteria; phylum Bacillota_I; class Bacilli_A; order RF39; family UBA660; genus UMGS1613. Next base: position 54,707 of record CAJTZY010000004.1, on the reverse strand, counting down.
CCAATTTAAGAACAACAAAACTTAAAGCTTATACTGGTGAGATTAAAATGATATCAAATAGAAATATCACAGAAATCATTAATTATAGTATAGGAAATACTAACTTAATAATAGACATTGGAGTTGCTTACGAATCTGATATAGAAAAAGTAAAAAATGTACTAGAAAATTTATGTGAGAAAGCTAAGAAAGAATACAAATTAAAAGATATTTCATGTTTAGGGATTCAAGAATTAGCTGATAGTTCTATAAAATTTAGAATAGTTGTTTTATCAAACTATTCAGAACAATTTGAACTTGATAGAAAAATGAAAGAAAAAATTGTATTAGCATTTAATGAAAACAACATTACAATTCCATACAATCAGGTGGTGATACATAATGGATAAAGAATATAAACTTGGTAGTATAGTTATAATGAAAAAAAATCATCCATGTGGAACAAATGAATGGGAAATAATCCGTGTTGGGGCAGATATTAAAATAAAATGTAACAACTGTGGTAGAGCGATAATGTTGCCAAGAATAGAATTTAATAAAAAATTAAAAAAAATTATAAAATATTAGGAGGCTTGAAGTGAGTATAAAAAAACAAAAACGAAAAGGTGCGAAGCGAGGAGTAGGGCCTATAGTAGAAATTATAATTTTTGCGCTTGTAGCAGCAGTAGTAGGTTTATTATTTAGCTTGCTTGGTGCTAGTGGATATAAGACTGATGTAAAAGGACTTGAAACAACACTTATTTCTGTAAACAATATATTTAGTAAAACAGGAATCAAACATATATTAAATAACTCTTTAGTTAATTTTCAAACCCTAGAACCATTAGTAATGTTATTAATGTCATTAATAGCAGTTTCTATTCTTGAAGCTAGTGGCCTTTTAAAACAAATATTTAGTCCATTAAAAAAGTGGAAATCAAAATATGTAACACTACTCGTTATGTTTATTGGAATAATTTCTACAATAATAGGAGATTACAGTTATGCTATGTTACTTCCAATAGCTGGAATACTTTATAAGTATTCAGGAAGAAGTTCTAGTTTGGGTGTACTTACTATGTTTATAGCAATTACTATAGGTTATGGAACTGGATTAATATATAATTATGAGATGTATCAGCTAGGTACTATAACAGAACTATCTGCACAAAGTATAATTACAAGTTATAATTATGATTTACTTTCAAATATATTTACACTAATTATATCTACAGTTATTTTAACAATAGTTGGAGCCTTTATGTTAGAAAAATTTTCTAAAAGGTTTTCTAGAAATGAAGAAACAGATAATTTAAATATATCAACAAAAGCATCAAAAATTACATTAATTGCATTTATTATAATGACGCTTGTATTTATCTATTCAATTATCCCAGGATTACCTCATTCAGGATTATTACTAGATAAAACAGCGCCTACATATATAGCAAAACTATTTGGATCTTCATCACCATTAAATCAAGGACTTATGTTTTTAATAATCGCCATTTTAATGGTATGTGGATTTATATATGGAACAGTTTCTAGAAATATTAAAAATAGTGATGACTATAGTAAAGCTTTCACTAAAACATTTGAAGGTACAGGATATGTATTTGCATTACTATTCTTTGCATCTATATTATACGGGATAATAGATTGGACACATATATTTGAGGTTATATCAACAAATATAATTGACTTCATAGGTTCAGGTAGTGCTTCTGGAGTAGTACTTGTAATATTAATATTCTTAACAATAGTATTAATTTCAGTATTTATCCCATCAACACTTGCAAAATGGGAACTTATGTCACCAATATATGTACCACTACTTATGAGAGCAAATATTTCTCCAGCTTTTACACAAACAATATTCCTTGCAGCAGATTCAGTTGGAAAGTTATTCTCACCAATATATGTATATTTAATAATAACTATTGGATTTATGTATAAATTTGATAATGATTCTAACATAAGTATAATTGGTACAATGAAAAAAATAATGCCAATAATCTTAATATTATCACTCACATGGATAGTAATAATATTAGGGTGGTATTTACTTGGACTTCCAATAGGAATAAATTCGAGTATAACATTATAGAACAGGTAATTCTGTTCTTTTTATATATCAATTAAAAATTATTGTTGAATTATAAACGCAAAAAATATAAAAATTAAAAGTTTTACGTATACAAACGTAAAACTTGACAATAATTAAAGTGAAGTATATAATGTATATGGAGGTGGATTATGTTAAAAAGAGAAAACTACTTAAATCAATTAATTGCCGGAAAAGATTTAAATTTAATAAAAGTAATTACAGGAGTAAGGAGAAGTGGAAAAAGTACATTATTATTGCAATATAAAGCTTACTTAATAGAACAAAAAATTTCACCAGAAGATATTATATACATGAATTTTGAAAGTGCAGATTGGTATGAAATAAAAGACTATAAAGATTTGTATAACTATATAAAAACTCAAATAAAAAATGAAAATAAGAAATATATATTATTAGATGAAATACAAAATGTAGAAAAATGGGAAAAAGCAGTTAACTCAATGTTAGTAGATATGAATGTTGATTTATATATTACTGGTTCAAATGCTTATTTACTTTCAAGCGAACTTACTACACTTTTAGCAGGTAGGGTGTTAACTATAAAAATTTATCCATTCTCTTTTAAAGAGTTTATTAGTGAATATCCTTTTGAAATAGAAGAAGATAAATTTAGCAAGTTTGATAAATATTTAAGATATGGTGGAATGCCCATGTTAGTAAATATGAATGATAATGAACAACTAATAATAGATTATTTAACCGACTTAAAAGACGTTGTTTTAAAAAAAGATGTTATTAATAGAAATAGAATAAAGGATAGCGTTTTTTTAGATAATCTAATTAGATATATAGCTTCAGTAATAGGTAATTTAACTACTCCAAACGCTATTTCAGAATTTATGAAAAAAAATGGCAGTTCAATTACTAATGAAACTGTTGACTCATATCTAAATATGCTAGAAAATGCCTATTTAATATATAGACTTCCTAGGTATGAATTAAAAGGAAAACAATTATTAAAAACACAGGGTAAATATTATTTTGTAGATAATGGTTTAAAAAATATAATAAATGGAATATCATCCTATGATAGTGGTAGCAGTTATGAAAATTTAATCTATATAGAATTATTACGTAGAGGTTATGAAGTATATGTAGGGCAATATAATGACATAGAAATTGACTTTATTGCAATAAAACCAAATGAAAAAGTTTACTATCAGGTATCAAGGAGTATTATGGATGAAAAAGTTGAGGAAAGAGAAAAAAAATCATTACTTGCAATAAATGATAATTATAAAAAGGTCATACTTACAATGGATAATGTTAAAAATAAACAATTAGATGGAATAGAAGTAATTAATATAGTAGATTTTTTACTAGATTAGTAATTATAAAAAATAAATTTAATATAAAACAAAGCAAGTATCTCACTTTTACACTTATTTACATAATTTCCCAAAATATTTCCCAAAATCATAATAAACACATTGACGATAGAAACTACCTAATATATAATAAAATTGTAATGTCAAAGTAGGGATTACGTAATGAGTAGTTCTATATAAGAATAAAGGGGACATTAAATAAAAATATCACTCGGTGGTGGTATTTTTATTTGTTTGAATAAAAATTACATATAGCCATACAATGAGCTAATAACACAATGAATAATTCTTATTGACTTTTAATATAGCAAATGTTAGAATACTATTCAATTGGTTGGTGATTTTATGACTATAAATTATGATGATGTTTTAGTTGAAGTATCAAATGATGATATAACAACAGGTACAATAAAAATTCCAAATGGAGTAAAAAAGATAGGTGATCATGCTTTTTCTAATTGTTTAAAACTTATAGGTATAGATATTCCAAAAAGTGTAAAAGAAATAGGGGTTGCCGCTTTTGAATATTGCAGAAAATTAGAAAAAGTAAATCTAACGTATGGAATTACTAAAATATCTTCACAAGCATTTGAAGAATGTGAATTACTAGAAAATATAACGATACCTAATAGTGTGACTGAAATAGGAAATTATGCATTTATTGGATGCGTAGGTTTAAAAAATATAACACTACCAAATAGTGTAACAAAAATAGGACATAATGCATTTAACGGTTGCAAAAATTTAAATAATATTATTATTTCAGAAAGTGTTGAAAAAATAGGTGCTTTTGCATTTTCAAATTGTAAAAAATTAAAAAATATAATACTTCCAGATAAATTAAATACTATAGAAAGTTATACCTTCTTGAGTTGTGAAAATTTAAAAAAGGTAGTTATTCCACCAAATATAAAATGTATTAAAGATTATGCATTTAAAGAATGCTATAGAGCTAAATTAGTATTAACAAGCACTTTAATTAATTTTAATATAAATAAAAATCATGAAATAAATGCCGTACAAGTAGGTAGAACATTAATAAAATCTATAGAAAAATTTGAACACATAAGAAAAAAAGAAATATTAAATGAAATAAAAAAATCACTAAAAATTAAAGGTATAAATAATAAAGGATATTATAAAAATTATTTTAAATATGAATACCATGAATATTTTATAAAAATGATGTTAAATGAATTAAATAAAGATGATTATATTGATTTTAATTATCAATTGGATAATTATATGGATGAATTTCTTAAAATTAAAGGTTTAAAGATAGAAAAAAATGAAATTCGTAAAGATATTCCATTAAAGTATGATGATGAACTAAAAAAGGAAGAAAATTTGGAATATACTAAAGAACCATTATTACAAGAAAATCCAAAAAGAAGTGAAATAGCTCCTACTGAACCTACAGATGAACACATGTCTAATGAAAGAATAGTAGAAGATAACCCAGTAGTTTTCAAAGAACTGCAGATTAAAAATATTAAATTAGAAAAAAAAGAGGAACTACAAAAAGAAAATGATATAAAAGAAATACTAAAAAAGTTAAGTGAATTACCTACTGAAGATATTTCAATTATAATGGATATGGTAAAAAATAATTTATTTGATAAAAATATTATAAACTATATGAATATGAGTAGAGAAGAAAAAATAGAATTTTTAAATGCCCAATCACAAAAATTAAATAATGAAGAAAGATATGAATCATTAAATATTGAATTGCAAGAATCAAATAGACCTAAAGTATCACTTAAAAAAGAACCAATAGAAGAGTATAAAGCAAGACAAAAAGTAAAACATTGATAAAATTTCAAAAATATAGTAAACTATCATAAGAAAGAAGTGATTTAATGAGCTTAACAGCAGGTATAGTAGGATTACCAAATGTAGGAAAAAGTACACTATTTAATGCAATAACTAAGAAAAATATTTTAGCAGCTAATTATCCATTTGCAACTATAGATCCAAATGTAGGAGTAGTAGTAGTTCCAGATGAAAGATTAGATTTTTTAAGTGAACTATATAAACCTAAAAGCATTGTTCCAACAACATTTGAATTTACAGATATAGCAGGACTTGTTAAGGGAGCTTCTCTTGGAGAAGGCTTGGGAAATAAGTTCCTTTCACATATTAGAGAAGTAGATGCTATATGTGAAGTAGTTAGATGCTTTGAAAATAGTGATATAATACATGTAGAAAATAATGTAGATCCTATTCGTGATATAGAAATAATTGAAGTAGAATTAATTCTATCTGATTTAGAAATAGTAGAAAATAGATTTAATAAAATAGGTAAAAAAGCTGCTCTTTCTAAAGACAAAGAAGTACAAAAAGAGGCCGCAATACTTACTAAATTAAAAGAGACATTAGAAAAAAATATTCCAATTAGGAGAATAGAACTTACAGATGATGAAAAAAGTTATATAAAATCATTTAATCTACTTACAAGTAAACCTATAATATATGTAGCAAATGTTTCAGAAGATGATCTACTTATAGGTGATAATAAATATATAAGTTCATTAAAAGAATATGCTACAAAAGATAATGCAGAAGTAGTAACAATATGTGCCAAAATAGAATCTGATTTAAGTGAAATGAATAGTGAAGAAAAAGTTGAGTTTCTGGGTGAACTTGGAATAAAGGAAAGTGGAATAGATAAATTAATAAAATCATCTTATACACTTCTAGGCTTAAAAACATTTTTTACAGCAGGTGAGGATGAATGTAGGGCTTGGACATATAAAGATGGAATGAAGGCCCCTGAGTGCGCAGGAATAATTCATACAGATTTTGAAAGAGGGTTCATAAAAGCAGAAATAATGGGTTATGAAGAATTAAAAAAATGTGGTAGTGAAAAGGCAGTAAAAGAGGCCGGAAAAATGAGACTTGAAGGTAAAGAATATTTAATGCAGGATGGGGATATATGCTACTTTAGATTTAATGTATAAAAAAAGTGTGCGATTAATTACTTAACCGTACACTTTTAATGTTTATATTCAATTAACTCTTCTATTGAACAGTCTAGATAATCACAAACACGAGCTAAAACATACATATCGATTTTAACAAGTTCTCCAGTCATAAGCCTTTTTATAACTTTATAATCTGTATTTGTATCTTTCATAATTTTATTAATGCTTACATTTTTATCATTTAAAACATTTTTAAGCTTAAATAAAAAAACACCATTTTCTACATTTACCTTTGCAATTTCATCCATAAAACGTCCTCCATAATATTATTGTATCTTTATATTTAAAACTTTCATATTAGACGAATAGCCTATAAAAACTACATAGTTTTAACAACTATAGTTGCTATTAAGTCAATAATAAGTAGGACAATTAATATATAAGTAATAAATTTATGAATTTTATTAACAATTTTATCGACAATTGGTTTAAGGAAATATATAAGTAAAATACTACTAAGTCCCCAAATAAGAGACATTTCAAGTGATGTGTATTCTCCAATATTAAATTTATGACTAGAGTAATTCCATAATTCAGTATTAAAAATCCATTTAATTAAATATCCACCAATTGCCTCTATTATTGCTAGAAAAATCGCACTAGAAAAGAACAAAGTAATAACCTTTAAAATCTTATTTAATTTAAGCTTATCAATAATTTTGTTAATAAATAAAATTATAATAGTTCCAAAACCATATATTGGTGTCCAATAACCTAATAAAATCCCACTTTCTCCATTTGAATAGAAAAAGCACTCTATAAAATGACCTAGTATGGAAAATATAAAAAAGTAATTTAAATAGTACATATAATTCACCATCATTATTATGAGTATATGTGTAAAAAAATATGTAAAATTTAAAACATTCATAAAAATTGTGAATGTTTTATTAATATAAACTTTAATAAAATATATAATGAAATATATCGAAACAAAAATATATTAAAATGTAGATGTTTAATTTGACATTAACACTGTTTTATGCTATTATACTCACATCTAAAACACATGGAAAGTAGGATTGGTATTATGCAAAATATAAATAATATGCGTAATTTAGAAATTTTAAAAGAGTATTTAAATGAAAAATTTGGTGCTTATACTAAGTATGAATATCTTAGGGATGATAAATGGAGTTACGTTTTGGATGAAAATGGTAAAAAACAATTAGTACCAAAAGAATGTGAGTTTATAGGTGGTATAAGTAAAGAAGCTGATATTATATATGGTAGTTATTATTTATCAAATGGGGATAGCGTTTATGCTCAAATAAATTATAACCCAGGAGAAAAAATGATAGTAAAATTAAAACTTAATAAAGGAAATGTTAATAAAAGTGTATCCAAATATAGTACAGCAGAAAAATTTGTTAACGACTTAATACATGCAATTAATATATTTATTAATGAACATCCTTTGTGTAGCTATAGTTTAACTTATAGGGATTTTGAAGAACAAAATAAAGTTATTGAATGGAATTTAAAACAACCAGAAGAGAGAATAAGTACTTTAATGGAAAGACAAATATGTTCTCGAGGTGAGATAATAGATAACTTAGAATTATATGGTAATAGAGATATTAATAATTATATTGATCTAGAAGAAGTAGCGATGATGAATAGAATAGATGATGGAATTCCTATATATGGAATTACTTTATATAGAGATCCAGCAATGCCTATATTATCAGTAGATTGTTTAACTGAACAAGAATTATTCGCTTTTATTAACTTTTATATGAATAAGTTAAATAAAATGAAAAAATTATCAAAGGAAGAATTAAGAAGTGTTTACGGATATTATACTAAAGATGTGGAGTTTTATGTTTATTATTTGATTTATCAAACAAAGAGATTCGGCGTTGAAATGCCCAAACTGGATCCATATCGAAAAATAGAATCGAAGTCTTTTGATGAATGGTTTGAATATTGGAAAGAAAAAATGGAAGAGAATGAAAATCGTAAATTGAATGGTTTAGAACCAATAGAAATCCCTAGTTGGAGGAAATCTAAAAATAAATCGTTAAAATAGTTACCGAAAGATAACTATTTTTCATATAGGATAGAAAAAATATCAAAAAAGGTAGTTATCAATCAATATTACACACATATGATTCAAAAATGGTTGGTAACTTATTTCTTAAAAAGAAATATTATATAAATGAAAATTTAAAAAATATGAATTTTTATAAAACCGTATTAATAAAATATAGCAAAATATAGTTTACAAACTAAAAAAAGTTTGCTATAATCTAAAACGAGTAAGAAATTTACTCCTTGCTCGAAAGAGCCAAAGACCATAAGGAGGTGTAAAAATGAAAAATTATGAAATTATGTTCATAGTAAGACCAACACTTGGAGAAGATGAAATAAAAAATGTTGCATCTAGCTTCCAAAAAACATTAGAAACTAATGGTGCAAAAGTAACAAATGTTGATGCTTGGGGACAAAAAACTTTAGCATACGAAATTAAAATTGGTAACAATACTTACAAAAGTGGATATTACTTCGTAGTTGATATTGAAGCTAATGATGACAAAGCTATAAAAGAATTTGACCGTTTAGCTTTAATAAGCAATGATGTTATTAGACATCTAGTTATAAACAAGGAAGACTAAGAGGTGATAGAGTGAATAAAGTAATATTATTAGGAAGACTAACAGCTAAACCTGAATTACGTTATACAGCTGGAAATACTGCATATTTGAGATTTTCAATTGCTGTGAATAGACCTTTTACAGGTACTGATGGAACAAGAACTGCAGATTTTATTAATGTAGTTGCATGGCGTAAACAGGCAGAAACAATATCAAAATATTTTGATAAAGGTAATTTAATTGCCCTTGAGGGAAGAATACAAACAGGAAATTATGATGATAAAGATGGAAATAAGAGAACTTCATTCGATGTTGTATTAGATAACTTTGAATTTGTAGAAAGCAAATCTGCAAGAGAAGCATCAACAAATAGTTCATATAATATGCCAAGTGCAGAACCTACACCATATGATTATCAAGATAACAATTCTGATATGGGAGTAAATGTGGAAAACGATCCATTTGCTGAACTTGGTGACAGTGTTTCTATAGATGATAATTTCCTAGATTAATAGGAGGAATAATAATGGCAGAATTTTATAGAAAAAAGAAAAAAATATGTCAAATGTGTGCTGGAAAAGATGTTGATTATAAAAATGTAGAAGTAATTAAAAAATATATAAGTCAAGATAAAGGTAAAATATTACCAAGAAGAATTACTGGTGCATGTGCTAAACATCAAAGACATATAGCTACACAAGTTAAATATGCTAGACATATGGCTTTAATACCATTCGTTAAATAAGATAGATAAATTTCTATCTTTTTTTTAACTTTTTCAAAATAAAAAAGGAAATAGAAAAGTTTTGTCGTATAATATATATAGGAAAATCACCAAACTAAGAATAAAAAGGGTAATAATAATTGGAGGAATAATATGAAAGACGATGAAAAATTACTACTTGGAATATATGACTGCATATTTAAAGGAATAATGTTAGATCCAAATAATGAGGATTTTTTAAAAGAATTAATTAGTTGTATTACAAGTATACCTGTAACTGAATTTAATAATATGAGAGTTGAAAACTCAGAATATATTATAAATAATAAAAATGATAAAAATATGAGAAGTGATATTATAGTAAGTATTGGGAATAAATATATAAATATAGAACTAAATAAAGAATATTATGACGGAGTATTTGATAAAAGTAATGCTTACTTTTATAGATTATCTGATAATCTTTATAAAAGAGGTAAAAGTTATTTAGAAAGTGGAAAAATTATACAAATAAATTTTAATGATTTTTATTATTTTGAAAATAATCAAGAGATATATAAATTTGTATATAAGGAGGATACAACAAATGAAATACTTAAGGAAAGTGAAATAAAATATCATGTTAATCTAGCATATATCCATGATACGTGCTATAATAAGTCTGTAAAAAGTTTAAGTAAATTCGAAAGATACTGTTTACTATTAATGGCAGAAACAAAAGAATTTGCAAGAACTATTGCAGGAGATGATAAGATTATGAAAAAAGTGTCTAAAAGATTAGAAGAGTTAAGTAATGATGAAGAAATATTAGGATTATATGATGCAGAAGTAGAAGCAGAGAAAATTAGAAGAACACAAATAGATGGAGCTAAAATTAAGGCTATGGCTGAGGGTAGAGCAGAAGGTAGAGCTGAGGGAATTGCTGAAGGTAAGATTGAAGGTAAGATTGAAGGCAAAATTGAAGGTGCAAAGGAAAGCAAACTTGAAATAGCTAAAAATATGTTAGTTGAAAAATTGGATATAAGTGTAATATCTAAAGTTACAGGATTATCAATAGATGAGATAAATACTTTAAAAGGTTAATAATGAAAAAAAGTTAATAAATTTATTCAAAATTATTGAAAATGTTATTAACTTCTTTTTTTATGTTTTCTGCAGATTGTTTTAGATTATTATCATTAATAACATGAGAATTATAATCATTACTTAATTTCTTTCTATTATTTAATAATTGCTGTTGACTAGCATTAGTAGTTATTGTTTGCCCTATTAACATAAACCAACTTCCTAAAGCATTTTGCTCTGCAGGAGTAAGTCCATCACAAAGTAATAATCCAAGAAGAAATGCAGATGTTGAAAAAGCTGGAGCAGAAATGTTAGGTACTAATCTCATGACACCACCTAATAAATTATATTAATAGCAATCAATATATTGTCAAAATGAAAAATAAATGATAAAATTAAATAGTAAAAAAGTAGACTAATAAAGTAGAAATGAAAAGAGGTAAAAGCATGAAAACACTTGAAAATAAAGGCTTCGTGGGGCAATCCCTAATAAATAAAAAGGGATTTACCCTAATAGAACTCTTAGCAGTAATAGTAATACTGGGGGTAATATCATTAATAGCAGTACCAATAATCCTTGGTATTATTTCTGATGCAAAAGAGGCAGGATTTAAAGAAAGCTTGAATAATACATTTCATGCATATGAACTATATGAGGCAGAAAATGGATTTAATGAAATAACAGATAAAGTAAGTGTAACAGATAAAAGTTTTCCATTAAAATCGAACTTTAAAACAGGAGTAGTATATAGAAATGCAGAGAAAGTTATAGAAGTAGATTATATATCAGATGGAACATACTGTGCGGCAGGAACAAAAAATAAACTAAGTATGGTAAAAGGAAAATGTGATATATTAGATAAAACAGAAGCTCAAGTAGATGTAAAAGTAAATAAAATAACAACAAATAGTATAACAGTGATAGTAGTGGCAAATGACCCAGAAAGTGGAATAGAAGGAATATACTATAAAATAGGAGATTCAGAATATAAAAAAGGAACAGAAAGAAATACATTTGATAATCTAGAAGAAAATAAAGAATATACAATTAGTGTAAAAGTAATAAATGGAAATAAAGTAGAAACAGTATCAGAATTAAAAGTAACAACACAAGAGTTTGAAGAGGCAACATATAGTATTGATAATGAAGATTGGGCAAGTGAAAAGATAGTAACTATTAACTATCCAGAAGGAGAAAATCTAACATATGAATATAGTATAGATAAAGGACATACTTGGATAACAGCCACAAATCCACAAGAAGTAACATTTACAAGTAATGGAACATTAATGACAAAGGTAATATATGGAACAAATGAAAAAGAATTTAGTACACTTTCAGTAGATAAAATAGATACAACAAAACCTACAATAGAAAGTATAGAAGGAAATACAGAAGAATGGTCAAGAAATAAGACATTAAAAGTAAATGCAAGTGATACTGAAAGTGGAGTATTAGAATACTCATTCGATAATGGAGTTTCTTGGCAATCAAGTAACAGTAAGACAGTAACAGAAAATAAAACATATCAAATAAAAGTAAGGGATAATGCAGGAAATATAAGTGAAGTAACAGAAGTAATAGTAAGTAAAATAGATACAACAAGTCCAATAGTAACACTAGGAAGTAATGAAGCATTTGCAAGGACAAATAAAACAGCAACATTTACAGGTATAAATACAACAAGTAAAACAAATGTAAGTTGTAATAATGGAGCAATACCAAGTGTAAGTGGAACAACACTAACAGTTACAAATGTAACAAGTGACACTACATGTTCACTTAATACAACACTAGGTAGTGCGGTAAATAATGCAGATACAAGTAAAAATAATATAGTTATGTTAAGTAATGAGACTATTGATAATAAAATAATAATTAATGATAATAAAAATATTAAATTAAATCTAAATGGTAAAATGATAAATTTTGAAAATTTAAAAAGACCAATGTCGAATAGAGGGATATTAGTAATAGATGATACAGCTGGTAATGGTGAATTGAAAAACATAAGTAACTCAAAAGAGGTAATATATAATGCAAATAATCTAACTATTAATAATGGAATACTTAGGACATTGGGAGATCCAGATGATGACTATGAAGAAGCGTCAAATTTTGTTATTAGTAATACAGGTAATTTGCTTATAAATAATGCATTTATCTATGGAAATTATGGAATTCAAAGTTATAACAAATTAACTATCAATAAAATATATGTTGAAACAGAAATTCAGGGAATTAATATAGGCAGTAAATCTTCAATATCAGATATAAATAATGCAGAAGTAATATCATCAATTAGTATTTATAATTTTGGGAATACTACTTTAAAAAATATAAATATTTCAGGTGAGGGTAGAGCAATTTATAATACTGGAGGTACAATAAACATTTATAGTTCTACAATGAATAAAACTAATGATTTAATGCAATCTCGAAATTCAGGAACGATAAATATATATTCAGGAATATATACATCTGAAACAGGCAATGTTATAAATAATACATCAGGAACAGTAAATATTAAAGGTGGAACATTTGATGCTAAAGCAAATAATACAGTTAATAACTCATCTACTGGTATAATAAATATATCAGGTGGTAAATTTTTATCAAGTGCTACTGTTATTTATAATACCTCATCAAATGATATAACTATAACTGATACTGATAACAAGGTATATATTTATACAAATAGTGCAGGCAGTGATAATGTTTACTATATGAAAAGTATAATTAATGTTAATTCAGGAAATATAAAAATAAAGGGATCAGTTGCTGATAAATGTGGAGAAGAAGAAAATACAACAGGAATTTGTGTATATAATAAAATAGGAAGAGCAGTATTAAATGAAAGTGAAGCAACAGGAAATATATATATTAATGGTGCATATATTGTTGGAGGACTTCAAGCAGTTAATAATTATATTGGGAATACATATATATGTAATGCAAAACTAAATGGTGGAACATACGATATCAATAATAGTTCAACAGGCTACACATATTATAAAGATAATGTTATATTAGAAAATAATAGTATACGTGATGCATCAACGAATAGCCCAAGTCATTTAATACTTGATAATTCATTTACTTGTAACTGACAGTATTGAATCAAAATTATAAAAAATTTTACATAAAATCAACATTTTAATAGAAAAAGTGTTGATTTTTTTGTTTATATCGCGTATAATCTTGTATGTGTGGCGTGCATGGATGTGTAAGGTTGCTGATACACCAGGTTAAGTTGTTAGAAAAAATAATTTGGAATCAGGTTTTTACACGGAGCAAGTCTATACTGGATATAGGCGAAGGGAGGATACAAGATGTCAAAAACTAAAATTCGTATCAAATTAAAAGCGTTTGAACACAAAAGTTTAGACAAAGCTTGCGCTAAAATTGTTGAAACAGTTAAGAGAAACGGTGGTACAGTAGTTGGACCAGTTCCACTACCAACTGAAGTTGAAAAAATCACTATCTTAAGAGCTGTTCACAAATATAAAGATTCACGTGAGCAATTTGAAAGAAGAACACACAAGAGACTAGTAGATATCGTTGATCCATCAAAGGAAACTATTGAGTCACTAGCTCACTTAGATATTCCAAGTGGTGTTGATATCAAAATAATTAAATAAGGAGGATATATATGAAAGGAATCTTAGGTCGTAAAATTGGAATGACTCAAGTATTTACTGAATCTGGTAAATTAATTCCTGTAACTGTTGTTGAAGTTGAAAAAAATGTAGTAACACAAATCAAAACTAAAGAAAACGATGGTTATGAAGCAATTCAATTAGGATTCGGAAACACGAGAGAAAAGTTAGCGACTAAAGCTTCTGCTGGACATACAGCAAAAGCACAAACTACACCTAAGCGCTTCTTTAGAGAAATAAAAGGTGTAGATGTCAATTCATATACTCTAGGAGAGGAATTATCAGCAGATATATTTACTCCAGGGGAGATTGTTGACGTAACTGGAACTACTAAAGGTAAAGGGTTCCAAGGTGTTATTAAAAGACACGGACAAAGTAGAGGACCTATGGGACATGGTTCACATTATCATAGAAGACCAGGTTCAATGGGTACAATGAGACCAATGCGTGTTTTCAAAGGTAAAAAATTAGCTGGACATATGGGAACACTAACAGTAACAATTCAAAATTTAGAAGTAGTTGCTGTTGATACTGAAAATAATGTAATATTAATAAGTGGAAATATACCAGGACCTAAAAAAGGTTTAGTAGTTATCAAGAGTGCTGTTAAAGCAAATGGAAAAGTAAACGAGATGGAAAATTTAATTTCTTATGAAGTGGAAGAACCAATCGTTACAGAAACAGTTGAAGAGACAGTAACTGAAGAAGTAGCTACTACAGAGGAAACACCAGTGGTTGAAGAAGTTGCAGAAGCAACAGAAACTACTAAGGAAGAAAATTAGTAGGGAGGATACATATGAGTAAAATAAATGTATTAAACACAAATGGTGAAAAAATAAAAGATATTACATTAAGTAAAGAAATATTTGATATTGTTCCAAATGATGCAGTATTATATGATGCTATTAAATTAGCACAAAACAATGCTCGTCAAGGAACTAGAGGAGTTAAAGGTCGTTCTGAAGTTTCTGGTGGAGGAAGAAAACCATGGAGACAAAAAGGAACTGGACGTGCTCGTCAAGGTTCAACTCGTGCACCACATTGGTATCACGGTGGCTGGGCATTTGGTAACCAAGTTAGAAATTATGAAACTAAACAAAATAGAAAAGAAAGAGTTATTGCTTTAAAATCTGCTTTAGCTTATAAAGTAATCAACAAAGAATTAGTAGTTGTTGATACACTTGGTTTAGAATCAAATAAAACTAAAGATATGAAAAATATATTAAATAATTTCAAAGTTGAGAGAAATGTATTAATAGTTGTTTCTGAATTAAATGAAAATTTAATATTAGCAACTCGTAATTTAAATAACGTTTTATTACTAGAAGCTGATGAAATAAATGTATTAGATTTAATTTCTGCCAACTTAGTAATAGCAGATATGGAAGCTATTAAGAAAATAGAGGAGGCTTTAGCATAATGAATAATTATAGAGACGTTATAAAAGCTCCGATTATTACTGAAAAGACTGCAACTTTAAGTCAAAATGGAAACATTATTACTTTTAGTGTAGATCCTAAAGCTAATAAAACACAAATTAAACAAGCTGTAGAAAAAATCTTCGATGTTAAAGTTGAAAGCGTTAATACAATAAACGTTAAACCTAGAAAAAAACGTGTTGGGCGTTACGCTGGACTTACAAATAGAAAGAAAAAAGCTATAGTTACATTAAAAGAAGGAAGTTCAATAGAACTTAACTAATCTAAGGGAGGAAATACAATGGCAATCAAAAGTTATAAATCAACAACTAATGGTAGACGTGGTATGACTACTTTAGATAATAGTGGATTAACTAAAGTAGCACCAGAGAAATCACTACTTGTTACATTAAAGAAAAATGGTGGTCGTAATAATCAAGGTAGAATAACTGTTCGTCATCAAGGCGGAGGAGCTAAAAGAAAATATCGTATTATTGATTTTAGAAGAGTTAAAGATGGTGTTGTTGGAACTGTTGCATCAATAGAATATGATCCAAACAGAACATCAAACATAGCTTTGATTAAATACGCTGATGGAGAGAAAGCTTATATAATCGCTCCAAAAGGTTTAAAAGTTGGGGATAAAATTGAAAGTGGAGAGAAAGCAGATATCAAAATTGGAAACTGTTTACCACTATCAAATATTCCAGAAGGAACACTCGTTCACTGTGTTGAATTAAAGGCTGGAAAAGGAGCTCAAATGGCTCGTTCAGCAGGATCAAGTGTACAAATACTTGGTTTTGAAGGAAAATATGCATTACTACGTTTAACTAGTGGTGAAGTTCGTAAAGTACTTAGTACTTGTCGTGCAACTATTGGTGAAGTAGGAAATGAAGATCATGAATTAGTAAACTTAGGTAAAGCTGGCCGTAAAAGACATATGGGTATTAGACCTACAGTTCGTGGATCAGTTATGAATCCTAATGATCACCCACATGGTGGTGGTGAAGGTAGAGCTCCAGTAGGACACAAAGGGCCTCTTACACCTTGGGGAAAACCTGCACTTGGATATAAAACTCGTAAAGGTAAAAAACAATCAGATGACTTAATAGTTCATCGCCGTAAAAAATAGGAAAGGATGGTAATTAATGGCTAGAAGTTTAAAAAAAGGACCTTTTGCAGACAAAAGTTTAATGAAAAAGGTTAAAAAAGTAAATGAATCAGAGAAAAAAGAAGTTATTAAAACTTGGTCACGCCGTTCAACAATATTTCCTGAATTTATAGGTAACACATTTGCAGTTCATAATGGAAAAGAATTTGTTCCAGTTTATGTTACTGAAGATATGGTTGGTCACAAATTAGGTGAATTCGTTGCTACTCGTAAATTCGGTGGTCACGGTGATGACAAAGGTAAAAAATAGAAAAACCTAGGAAGGAAGGAATTATGGAAGCAAGAGCAATCGCAAAGGGACTTAGAATCCCTCCACGCAAGGCACGTTTAGTTATTGATTTAATACGTGGTAAAGACGTGGCTGAAGCAGATAGAATTTGTAGAAATTACAATAGTGAAGCTGCTAGATTAACTTTAAAAGTGTTAACTTCTGCAGTAGCAAATGCTGAAAACAACTTAGGTTTAGATAAAACTAAATTATATGTTAGTAAGGCATATGTTGATGAAGGGCAAACATTAAAAAGAATGAATTTTGGTTCTCGTGGTCACGTAGATCCAATCAAAAAAAGAACAAGTCATATTACAATTGTTGTAAGTGAAAGAAACTAAAGTAAAGGAGGAAAACTTGTGGGTCAAAAAGTTAGTCCAGTCGGACTTAGAATAGGCGTTAACAAATCTTGGCAATCAAATTGGTATGCTGAAGGACGTGACAATGCAAAGTATATCAAAAATGATGATAAGATTCGTAAAATGTTAGAGAAAAAACTAAAAGACGCATCAGTTTCAAGTATTCTTATTGAAAGAGACACTAAAAAGACTAATGTTGTTATAAATACAGCTAAACCTGGAGTTGTTATTGGTCACGGTGGAGATGAAATCGAAAAAATTAAAAACGAATTATCTAAACTAGTTAATGAAAATATTCAAATTTCAATTAAAGAAGTTAAAAATCCAGATTTAGATGCTGCACTAGTTGCAGAAAATATTGCGCGTCAAATTGAAGGACGTGTGTCATTCAGAATAGCTCAAAAAAGAGCAATTAGAAATACAATGAAGGCAGGAGCAAAAGGAATTACTACTTCTGTATCAGGACGTTTAGGAGGAGCAGATATGGCTCGTACTGAAGGTTATACAGAAGGTAGCGTTCCACGTCATACTTTAAGATCAGATATTGATTATGCTTGGAAAGAAGCAGACACTACTTATGGTAAGATTGGTGTAAAAGTATGGATTTGCAAAGGCGAAATACTTCCTGCTAAAAATAAGGGAGGTAATGAAGATGGCAGTAATTCCAAAAAGAACTAAATTTAGAAATGTACATCGTCTTCCTTATGATGGAAAAGCAAAGGGAAACACTGAATTACATTTTGGTGAATATGGTTTAATGGCACTTGAAGGCGCTTGGATTACAGATAGACAAATCGAAGCAGCCAGAGTTGCTATGACACGTTATATGAAACGTGGAGGAAAAGTTTGGATAAACATTTTCCCACACTTATCATTAACTAAAAAACCACTTGAAACTCGTCAAGGTAAAGGTAAAGGTTCTCATGATGCATGGGTTGCAGTAGTTAAAGAAGGAAAAATTATGTTTGAAATAGCTGAAGTTAGTGAAGACATAGCTCGTGAAGCATTAAGACTTGCTATGCATAAACTTCCAATCAAATGTAAATTTGTAAAAAAAGAAAGTGGTGAAAGTAATGACTAATAAAGAAATAAGAGAATTATCTAATGAGGAAATACTTTCAAAAATCGAAGAATCAAAGGAAGAATTATTTAACTTACGTTTTAAACAAGCAACAGGAACTTTAGAAAAGCCTTCAAGAATAACAGAACTTAGAAAATTAGTTGCACGTATGAAAACAATCTTACGTGAAAGAGAATTAACTAAATAATAGGAGGATAACATGGAAGAAAAAAGAACTCATGAATTAGTTGGAACTGTTGTAAGTGATGTAAATGATAAAACTATTACAGTTTTAGTTGAAACTTACAAAAACGATAGATTATATCATAAAAGAGTTAAATATTCAAAAAAATATACTGCACATGATGAAAAGAATGAAGCTAAAAAAGGAGATAAAGTTCTTATAGCTGAAACAAGACCATTATCAAAAACTAAACATTTCCGTTTAGTGCGTATTATAGAAAAAGCAATTATTTTATAATTGAACGAGTGAAGGAGGATAATATATGATTCAACAAGAAAGCCGTTTAAAAGTAGCTGACAACTCAGGAGCAAGGGAATTATCTGTAATTCGTGTTCTTGGTGGCTCAAAAGTAAAAACTGGTAATATTGGAGATATAGTAGTTGCAACTGTTAAAAAAGCAACACCTAACGGAACTGTTGGCAAAGGAAAAGTTGTTAAAGCAGTTGTAGTTAGAAGTAAATTTGGTCTAAGAAGAGAAGATGGATCATACATCAAATTTGATGATAACGCTGCTGTTATTGTTAAAGATGATAAGAGTCCAGTTGGAACTCGTGTATTTGGACCAGTAGCACGTGAATTACGTGATTTAGGTTTTAATAAAATTATATCACTAGCTAAAGAAGTGTTATAGAGTTTGGAGGCAGAAAGATGAACTTTAAAACTGGAGATAAAGTAGTTGTCATTTCTGGTAAGGATAAAGGTAAAGAAGGAAAGATTATTCATGTACTACGTAATGAAAATAAAGTAGTTGTAGAAGGCGTTAACATTGTAAAAAAACATATTAAAGGAAACGGTCAAACTGCTGGTAGCATTAATGAAGTAGAAGCACCTATACACGCTTCAAATGTAATGATTTTAGATCCTAAAACAAATAAACCTACTAGAATAGGACACAGTGTAAATAAAGACGGAAAGAAAATTAGAGTAACAAAAAAATCTAATTCAAGTCTTGATTAATTGGAAGGAGGGTATATATGAACCGCCTAAAAGAAAAGTATGAAAAAACAATCGTATCCGATTTAATGAGTAAACATAATTATAAAAATGTTATGGAAGTACCAAAATTAGATAAAATTGTAGTTAATATTGGTTGTGGAGACGCTACTACTAATTCTAAATTATTAGAAGGAGCTATGAAAGATCTTGAAATTATAACAGGTCAAAAACCAATAGCTACAAAAGCTAAAAAATCTATAGCTGGATTTAAACTTAGGGAAGGTCAAGCTATTGGATGTAAGGTAACTTTACGTGGGGAGAATATGTATAACTTCTTAGATAAATTAATTAGCATTACATTACCTCGTGTAAGAGATTTTAGAGGTATATCTAATAAGGCATTTGACGGAAGAGGAAACTATACATTGGGATTAACTGAACAATTAATATTCCCAGAAATCGAATATGATGATGTAGTTAAAGTACGTGGTATGGATATAGTTTTTGTAACAAGTGCAAAAACTGATGCTGAAGCGTTAGATCTCTTAAAAGGTTTCGGAATGCCATTTAAGAAATAGTAACTTAGGAGGAAAATATGGCTAAGAAAAGTATGAAAATAAAAGCTAGTCGCGAACCTAAATTCGAAGTGCGTAGATATACTCGCTGCAGTCGTTGTGGACGTCCACATGCTGTACTTAAGAAATACGGAATTTGTAGAATTTGCTTCCGTGAATTAGCTTATAAGGGACAAATACCAGGAATGAAAAAATCAAGCTGGTAGTTGATAAGAGAAGGAGGATATTATGGTAACAGATCCAATCGCAGATATGCTTACACGTATTCGTAATGCAAATCAAATGCGATATAAAGAAGTTGAAGTACCCGCTTCAAAAATGAAAAATGAAATTGCTAGAATATTAAAATCTGAAGGATTTATAACTGACTATAAAGAAAAGAAAAATAATATTCAAAACATCCTTGTTTTATCACTTAAATATGTAGACAAGGAACGTGTAATCACTGGACTTAAAAGAATCTCTAAACCAGGATTACGTGTATATGTAAAAGCTGAAGAAGTTCCTACAGTTTTAAATGGACTTGGAATAGCAATTATCTCAACATCTAAAGGTGTTATGACAGATAAAGAGGCTAGAAAAGAATCATTAGGTGGAGAAGTTCTTGCTTATATTTGGTAGAAAGGAAGGAATCTTATGAGTCGAGTTGGAAATAGAATACTCATTATGCCAACTGGTGTAACTGCAAGAGTAGATGGTAATGTTGTTACTGTAAAAGGACCAAAAGGTGAACTTTCTACTGTAATAAATGAAAACATTACTGTTAATATTAATGAAAATGAGATTACTTTAACAAGAAAAAATGATAATTTTAAAAATTTTCATGGAACAGCAAACGCTAATATAAAAAATATGATTATTGGTGTAACAGAAGGATTTGAAAAAAAATTAGAATCTGTTGGTGTTGGTTATCGTTTTCAATTAAAAGGTGCAGAATTAGTAGTAACAGCTGGATATTCACATCCTGTTAATGTAGCAATTCCTGAAGGAATTAAATTAGAAGTTCCAAGTAATACAGAATTATTTGTAAGAGGAATAGATAAACAATTAGTAGGAGAATTTGCAGCTAATGTAAGAAAAATAAGAAAACCTGAACCATATAAGGGAAAAGGTATTCGTTATGCTGACGAACATATTCGTCGTAAAGAAGGAAAGAAAGCTTCTAAATAATTAAGAGTAAAGGAGAGAAGTTATGATCAAAAAAGTAGACCGTAATAGTGCACGTGTTAAAAGACATACACGTGTAAGAAATAAAGTAACAGGTTCGTCTTGCGTTCCTAGATTAAATGTATTTAGATCAAACAGTAATATTTTTGCTCAAATCATTGATGATGAAGCTTCTAAAACTTTAGTAAGTGCATCTTCTATAGACAAAGAGTTAAAACTTGAAAATGGTGGAAACGTAGAAGCAGCTGTTAAAGTAGGAGAATTACTTGCTAAAAGAGCTAAAAAAGCAAAAATATCAAAAGTAGTTTTTGATAGAGGTGGTTACCTTTATCATGGACGTGTTAAGGCACTTGCAGATGCCGCACGTGAAAACGGACTAGAATTCTAATAGGAGGGTAATGATGGAAAAAGAAATCGAAAAGGTTGAAGAAGTTAAAACTACTGAAAAAGTAGAAAAATCTGATAGAAAACCTCGTAAAACAAACGATAAACACGCACAACGTCAAAGACAACCAAAATTATACGAAGAAGAAGTTATTTCTATCGGACGTGTTACAAAAGTAACAAAAGGTGGACGTCATTTCCGCTTCTCAGCAGTTGTAGTAGTTGGTGACAAAAAAGGAAAAGTAGGACTTGGTACTGGAAAATCAAACGAAGTTCCAGATGCAATTAAAAAAGCAAGTCAAGCTGCAGCTAAGAACGTTGTAAAAGTTTCTATAGTTGACGAACGTACAATACCACATGAAGCAATTGGTGTATGTGGAGCAAGTCGTGTTATGTTAAAGCCTGCAAATAAAGGTACTGGAGTTAAAGCTGGTGGACCAGTAAGATCAGTACTAGAAATGGCTGGAGTTAAAGATATTTTATCTAAATCATTAGGATCAAGTACAAAAGTAAATATGGCATATGCAACACTTGAGGCATTAAAATCACAAAGAACAATAGAAGAAGTAGCTCGCCTACGTGGAAAAAAAGTAGAGGAGATTAGATAATATGAAACTACATGAATTAAAACCTAGTGAAGGTGCATTTAAAACTAGTAAAAGAGTTGGTCGTGGTGTTGCATCAGGACATGGAAAAACTAGTGGTAAAGGACACAAAGGACAAAATGCTAGAAGCGGTGGAGGAGTAAGACCAGGATTTGAAGGTGGACAATTACCATTATTTAGACGTTTACCAAAAAGAGGTTTCTCTAACGCTATGTTTAAAATTGAATATGCAACAATTAATGTAAGTGATTTAGAAAAATTTGAAGATGGAGCAGTTGTTACTCCAGAATTATTAAAAGAAATGGGAATTTTAAAGAAACAACTTGCTGGAGTTAAAATATTAGGTAATGGAGAATTAACTAAAAAATTAACTGTAAAATCAAATAAATTCTCACAATCAGCAATAGAAAAAATAGAAGCGATAGGTGGAAAAGCTGAGGTGATTTAATATGTTTGCCGGACTAAAGCAAATATTTACTTCAAAAAATCGTGATTTATTAAGAAGAATCCTATTTACCTTAGCTGCCTTATTCGTATTTAAAATTGGAACGTCTATAATTGTTCCAGGTGTAAACGTTAGTACTTCCGGAATGTCATTTTTGGAAGTAATAAATGCAATGAGTGGTGGAGCATTTACTAGGGCATCAATATTTGCACTAGGTGTTACGCCATACATAACAGCGCAAATTGTAATTCAGTTATTATGTGCAGATATAGTTCCATATTTAGCTGATTTATCAAAGCAAGGTGGCGTTGGTAGAAGAAAATTAAATCAAATAACTAGAGTAGTAGGAATCGTGCTTGCATTCCTACAAGGATATATGTATTCTTTTGCATATATCGGTAGTGGTAGTCCAATGGATTACATGCTATATTCATTAATTCTTACAGCAGGAACAGCACTCCTTATGTGGATAGCTGATGAGATAACATTAAAAGGAATCGGCAATGGAATGTCCTTAATAATAATGGCAGGTATAATAAGTGTACTTCCAGGTATGTTTAAAGATTTATGGGTAGAATTAATAGCTAAAGAATTTTTAGGGATAATGATATTTGTAGCATTTATTCTAATATTTGTGGCAATTATAGTAGGTGTTATTTATGTTGAGACAGCAGAAAGAAGAATACCTATTCAATATGCTAATAAATCAACAAGTATGTTAGGAAAACAAAATTATATCCCATTTAAATTAAATAGTGCAGGTGTTATGCCAGTAATATTTGCATCCGCATTACTTTCAATACCACAGATATTATCATCAGTTCTTAAAAAAGAAGGGTTTACATTATTTGTACAAAAGTATCTATCGTACACAAATGGTACAGGATTAATACTATATGTAATATTGATTTTTGTATTTGCTTACTTTTATACATTTATGCAACTTAAGCCAAAGGAAATGTCTGATAATCTAAATAAGAATGGTGGATATATTCCAGGAATAAGACCAGGAAATGAAACTGTTGAATATGTAAAAACAGTGTTAAAAAGAATAACAATAGTAGGTGCAACATTTTTAACTGCACTTGCAATTCTTCCAATTGTATTTGATAAATTTTCAAATTTAACAACATCAATATCAATTAGTGGAACAGGTTTATTAATAGTTGTAGGAGTTGCTCTTGATACATATAAGCAATTAGAAAGTCAATTAGTAAGTAGATCATACACAAAAGGTAGAAGAGGAAGAAAATGAAAAATGTAATTTTAATAGCCGCTCCGGCTGCTGGAAAAGGAACTGAGGCTGCATTATTAAAAGAACAATATAATATACCTCATATATCAACAGGTGATATATTGAGAGAAAAAGCAAAAGAAAACTCAGAATTAGGTAGAGAAATTAAATCTAAAATTGATAATGGAGAATTTGTTAGTGATGATTTAATAATCGACATATTAAATATGAGAGTTCAAAAAGAAGATTGCAATAATGGTTACATTTTAGATGGATTTCCACGAAATGTAAATCAGGCAATAGCTTATCAAAAAATGCTAGATAAAATTGGTATAAATATAGGTGTAGTAATAGTTATAGATATAGACAAGAACCTAGCTGCAAAACGTAGTGCAGGTAGAGTATATTGTCCAAAATGTAAGGAAGTTTATAGTATTAATACACAGGAGAAAAAATCCAAAGTCGATGGTATTTGTGATAAGTGTGGAGAAACACTTGTTAAAAGGGCAGATGACAATGAAGAAACATATATGGAAAGATATAATAAATATATAGAAAAAACTTCGCCATTAATTGATTATTATGAAAAACGAGGAGTTGTTTATCATGTTAATGGAAATAATGGTATAGCATCTACTCACGAACAAGTAGTAAAGATTTTAGGAGAGTAAAATGATTAACATTAAAACTCCAAGAGAGATAGAATTAATGCGCGTAGCTGGTGAAATAGTAGGAGATACACATAAATATCTAATACCATTTTTAAAACCAGGTATTACTACAAAAGAAATAGATTCACTAGCACGCGACTATATTATTAAAAGAGGTGCGACTCCATCTTGTTATCATTATGATGGTTATCCAGCAAATATCTGTATATCAATTAATGAAGAAGTTGTACACGGTATTGCAGGAGAAAGAAAATTATGTGATGGCGATATAGTTACTCTTGATATATGTGCTTGCTATAAAGGGTATCACGGTGATAGTGCCTGGACATATCCTGTTGGAAATATATCAGATGAGAAAAAATATTTGCTTGAACATACAGAAAAATCATTATATGAGGGATTAAAACAAGTTAGGTCAGGAGCTCGTATTGGTGATATAGGAGAGGCAGTAGAGAGTTATGCTGAATCTCATAATCTAGGAGTAGTTAAAGAACTAGTAGGACATGGTGTTGGAAATAAATTACACGAAGATCCTGATGTTCCTAACTATGGTAAAAAAAATACTGGACCTATCTTGAAAGAAGGAATGGTCATTGCAGTAGAACCTATGCTAAATTTAGGAACTGCAGATGTTTATTTATTAGATGATGATTGGACAGTAGTTACTGCTGACGATCAGCCATCAGCTCACTTTGAACATACAGTGTTAATTACCAAAGATGGGTATGAAATATTAACAAAGAGGTGAAATATGGCAAAAGATGATATTATTGAGATGGAAGGTAAAGTATTAGAAGTGTTGCCAGGCTACGAATTTAAAGTAGAACTAGCAAATAAACATGTAATTACGGCACACGTTTCGGGTAAAATGCGAATGAACATGATTCGAATTTTAGCTGGCGATACAGTAATGGTTGAGTTATCAACTTATGATTTAACACGTGGTCGTATAACCTACAGAAAATAGGAGGTAAAAAAGATGAAAGTTAAACCATCAGTAAAACCAATGTGTGAAAAATGTAAAGTTATTAAACGTAAGGGAAAAGTAATGGTAATTTGCGAAAACCCTAAACATAAACAAAGACAAGGTTAATAGGAGGTGTTTTATGGCACGTATTAAAGGTGTAGATATACCAAATAATAAGAGAATAGAAATTTCACTTACATATGTATATGGAATTGGAAGAAGTCTTTCAAATAAAATATTAAAAGACGCAAAAGTTAATCCAAATAAAAGAGCTGGAGAACTTACAAATGATGAATTAAATGCTATTCGTGATGAAGTAAACAAATACATGACAGAGGGAGACCTACGTCGTGAAGTAAATATGAATATTAAAACTAAAATGGAAATAAATTCATATCAAGGAACTCGTCATAAAAAAGGATTACCTGTAAGAGGACAAAGAACAAATAGAAATGCTCGTACTCGTAAAGGTAAGGGAAAAGTAGTTGCTAATAAGAAAAAATAGTTGTGATTAAAGGAGGATAAATTATGGCTTATAAATCAAGAAAAAGAAAAGTTAAGAAAAATATACCAGAAGGTAAAGCTTACATTCATTCAACATTCAACAACACTATTGTAACAATTACTGATAATGATGGTAATGCAATAAGTTGGGCTTCTGCTGGAACCTTGGGTTTCAAAGGAAGTAAAAAGTCAACTCCATTCGCAGCTGGTATGAGTGCTGAGGCAACAGGAAAAGCAGCTTACGATATGGGAATGAGAAAAGTTGAAGTTTTTGTAAAAGGTTTAGGATCAGGTAAAGAAACAGCAATCCGTTCACTTCAAACAGCAGGTTTAGAAATTACATCTATATCTGATGTTACACCTATACCACATAATGGATGTCGTCCACCAAAACGCCCACGTGGGTAAGAAGGAGGAGTGAAATATGTTAAATTTTGAAAAACCAATATATAAAATAACTGAATATATAGAAGATAAAAACTATGGTAAATTTGAACTAGAACCACTTGAAAGAGGTTTTGGAACAACTTTAGGTAATGCGCTTAGAAGAATTATGTTATCTAGCATGCCAGGAAGTGCTATAGTTGCAGTAAAAATAGATGGAGTTATGCATGAATTCCAAACTATGGAAGGTATTGTTGAAGATGTTACAACTATAGTTTTAAATTTAAAAAATGTTGTTGTAAAAAACAATTCTGAAGAAGAAGTAATCTTAAAATTATACTCTGATAAAGAGGGAGTAGTTACTGCAGGAGATATCGAAACAAATTCAGATGTAGAAATTATTAATAAAGATCAAGTTATAGCAACTATTGCTAAAGGTGGAAAACTTGATATGGAATTAATAGTAGCAAATGGTCGTGGATATGTACCATCTAATGAAAATAAAAAATATATTGAAAATCAAAAAATCGGATTCATTCCAATTGATGCATTATATTCACCAATTGAAAGAATCAGTTATGAAACTGAAAATGCTCGTGTTGGTCAAGATGCTAGTTATGATAAATTAATCATAGAAGTATTTACTAATGGATCAATTAGACCAGAAGAGGCTATGGCTCTTGCAGCTAAAATTATGATTGAACATTTAAATATTGTTACTAACTTAAGTGAAATAGCGGATGTTACAGGAATAATGAATGCAAAACAAGAAGATAGCAAACTTAAAAAATTAGAAACATCAATAGACGATTTAGACTTCTCAGTTAGAGCTTATAACTGCTTAAAAAGAGCAGGAGTTAATACTTTAGGAGATTTAACTTCTAAGTCAGAAATTGAAATGATGAAAATTCGTAACTTAGGTAAAAAGTCTTTAAAAGAAGTAATCGATAAGATTAAGGATATGGGACTTAGATTCCGCGAAGACGATTAATAGTTAGGAGGAATATTATGGCTTATAGAAAATTAGGACGCACAAATAAACATAGAAGAAGTATGCTTGCTAATTTAACTAAAAACGTTATCATGAATGAAAGAATTGAAACAACAGATACAAGAGCTAAAGAAGTTCGTAAATTTGTTGATAAAATGATTACTTATGGTAAAGATGGTTCTTTAGTAGCAAGAAGAAAGGCACTTGCCTTCCTTCACAATGATACAGTTGCTGTTAAAAAAGTTTTTGATGAATTAGCTCCACGTTACGCAAATCGTAATGGTGGATATACAAGAATTTTAAAGTTAACTGAACGTCGTGGTGATGATGCTTTAATGGTTATTTTAGAATTAGTTGAGGGAGATGCTAAGTAGCATCTTTTTTTCTGCACCTATAGTCTAAAACCATTGTAAATGAAAGGGTTTTATGGTATGATTTATAAGGTATTAGGATAGGAGAGAAAGTATGCTTAACGTAATTATTTGTGAAGACAACGAAAAAGATAGAAATAATATAATAACAGTAGTGAAAGGGTTCATGGATAAGAACCAAGTTAAATATGATTTTCATATTTATAATGACTACAATAAGGATTTTATGAAAATAATCTCCATTAAAATTCCTTTTAAAATATATTTACTTGATATAGAGACACCATCAGGTTCAGGTATAGATATTGCTAGAGAAATAAGGAAGAAAGATGTAGATAGCGTAATTATATTTTTAACTGGACATGAGGAACTAGGTAACATAGTATTAAAGAATGATTTGATGTTTTTATCATTCATAAATAAATTTGATGATTTGAGAGGTAGATTAAATAAATCTTTAACTAAGGCCTTAGATTTACTTCATCAAAAAAGAGTAATAAAATTTACAGATAGAAATATATGTTATACGATTAATATAAATGATATTTTATATGTTACCAAAGAAAGCTTTGAAAGAAAAACTATAATTAAAACAGATTATAATGAATTTAGAGTAAGTAAACCATTATCTGAAATTATAAAAATGTTAGATGAACGATTTATTCAAACTCATAGAGCCTGTTATATAAATTCGGAAAGAAAAGTTAAAGTAGATAAAGTAAGTAGAATAATAATGTTCGATAATGGTGATACAGTAGATTTACTTTCTGACAAATATAGGAAAGTTGTGTACTAGTATGAATAAAATAATTGAAATGATATTAATAGGTGTAGTTATAAACCTATCTAATTTATGTATTTGGAGTAAACTATTAAATAAAAACATAGATTTTAAAAGTAAAAAAATATATGTAACCCTTATATTTATGATTGTTACAGTAGTTACTAATTATTTTTATATGAATCAATTTATTAGAATATTGATTGCCACAAGTCTAAGTTTAATATTTGTTAAAATTATATTTAAAGAAAAACTTAATAAGTGTGTATTAACTGCAGTTATGACTCAAATGATTTATATGTTATCAGAATTTATTTTCGCATGTATTATATCATTAGTATTTAATTCCACTTCTGATGATATAGTAAATAATCAGTTTTGGACATTTACAGCAAATCTTATAATTTCATTAATATCGATCATTATTATAAATATTCCAATAACATCAAAAATATATAATCTTTTTATAAAAATAACCGATAGAATAAAAAACAATCATTTGATAATTAGTTGCTTCTTTCTTGTTTTAATAATAAATATATTATTTGCAATACTATATTTTAAGATAAATTTTAGTTCATTATTAATATTTAATACACTTTTAACATTGTTTTGTTTCAGTATTGTTTCATATTCATTTCATACCAAAAATAATTATATAAAAGTATATGACAAATATAATACAACCTTAAATAGTTTAAAAGAATATGAAGATATACTGGATAGATATAGAATATCTAATCATGAAAATAAAAATGAGTTGTTAACTATAAGAAATATGTTACCTGAAACAGATAAGAAGACAATATCCTATATAGACACAATTATAAAAAATAAATTAAAGGATAATGATAAAGTAATGCTAGAGGCTGCTAAAATACCTACAGGTGGTTTACGTGGATTAATATATTCTAAGATATTGACTATGAAAGAACTAAATATTTCATATGAACTAGAAATTTCTAAAGATGTTAAAACTGTTGATTTAATTAACAATATAGATGATTCTGCAATGTTAGATATTTGTAAAATAATTGGGGTTTATGTTGATAACTCAATTCAAGCAGTAGAAAATTTGAAAGATAAATATATTAATATTGAGATGTACTTAGATAAATCAAAGCTGATTATATCAATATCAAATAATTATGAAGGAATAATAGAAATAGATAAACTTGAAAATCACGGATATACAACAAAGGAAAAAGGTCATGGATATGGACTTGCATTAGCTAAAGAAATAATTGATAATAATAAAAAGCTATCTAATGAAAAGAAGATAACTAAGGAAACATTTACACAAATACTAAAAATAAAAATGTAGTTTAATCTACATTTTTTATTTAATTAGACTTTCTGGACATTCTGGCTCATCAATCATAAACATAGCGCATGCCTGACTTCCAGTTTTTGCAGCTCCGAATCCAAGAGCAGCTAATAAATTTGCAAAAAACATATTATTCCTCCTTCTTTATTCTTTATATTTAAACTTTAGTTTTAAAGTTTAAAACATATTATTTTGCTAAATCTGGATGTTTTTTTAAATAAGTTATATAATTGTTATAAGGTAGCTTAAATAACTTATATATATATGGCGAAATTAAGCAATTCTCTAATATTATTGAAAATATTAAACAATTTGACATAAATTCATTATTAATTAAAATTGCAATAAATGAAAATATAACTGTCATAATTGTAGATATTGTCTTATATATCATTCTTCTCTTTTTATTTACAATGGGTCTTTTATATGTATCTGCTGGTGCATTTTTATACATAAGAATTATTCCTAAGATACATATTACAACTTTTAAATAGATATTAATATTTAAATTAATACACATAAATGGTATCCAAATAAATATAAATGTAGAACTAATTAGGCATATCCAACTTTTTGTTGCATGTAATCCAAATCCTGTGGTTCTTAAAATATTAAAGAAAACCATAAATATTAACATTTCTTTAAATATACCTAAAACTAGAGCTACTATAGAAATAACTATAATTTTAGAAAATGTTAGATATATACCTAGTAATCCATATTCTATTTCTTTAATCTCAGTATCTGTATAATATTTATATTTTCTTAAATAGTTTATACAACTGTTAATAATAAATTTTTTCATATTCATCTACTGCCTCTATGCTTATGAATTTATTATAATATTCCTTCAACTAAAATCAAATAGATTATGTTTGAATCAGTAGAAAACAGGTTTTATAAATAAATTTGCAATATTTTTCTTTGCACGTTTTTCCATTTTAAACACTAAAACGGCCATTTCGAGTAAATGCTATTTAAACCAATATTACAAATATGCTAAAATGGTCTTGGTTTCCTAAAGAAACAGTCGATATTTGTCGAACTTTAGGGAACGATAAGTATGCTTTAAATTTGAAAATTGTAGTATACTTAAGTTGTAAGGAAATAGAAGGGAGATGTGTTTGTGATTACTGGTAAAGTAAAATGGTTCAATAATGAAAAAGGATTTGGATTTATTGAGTATAATGAGAAAGAAGATATCTTTGTTCATTATTCTGCTATTCTTTCAGAAGGTTACAAAACTTTAGTAGAGGGACAATATGTAAAATTCGACCTAGTTAGAACTGATAAAGGTTTACAAGCAAAAAATGTAGTAGAAATAAAAACTGCGTTAGTATAAGTGGTTTTTTTTATTTGTGTAATAAAAATTGTGTAAAATTAGATATAACTCCAAAAAAGTAATAAAAATATTGATTTTTTTGGAGTTATAGTGTATATTATAGATAGGTGATAACTATGCAAAGAAATGCTATGAAGGAACTTATTGCTTGGAAAAATAAAGAAAATAGGAAACCTTTGCTTTTATATGGCGCTAGACAAGTGGGAAAAACATATCTGGTAAAGGAATTTGGACAGAAATATTTTAAAGATATGATATATGTTAATTTTGAAACTAATAATATAATAAGTAATATTATTGATGAAGATATAACCCCAGATTATATAATTAAAAATTTAGAAATAGCTTTTAATAAAAAAATAGATAAAGATAATACCTTAATATTTTTTGACGAAATCCAAAGAAATACAAGAGCTTTGACATCTTTAAAATATTTTTGCGAAAATGCTAAAGAATATCATATAATAGGCGCCGGTTCCTTATTAGGAGTACATATAAATAAGAAAGATTTTTCATTTCCTGTAGGCAAAGTAGATTTTTTAACAATATATCCAATGTCATTTGATGAGTTTTTAATAAATACAAATAACAAACTTTTAATGGATAAAATAGTAGAGTGCTTTAACAACAATACATCTATGCCTAGTACATTACATGATAAAGCTATGAATTTATATTATGATTATTTAACTATTGGCGGCATGCCAGAAGTCGTACAAGAATTTATCAATAGTAATTCCTGTTTAAGTGCTATAGACTATCAAAAGAATATAATAGAATCTTATAAAAATGATATTACTAAGTATTGCAATGAGACCAATGATGCAAATAAAATATTGGCAACCTTTGATTCGATTCCTATACAACTTGCAAAGGATAATAAAAAATTTCAATATAAATTAGTAGGAAAAGGTGGTACTAGTTCAATCTTTGGAGAATCAATAAATTGGTTAGTTAATGCTGGAATTGTAAATAAGTGTATAAAAACTAAGGTGGGAGTACCAATTAAAATGTATGAAGAATTAGAATCCTTTAAACTTTATATGAATGATGTTGGTCTTTTAACAAATTTAAGTGAATTTCCATTATATTTAATAAAAAATAGGGAAGCAGCAAGTGAAACTATGATAGGAATGTTAACGGAAAATTATGTAGCAAGTTCACTTAAATTTAATAATTTAAATCTAGATTATTGGAAAAATGATTATGATAGTGAATTAGACTTCATATTACAATCAGAAAAAGGTTTGATTATACCATTAGAGGTAAAAGCAAGTACACATGTGAAATCTAGAAGTTTAAATAATTATATGTGTGAATATAATCCAAAATACGCTATTAGGGTATCAGGAAGAAATTTTGGATTTAAAAATAATATTAAATCAATTCCATTGTACTCCGTATTTTGTATTAATAAAAATAGTTTAGACTTATAAAAATAATAAATCTGTATTATAATTCCAATCTAAATATATTTAATTTCATTTTAATTTCATTTGAAAAAAATAATAATTATGATATAATGAAATTGGAAAGGATTGGTGTCTATGAAGTTTAATATTCATGGAAAAAAGTTGGATGTAACCAGCTCTATAAAAAGTTACATAGAAGAAAAAATAGGGAGGTTAGATAAATATTTTGAAAATCCTGATGATATAACAGCTACAGTACTTATTAAATTAAGAGGAAATAATCAAGTTGTTGAAGTTACAATTAATGCAAATAAATTTGTCTTAAGAGGTGAAGAATCTAATAAAGATCTATATGCATCTATAGATAAGGTTTCAGACAAAATCGAAAGACAAATAAGAAAAAATAAAACAAGAATGAGTAAAAGGGTAAGTAAAGGATTACCTAATGATTTTGTTTTAGACTTTGAAGAAAAAGAAGAAAATGATAATGTTATAGTTAAAAGAAAAGTTATAGAAAATAAACCTATGGATGAAGAAGAAGCTATTCTTCAAATGGAATTATTAGGACATGAATTCTTTGCTTTTAAAAATGTTGAAACAAACGAAGTAAACATTTTATATAAAAGAAAAGATGGAGATTATGGTGTATTAGAAGTAAAATAGGTTATTTGCCTATTTTTTTCAGGTTATACTATTATTTTAAAGTTTTTTTTGATAAAATATATATATATACAAAAGGAGAATGGGACATGAAGTTATTAAAAAAAATATTTAATCATGAATATAAAGAATTAGAAAAATTTAAAAGTATTGCGAATGAAGTAATTGCTTTAGAACAAGAATATTCAAAACTAACTGATAAAGAGTTAAAAAATAAAACAAAAGAGTTTAGAGAAAGACTTTCAAACGGTGAAACATTAGAAGATATAAAAGTAGAAGCATTTGCAACAGCAAGGGAGGCAGCCTTTCGTGTAATAGGTGAAAAACCATACTATGTACAAATACTAGGTGGACTTGCAATGCACTATGGAAATATTTCCGAAATGAAAACAGGTGAAGGAAAAACTTTAACTTCTACAATGCCAGCTTATTTAAACGCACTAACAGGAGAAGGTGTTCACATTATAACAGTAAATGAATATCTAGCAGGACGTGATGCAGAATGGATGGGAGAAATTTATAGATTTCTAGGGCTTACAGTAGGAATAAACTATAGAGAACTAACACCATCAGAAAAAAGAGATGCCTACAACTGCGATATATTATATTCAACAAATAATGAAATAGGGTTTGATTATTTAAGAGATAATATGGTTGTAAAAGCAAGTGATAGAGTAGCAAGACCATATAACTTTGCTATTATAGATGAAGTTGACTCAGTATTAATAGATGAAGCAAGAACTCCACTTATAATTTCTGGTGGGTTTATGAAATCAGCAAATCTTTATATGCAAACTGATAAATTTGCTAAAAGCCTAAAAGAAAACGAAGGATATATATATGATGAAAAAACAAAGTCAGTATCTCTTGATCAAACAGGTATATCAAAAGCTGAAAAAACATTTGGTGTAGATAACTTATATGATATTAGTCATACTAATTTAGTTCATTTTATAAATCAAGCATTAAAAGCCAATTATGCTATGAAAATAGATGTTGATTATGTGGTGAATGATGGAAAAATAGTAATAGTAGACCCATTTACAGGCCGTTTAATGCAAGGACGTTCTTATTCTGATGGATTACATCAAGCAATAGAAGCTAAAGAAGGAGTCCAAATAAATGAAGAAACAAAGACTTTAGCAACTATAACATTTCAAAATCTATTTAGAATGTATAAAAAACTATCAGGTATGACAGGTACTGCAAAAACGGAAGAAGAAGAATTTAGAGATATATATAATATGTATGTTATAACTATTCCAACAAATAAACCAGTTGCCCGTAAAGATTATGGAGACTTGTTATTTACAACTAAAGAAGGTAAATATAAAGCAATAGTGAACGAAATAAAAGAACGTCATGCAAAAGGACAACCAGTTTTAGTTGGTACAATAGCTGTTGAAACAAGTGAATTAATAAGCGAAAAACTAAAAAAAATGAAAATACCACATGAAGTGTTAAACGCTAAAAATCATGCAAGAGAAGCTGAAATAATAGCTAAAGCCGGTGAAAAAGGTTCCGTTACGATTGCAACTAATATGGCAGGACGTGGAACAGATATTAAATTAACAGATGAGGTAAAAGAACTTGGTGGACTTTTCGTAATAGGAACAGAAAGACATGAGTCAAGACGTATAGATAATCAGTTAAGAGGTCGTTCAGGGCGTCAAGGAGATCCAGGTGAAAGCCAATTCTGTGTATCATTTGAAGATGATTTAATGGTAAGATTTGGTACTGATAGGGCTAAATTAATGTTACAAAGGATAGGATTTAGTGAAGATGTATCAATAAGAAATAAGATGTTATCCAATTCTATAGAATCTGCGCAAAAGCGTGTTGAAGGCAATAACTTTGATATGAGAAAAACATTACTTGAATATGATGATGTTATAAACGAACAGCGTATGATAATATATGAAAAAAGAAATCAAATATTAGATATGGACTCTATTAAAGAATTAATAGACGAAATGTTTAAAAATTTTGTTAGTGATATCGTTTATTCACATCTTGATGATGAAAAATCTTTAAATAGAAATGATAGATCTGAAATACTAGAGAAAGTAAATGAATTATTAAAAGATAAAGTAATCTTTGATGAAATAGAATATAAGAGTTCAGATGAAATTGTAGAATATTTATATCAAAAATTAAAATCTGAATATGATTCAAAAGTTAAAAGTATACCAGAAGAAGTAACTGATGAATTTGAAAAAGCTATAACACTTAGGGTAATAGATACACATTGGATGGAGCATATAAATACTATGTCACATTTAAGAGAGGGAATTCATTTAAGAAGTTATGCACAAAATAATCCTTTAAGGGAATATAAGAATGAAGGATATGCATTATTTGATGAATTACTTGCAAAAATAGATGCAGAAGCTTCTACTTATCTATTAAAAGCCGAAGTAAGACAAAATAGTGAACGTAAGAAAGTTGCTGAAGGTGTAACTAATGAAAATAAGGATAAGCAAAAAAAAGCAAGTCCAAAGAGAGTTCAAAAAATAGGTAGAAACGATCCATGCCCTTGTGGCTCTGGCAAGAAATATAAACAATGTTGTGGTAAATAGTTTTAACAAATAATAACAAATTAAAAGTAAATAAATGCTATAAACAATAATAAAACTTAAAGTAAAATATCTTTAATTTAATCATATAATAATAAGAATTGTAATTAATTTGAAGGGAGATTATTATATGAAAGAAATGAGTTTCTTAGCAGGTAGTTTTGTTATAGCAAGTATAATTAAGTATAAAATTAAAAATTTCAATGAATCGTATGTTTCGTTAAAAGAATATAATTTTATAAAAGATGAACTGCAAAAAGAGTTTGAAAATAGCAATATTAATTTATATATTACAGATGTGATAGATACAAGATTATTTAAACTAGATGGAGTAATCTTGTTAAATAAAGAGAATAATGCAGATATATGTGAAATAGAAGAAAAATATATAAGGGGTTGTCCTCTTTCCATATCAACAATATTATGGGATGAAGATTTAATATGTGAAAAATTAATGGAACAAAAAGAGGATGAATTAGAAAAATATAAAAAATTGTTAAATAAAAAACAAAATTTTAAGTAATAAGATAGTAAAGAAGGTAGGATAATATGTCAAAGGAAAAAAAGAAAACAATAATATTAACAATAATTTTAATAATAGTTGCAGCTGCACTTATAGTAGCTCTTGTATTAACAAAACCAAAAGGAGAAACTAAGGTAGATAAAACAGAATCAAATGAAATAATGAATAAATTTGATGAATACTTTAATTCAAGTAAAAGAACAGTAATTTATTATGCTAGTACAGGTTGTAGTTGGTGTACACTTCAATCACCAATATTAGAAACAATTGCTAGTGATTATAATATGGATTACTATTATTTAGATACTGCAAAAATAAGTATGGCGCAAAGAACAGAAGCAATGGAAAAACTTGGTATAGAAAAACATGCTACACCAATGACATTTATAGTAGAAAATGGAAAAGTAATAGATAAGGTATCAGGATATACAGAGGGAAGAGAATATGTAAATTTCTTTAAAAACTCTGGAATTATACCTGAGGATGCAGTATATTCACAAGATCAATATTTAACATTCCTAGACTCTGAAGAATATAATAATTTAATATCTAATGAGGATACCCATATAATAGTTATTGGTCAAACAACTTGTAGTCATTGTATAGCAATAAAGCCAGCACTTAATCAAATAGCAAAAGATTATGGTATTACAATAAACTATTTAGACATATTAAAATTGAGTCAAGAAGATTATACAAAATTTAATGAAAGTTTAAAAACAATAGAATATAATGATGAAGAATTCTTAAAAGATGGATCTTTTGGAACACCATTAACACTTATAGTAAAAAATGGTAAAGTTTCAAGTTATATAAGCGGTGAAAGAACAATCTCACAATTAGTCAGAGAATTTAAAAAAGCAGGTCTAATTTCAGAATAAGGAGTGTAATATGGAAAAAAATACTTTTGGCATTGTAAAGAAAGTTTTATTAACTTTATTCTTTATTACTCTTATAACAATATTAGTTGTACTTTTAATTTTAACAAGGGATAGTAACTTTATAAAGGAAGTAAAAGGATTCATAGAAAATGATACAAAAGTATTATACGTATCAACAAAAGGTAAGTACTCCGATTATCCGATAAATGTATTCAATAAATATGATACTAAATATCTATATATAGATAGTACAAAATTATCAAAATTAGATAAAACTAAATTAGAAAAAATAATTGATACTAAAAATTTATCTAATACAGTGATTATATTTAAAAATGGAAAAATTCAAGATAAAAAACTTAATTATGATACAGATAATGAGTTTAATTCATTTTTACAAAGGAATGATATAATACCAGAGGTAATAGGGGATAATAAAGGAATAATAGAATCAGTTTCAAATCTTTTAGAAACCGATTTTACTGTTCTTTATATCCCATATAGGTATATTAATGGTATAGATACGCAAAATGAAATATTAAAGAATATTTCATATCAATATAGTATTAATTATAAGATGATAAATGCATATTTGCTTAGTAAAATTCAACAAGAAAAATTAAATTCAATATTGCAAATAAGTTCAGTAGAAGATCAAATAATAATATTAATTAAAGATCAAAAAATTATTGGAAGTATTAGAGATATTGGAGTATCTAACGATTATATAGAAAAAATGAAAGAATATAATTTTATTGAGCAGATAGATAATTATATACAAGAAATTAACTATGAAGATTTTAATAATATATTAGAATCTAAGGATAAAAATATAATATTAATTGGTAAAGATAATTGTAAACATTGCAATGAAGTAATTAATACATTAAATAGGATAATAATGAATTATGGGATCAATGTAAATTATATCAATATAGGTGAAACTGATAGTGAACTATCAAAAATAATAGAAAATAAATTAACTTTACTTGGTTATTCAGATGGATTTACAACGCCAATAACATTCATGGTAGAATCAAATAAAATAATAGATTATGTAATTGGAGCCTCAACTGAAAAATATTTTATTGATATATTTACTGAAAATGGTATAATAAAGTAAGAGGTGACATTATGGGACTCGTATATGATAAATTAAAAGAATTTAAATCTAAATATCCATCAACTGTAGCGTGGCGTATAAAGGCACATTCGAAGGTAATAGATAAACATTTAAATCCAGGAGAAGTAGTAAATTATGCTTTTGTAGCACAAAAAGGTTTTTCAACATTTGATATATTTTCAACGTTCGCAATAGTTTTAACTAATAAAAGAATAATACTTGCTCAAAGAAGATTACTATTTGGATATATATTTCTAGCAATAACTCCTGATATGTTTAATGATTTAACTGTGCATACAGGAATAATTTGGGGTAAGATAAATATTGATACAGTAAAAGAGACTGTAGTTCTTTCAAATATTTCAAAATCAGCTGTTAGAGAAATTGAAACAGAAATAACAGAATATATGATGGAAGAAAAGAAAAGATATGTAAGTAGAGAACAAGATAGATAAATTCTATCTTTTGCTGTTTGGTGGGTAATATGAAAGAAAAAAATAAAGTATATCTATTATTAGTAATTTTAATGATTTTAATATTTCTTTGTAAACTAATACTAAATGTTAAAACATTAAACTACAAGTTAAAATACAATAAGGAAACATTTAGTATAAGTGAAACATATAAAAATAAAAATTACTATATAGAAATAAAATACTTAGATAAGGTTTATCCAATTAGAATAAATAGTGATAAAAATAAAAGAAAAATAGTAAATAAAATATATTCCTATAAAGACAATGACTATGAATGTATACTACCACTTATTAATGATGAAATAAAGATAGATATCTTATGTTATAAAGATAATATATTATATAATTATAAAGATATTATAGGATTAAATTCTAAACTAGACGAGTATATAAAAAATATAGGCGAATATGAAATAGACAAATTTTCAGATAATATAAGTGTTGATAAGACCATAAATACAATTAAATATTATAAGAATAACATTGTTGATAGAATAGTTGCAATCACTACATATAAAGGGTTAATAATTTCAGGAATGGGGATAGAACTATTTAAAAATGATGTATATAATAATAAAATAAGTGCATTTGTAGATAACTATTATTTAATTGCAAATTATGATAATATATATGATTTTGATTATTTTTATGTAGTAAATTTAACTACTAGAAATATAGAAAAAATAAAATTAAAAGATAGAATTTCACTAGATTCCTATATACAAGGGATAGTTGATAATAAGGTATATTTATATGATAAAGATAATGAAAAACAATACAAAATAGATGTTATAAAGAAAGAAATAGATTTAATCTCATTAGGAGATAATATAAAATACTATAAAAATAACAAGTGGGAATTTATTAATAAATCAAAAGCTAATAAAGAAATTTACTTTGATTACACTTCTCTAAGTAATAACTTTACTGATTATGACCAAGTAAAAGAAAGTGATTATTACTACTATTTATTTAAAAAAATTGATGATAAATATAATTTATATAGAGTTGATAAAAATAATCTAGGTGTATATAAATATATAGGGAATATACCAACATTATCTATTAATACTAAAGATAATTACATATATTACGTATATAATAATAAATTATATTACTATAGTGATAATACAGGACTTAAAACACTACTTGAGGATGCAGAATTATCATTTAATAATACAATTAAATATTATATATATTAAAAAGCATATTTAAAATAGTATGTTTTTTTGATATAATAAACGAAATTACCTATTAAATAATTATAAAAAAATTATATAATCTTATTAAATTTGCAAGGAGGTATTTATATGGAAATTTATGACATAAAAAAACCAGAAGATATATTAGAATTTATGAAAACACATATAAAATATGGGTGGTTAGATATTAATGACGAAGAACATATTGGAAATATGGAAAATTTTAGAAAATTATATAGGACTTCGAGTATTGAAGAAACATTAAATCATGGAATTGGAACTTGTATAGAACAAGTTTATTTAATGAGTTTATTGCTTAATAGATTAAATATTCCAAATAAAATGTATTGTACTAGAATATACGAAGGTAAGGATTTTAATAATCTAGAAGAAGAAGAACATTTACACTGTTTTGTATTATATTTTTTAAACAATAAAGTATACCAAATAGAACATCCAAATAGTGAAAAGATTGGAATATATGAATTTAAAGATGAAGAAACAGCTAAAAATGAAATAAATAACTACTATATAAAACTAGAAGGCGGTAAATCAAGACCAATCACAGAATTTTTTGAAGTGATTCCAAATATGTCATTTAAAGATTTTAATGTATATATTAACTCCTTAGATGTCAAACAATCAACAAAAAAATAGAGTTTACCTTCATAAAATATATTCAAATTAAACAAATAAAGAAAATTATGATATAATGTAAATTAGGTAAAGGAGGAAACTTATGAAAACAATATTAACAGGAGATAGACCTACAGGAAGACTACATTTAGGACACTATTTTGGATCCTTAGAAAACAGAGTAAAATTGCAATATGATTACGATACATATATTTTGATTGCTGATGTTCAAGCACTCACAGATAACTTTGTGCATCCAGAAAAAGTTAGAGAAAATGTACATGAACTAGTATTAGATTATCTAGCAGCAGGAATAGATCCTAAACAATGTCATATATATATACAGTCCCTTATACCAGAAGTAGCAGAACTTACAGTATACTTTTCAAATCTAGTATCAGTTCCAAGACTTTATAGAAACCCAACAACAAAACATGAAGTTACACAAAAGCAGGAATTATTTGGTAATAATGGAGAGGGAATAACTTATGGATTTTTAGGTTATCCAGTAAGTCAAGCAGCAGACATAGCATGTGTTAATGGAAATATAGTTCCAGTTGGTGAAGATCAACTACCACACATTGAACAAGCACGTGAAATAGTTAGAAAGTTTAATAGTATTTATGGAGAAACATTTAACATTCCAGATGCAGTATTAAGTTCTACACCAAGAATCAAAGGATTAGATGGAAATGAAAAAATGAGTAAATCACTTAACAATTGCATATATTTATCTGATGATGAAGAAACAATTAACAAAAAAGTTATGTCTGCAGTAACAGATCCGAACAAATTAAGGAAAGATGATCCAGCAAATCCAGAAGTTTGTATGGTATATTATTATCACAAATTAATTAAAAACCCTAATATTTCAACTGTATGTAGTGAGTGTAAAAATGGAGAAAGAGGTTGTGTATTCTGTAAAAAAGAACTTTCTAGAGCTCTTATAGAATTTTTAAAACCAATTCAAAATAGGAGAAAATATTACGAAGAACGACCAGAAGAAGTAGAAAAAATATTAAAAGAAGGAACCCTTGCAACAAAGAAAAAAGCAGAAGAAATAATGAAAAGAGTTCGTAAAAACATGAAATTAGATTATTTTGAGTAAAATAGTAATAAAAAGTCATTAAAATAATATATTTTTATTGACTTTTTTAGTATTTTTTAGTATTATTTTAGTTGGTACATTTACATCCCACATTTAGTGAGTCTTGGGAAAACTTACTATTTGTAATGGAGAAAGGAAAGAATATATGAAAAATTCTTATATGCAAAAAAAAGAAACAGTAGAACGTAATTGGTACATTATAGATGCTGAAGGAGTTAGTTTAGGTCGTTTAGCTACTAGAGTAGCCGATGTTTTACGTGGAAAGCATAAACCAACATACACACCACATATTGATTGTGGAGACTTTGTAATAGTTGTTAATGCTTCAAAAGTTAATCTAACAGGAAACAAATTAAATGATAAAATGTATTATAACCATTCAGGTTATACTGGAGGATTAAGAGAAAGAACTGCTAAAGAAATGAGAGAAAATTATCCAATTGAGATGATTGAAAGAGCTGTTAAAGGTATGATTCCTCATACTAGATTAGGACGTCAAGTAGCTAAAAAATTATTCGTTTATGAAGGTGCAGAACACCCACATATGGCACAAAAGCCAGTAGAAATGAAAGTTAAATAAGGAGGGTTTTAAATGGCAAAAGTATTTATTGGAACAGGTAGAAGAAAATCTTCAGTAGCTCAAGTTAAAATGACTGCAGGTACTGGTAAAATTACCGTTAATGGTGTAGATGTTAATGAATTTATGCCATATGCAACATACGTAATGGATTTAAAACAACCTTTAGTAGCTACAAATAATGAAAATACATTTGATATTGAAGTTAAAGTAACTGGTGGTGGAGCTTCTGGTCAAACTGGAGCAATTCGTTTAGGAATCACTAGAGCTTTACTTGAATATGATGCAGCAAATGAAGCAAACGAAGATAGTTATAGAAAAATACTAAAGAAAGCTGGTTTTGTTACTCGTGATTCTAGAGCAAAAGAACGTAAAAAACCAGGACTTAAAGCTGCTCGTCGTGCTCCACAATTCTCAAAACGATAGGATATACCAACAGTTCAATCCTCGAAAACTCAATGTTTTCGGGGTTTTCTTTTGTTTAAGTATTGTTAAAAATTGTTAAATTTTATTCATTGAATACAAATAAGTGTATAGAAACAATAAAAAAAACATATAATATATTATGATATGTTGTATTATGTTGACATATCTGCATAATAATAGTATAATTAATATAGAAAGTGAGTGATGATTATGGCTAATTTAACGAGTGCTATAAATGTTAATGTTCCTGCTGAGGTAAAAGAAGAATCTAATAGTATTTTTAATAGTCTGGGATTGAATATGAGTACAGCAATTAATATGTTTCTTAAAAGGGTTATTTATGAACGTGGAATACCTTTTGAAGTGAAAGAGCAGCCATCTAAAGATTTTCTAGAAGCTTTGAAAGAATTGGATTACATGGAAACACATCCAGATGAATATAAATCTTATACCAATATAGAAGATTTAAAAAAGGATTTGTTAGCAGATGATTAATTACAACATAAAATATTCGAAAAATTTTAAAAAACAGTTGAAAAAGATTAGTAGACAGGGGAAAAATGTTGATAAATTGTTTAATATTGTAGAACTTTTATCGAAAGGAATAACCTTAGATGCTAAGTACAAAGATCATGCCTTGCTAGATAATAAATATTATAGAAATTGTAGGGAGTGTCATATAGAACCTGATTGGTTATTGATTTATAAATATAATAATGATGAATTAATATTATACTTAGTTGAAATAGGTAGTCATAGCGATTTATTTAACAAATAAGATAATAAAAAATTTGATTAGTAGTGTGTTTCTACCAAATAGTCCTAAAAAATATTTAGTATGATAATATGGATTGATATTATGAAAATATATGTATATCTAGATGAAAGTAACTAATAGTAATATAAAATATTTTATGGTGAGAGGATATTTTGTATTTGAAAAAATAAATTGTATAATAAAATATATTTTTTAACTAAACAGTTAAAATTGTTTGATTTTTATTTCACTAATACTATAATAAATATACAAATTGAGGTGGATTTTATGTATAATTTTGTTAGTCCATGTTCTGTTGCAAATACTATTATAAAAAAAGGTTGGGAGGAAAAAACTAAAATAACTCCTATTAGACTAAATGTATTAATATATTTTTTGTATGCTACTTATCTTAAAACTACAGGTGCAAGATTATTTAATGAACGCTTTGAAATAGGAGAATA
Organism: uncultured Bacilli bacterium; assembly: GCA_910584085.1. Classification (GTDB taxonomy): domain Bacteria; phylum Bacillota_I; class Bacilli_A; order RF39; family UBA660; genus UMGS1613. The sequence continues at coordinate 10,214 of CAJTZY010000004.1, read as the reverse complement.
TAATGTGCCTATGATTGCCAGTATTGATTATAAATTTGGCCATTATAGAGGGCATATAAAGAAATTTGCGCGAGATGCTATGGGAAATGTTTCTGTAGTATCTGAAGAAGATGTATTTACAAGGTGTTTGGACACTATTTGGGGCAAATATAAAAACTGCACTGATAGTGAGTTATGCGAGCTATCAAGAGGAAATGCTTTTTTAAATGCTAAAAAAAGCCCATATAATATTTTGGATGATATTGATATAGTTGAAGAAGGTACAGAAATCATAAAACCACATGAAAAAAACTATATAAAAAATAGATAAGTCAAATATCGATAAAAACTATACTAATTAGTAAATTTATTTAAAACTTTTTTCGTATTCGTGTTAAAATAATTTTTAATAAAGTGGGTGGTTTTATGATAAAGGATTTATGTTTTGAAATAATTGAATCATGCCCAAATGAATGCAAGTTTTGTTCATCTAATTCATGTATGAGTAAGGAACAAATTATTTCATTTGATGATTTTAAGAGGGTAATAGATTATTTTATAAGTAAAGGTGGTATAAAAGAATTATCACTAAGTGGAGGAGAACCATTCTTAAACCCGAATTTGTTTAAAATGGTTGAGTATGCTAAATCATTTGATATAAGAACAGTTATATTTACGAGTGGGATAAAAATGAGAAAGCCCTTAACTGATGAAGCAATTAAGTTTTATGAATCTGAAATGAATGCTAGATTACAAGAAATAGAACAGACTGAGCCATGGAATAATAGATTAAAAGCTAATGTAAGAAGATATTATGAAAGAATTATTAATCCATTTATATATGGTCCAATTACTAAAGATGAGCTATATAAATTAAAAATTGTGGGTTTAGATAAAATTGTTTTTGACTATCAAGCTTACAATCAAAAAACTGACATGTATTTGATGGGAAGAGATAGCGAACTGCATGGTTACCTATTAGATTCATTAATGAATGCATCTGTTATAGGATTAGAAACTGATGTCCATTTCATACCCATGAGGCCAAATTATAAAGAAATATCTGATATATTAGAAATGTTAGAAATTGCAAAGATAGATAATATTAGTATACTTAAATTTATACCGCAGGGAAGAGGCAAAAAAAATATATCTGAATTAATGTTAAGTGATAATGAAATAATAGAATTTATGCATTTATTAGATAATAGTAGATCCTTATATAGTGGGAATATAAGAATTGGTATTCCGTTAATGGAAAACAATATACATAAATGTAATGCAGGTTTAGAAAAATTGGATATAAAATTTGATGGAACAGTATTACCATGTCCAGCTTTTAAGGAATTAGATATAGAAACCATGAAAAAATATGAAATTAAAAATTATAGTATTTATGATAATCTTGACGAAATAGAAATACTTGGTGGAACAAGATTAGAACCACTTTGTAAAAAAATTTATAAAAAATATCAATAGATATAAAAATTGGAGGATTTAAAATGCAATATGAATGTATCGATGAACAAAATGAAAAGTTTATTTCAATATTAAAACAAAATAACGATTTGATGGTAATTTTGGATTATTTAGTAGAATTAAACCTACCAAATTTTTATATTGCTGCAGGCTCTATATTTCAGACTATTTGGAATTATTATGATAATAGACCTTTGAATTATGGAATAAAAGATATAGATATTATTTACTATGATCCAAATAATATTTCAAAAGAAAGTGAAAAAAAATTAGAAGATAAAATAGTAGAACATTTTAAAACGTTAAATTATGAATTCGATATACATAATGAGGCAAGAATGCATCTTTGGAAAAAAGAAAATGAAAATAAAGATATAAATCAATATAAGAATTCAGAAGATGCAATAAGTAAGTGGATAGCGACTGTTCATTCAGTTGGAATAACTAAAGTTAACCATAATATTAAAGTGTATGCTCCGTATGGATTAAGCGATATATTTAGTAGAACTATTCGTCCAATTAAACATAAAGCTAACTCTAAGGAACTTTACGATAAAAAAGTAGCTAGTTGGCAAACCCGTTTTAACAATTTAAATATAATAGAGTGGTAAAATATTAAAAATATAAGTTTATGATTATATAAAAAACTAATTTGGTAAACATTTTGAAATTTATTTTCAAGATTTTCTTTTGCCATGATATAATAAAACTGTAAGGAGAATCAAAATGAATTTTATATGTGCAATAATAACATTATTTAGTTGGGGGTTTGCAGACCTATTTTATAAGAAGTCAGCAGATGAGAGGGATAGATATAGTCATTTAAAAACTACAATGATTGTTGGTTTTATAATGGGAATACATGCAATAATAACATTATTATTTAATAATACTGCTTATAATTTTATAAACATATTAATATATCTACCAGTATCTCTCATGTATATATTATCAATGACAATAGGTTATTTTGGACTAAAATATTTAGAGTTATCTATCTCTTCACCAATTCAGAATTCATCAGGCGCACTAACTTGTTTACTTTGCTTAATATTTTTAAAACAACAAATGACTATATTCAGCACAATAGGAGTTATATTTATTTGTATTGGTATTTTTATGTTGGGTGTTATAGAAAAAAATAATCAAAATGACTATAAAGAATTGAAGCAAAATAAATATAAAATAGGTTTTATAGCTTTCTTAATTCCAATTATTTACTGTTTAATAGACTCACTAGGTACATTTTTCGATGCTTATTACTTAGATGATATATCAAGAACACCTTTAGTGAATGTAACAGATGCAACTCTTGAAAATGTTGCTAATACTTCATATGAGTTAACATTTTTAATTTGTTCAATATTAATATTCATTTATATAACATTTATAAAAAAGAGTAGAATTAAAATTAAAGAACAAAAAGTTAGAGTGGGAGCAGCAATATTTGAGACAATTGGACAATTTACATATGTGTATGCCCTAAGTGGAAGTGCAGTAATAACTGCTCCTATAATTTCAGCATATAGTATAGTTTCAATAATACTATCAAGAATATATTTAAAAGAAAAACTTAATATAAAACAGTATTTATTTATATTATTAGTTATAATAGGAATAGTACTAATCGGATTTTCAGAGTAGAAGGAAGTTTATATATGGATAAAATAGCAATCATATCAGATATACATGGTAATCTAGAGGCACTAAATGTAGTACTAAATAACATTAAAGAAAGAAAAATAAATAAAATATTTTGTCTTGGTGACATAATTGCAAAAGGAATACATCAACAGAATGCATATAACTTATAAAAAGTAATTGTGACATTGTTATAAGAGGAAATTGTGATGAATATTTTACAAAGGAAATGGATTTATCTACAAAAACCAACCAGGAAATAAATAGAATTATATGGAATAAAAGTAAGTTATCAGATGATGATGTAAAATATATTAATGCATTACCATATTCTTATGAATTTTATATGAGTGGTAGATTGGTAAGACTTTTTCATGCACATCCAGGTAAAATAGATAAATTTATCGGGAATATAGATAGAATAGAAAATTTATATGAGTTATTTTTACCAAGTGATAAAACTAATTCACAACTTAAAGCAGATATCGCTATTTATGGACACATACATACACAATACATGCAAAAAATTTATAATAGAGTAATATTAAATACAGGATCAGTTGGGAATCCAATAGATGTATTTAGAAATGACGAAAAAGATGGTAATGTAAAAAATACAACTTTAGCCAACTATTTAATTATAAGTGGCAATTTAAATTCAATGAATTATAATGATTCTATATCATATGAATTTGTAAATATTCCTTACAATTTAGAAAACGAATTAAAGAATAACACAGATAATATTGAATTTGACTCATATAAAGAAGAAATATTAAATGGAAAATATAGAGATATGCAAAAGATATACAAAAGCTTTGATGCTAGAGGCATTGATAAAGATAAGATATAGGTTATTCTATATCTTTTTTCATATAATTAAGTATGAAGAATATTGATTTTTTAAAAAGTAGATTAATTGCTCATAGAGGTGTGCATAACTCTAAAACTATTGAAAATACACTTGCATCTTTTATTAAAAGTGTGGATAAAAATTACATAATAGAACTAGATATACACATACTTAAATGTAAAACAATAGTAGTTTACCATGATTACAACCTATTTCGCCTTTGTAATGTGAATAAAGTTATAGAAACACTAAGTTATGCACAATTATCTAAAATAAAAATTAAGAAAAAATATCAAATCCCAACATTAGAACAAGTTATGCACATAGTTAATGGTAGTGTGCCACTCTTAATAGAAATAAAAGATTTAGATAACAACGAACTTTTTGAAACAGAACTTGTAAAAATATTAGATAATTATAAAGGAGATTTTGCTATACAAACTTTAAATCCGTTTGTACTCGATTGGTTTTATAAAAATAGAAAAAACTATATAATTGGATTAATAATATTAAATGAATTTAATTATAAATTATTTAAACAAAGCATAAAGAAAGTAGATTTTATATCAGTTAATAAAAAATATTTACCATTTAAGCATAATATAAAAGATAAACTACTTATTGGATGGACTATAGATACAATAGATGAGTTTAATACATATAATACTATTTGTGATAATTTAATATGTGAAAAAATATTATAATATGTTATACTATATAAAAGGAAATGATGATTATGTTAAAAGTTAATGGAAATGGTTTACTTATTGTTGTATCTGGACCAAGTGGTGCGGGAAAAGATACTATATGTAAAAATTTAGTGGACATTACAGATAATACTTGGATATCAATATCTATGACATCAAGAAGTCCTAGAAATGGTGAAGTAGAAGGAAAAGATTATTTTTTTGTAACAAGAGAAGAGTTTGAAGAAAAAATAGAAGAGGAAAAATTCTTAGAATATGCAATGTACAATAATAATTATTATGGTACTCCAAAAGATAAAATTGAGGATTATTTAAATAGTGGTATAGATGTAATACTTGTAATTGATATTCAAGGTGCGATTAATATAAAAAAATTAATACCCTCTGCCTTATTTATATTTATAATGCCACCTGATATGAAAACATTAAAACAAAGATTAATTGGTAGAAAGACAGAAACAAAAGAAAAAGTTATTGAAAGATTTCAAACTGCATATAACGAGATAAATCATTTAAAAAAATATAATTATGTAGTAGTTAATGATGAAGTAGATAATGCAGTAAGCAAGGTTCAGGCAATAATAAAAGCAGAAAAGTGTAGAGTAGATAGAATAGAAGAAATCCATTTAGATAATAAAGAAGAAATAATTCATGAAATACTCATGGATAATGATTTTAATAATGATGAAATGAGGATATAATATGAAACGAATTAGTGAAAACTGGATAGATTATGAGTGTTTAGATGCAGGATGTGGTGAGAAGTTAGAAAGATGGGGAGATATTATCCTTAGAAGACCAGATCCACAGGCTATATGGAATGTAGAATTTAATGAGAATTGGAAAAATGTAGATGGACACTATTTTAGAAGTAATAAAGGCGGAGGACAGTGGAAATTTTATAAAAAACTACCAGAATTTTGGACAGTTAAATATAAACATTTAACATTCAAAGTTAGTCCAACAAATTTTAAACATACAGGTCTTTTTCCAGAACAAGCAACTAATTGGGATTTTATGATGGATATGATAAAAAAATCTAATAGAGAGATAAAAGTATTAAATTTATTTTCGTATACAGGTGCAGCAACTTGTGCCTGTTCAAGTGCAGGTGCAAGTGTAGTACAAGTTGATGCTTCAAAAGGGATGACAGAATGGGCAAAAGAGAATATGAAATTATGTGGACTTGAAAATAATTCTATTAGATTTATAGTTGATGATTGTCTAAAATTTGTAGAAAGAGAATATAGAAGAGGAAATAAATATGATGCAATAGTTATGGATCCTCCAAGTTATGGTAGAGGTCCAAATAATGAAATATGGAAATTTGAAAATTCCATTTATGAACTTATAAATGCGTGTATAAAAATTTTAAGTGATAAACCATTATTTTTCTTAATAAATTCATATACTACAGGAATTTCAGCTACAGTACTTGAAAACATATTAAAAACAACACTTTTACCAATATATCCAAATGGAATAGTAGATGCAGGAGAAATAGGACTACCTATAAAGCGCGATAATTTAATTTTGCCTTGTGGAATATATGGAAGGTATATACAAAATGATTAATATCATATATGAAGATAATCATTTACTAGTAGTAGAAAAACAAATAAATATTCCCGTGCAAGCAGATGATAGTAAGGATATAGATTTTTTAACAATGTTAAAAGACTATATAAAAAAAAGAGATAATAAGCCAGGTAATGTCTATCTAGGCCTTGTACATAGATTAGATAGACCTGTAGGTGGTATAATGGTTTTTGCAAAAACAAGTAAATGTGCATCAAGACTCTCTGAACAAATAAGAACTAAAGTATTTAAAAAAACATATTATGCAGTAGTTGAAAATAAAATAGAACCTGAAGGAAAACTAATAGACAAACTTTTAAAAGATACAAAAAGAAACATAGTGCGAGTGGATGATAAAGGTAAGCTAGCAATACTTGAATATAAATTAATTTCCTATAAGGATAATTTATCTTTAATTAAAATAAACTTAGAAACGGGTAGATCGCATCAAATAAGAGTACAATTTTCATCTAGGGGATATCCATTATATGGAGACCAAAGATATAATAAAAATGCGAAAGTAGGAGAACAAATCGCGCTATTTTCTAATTCTATTACCTTTAATCATCCAATTACTAAAGAAAGACTTAGCTTTGAAATAAATTTACCAAATAGAAAGCCATGGAATATCTTTAAAGTGTAAACATTTTACACTTTTTATAATGTAATAATTAAATTATAAATATTTTCATATAATTAAATGGTGATACAATGAAAAAAATGTATTTCTTACTATTATTTTTAATTTTTATAAGCTCATTTTCATTTGTAAAAGCAAATACTGAAGAACACAATTTAAAATTACTTGGAAAAGTAATTTACTTAGATGCAGGACACGGAGGTCCTGATCCAGGAACTATTTATAAAAATATATACGAAAAATATATTAATTTAGAAATATGTGAAAAATTACAAAAAGTTTTAGAAGAAGAGGGCGCCATAGTTTATCAAACCCGTTATGGAGATTATGATTTAAGTAAAAATTATACAGGTTCAAGAAAAAAGAGTGATTTAAATAATAGAGCAAAAATAATAAACGAATCAAAAGCAGATATGTATATATCAATACACTTAAATTCAATAAGTTCATCAACTTGGAGTGGAGCACAAGTATTTTATGATGACGTTAATAGTAATAATAAAACCTTAGCTATTCTTATGCAAGAGCAGTTACAAAAGGATTTAAAAACTACAAGAGAAGTTAAAGAAATAAGTACTATGCTTATGAATCGAAAAATAGAAATTCCAGGAGTGTTAATAGAAGCAGGCTTTTTATCAAATCCAAATGATAGATATAAATTAAGGCAACCTGAATATCAATATAAAATAGTGGAATCAATAAAAAATGGAATAATTAAATATTTTAGTTAAGCCGTTAAAACAAATTTTAAGTTGACAAACATTATTTATTTTGTTATTATATATTTCAATTAGGGGGAATATATATGAAAGAAAAAGCAGTACAACTTTTAAAAAAGGGATATGCAATGTATGAGATCTCGGGAGTAACTGGTCTTAGTAATACTGAGATATTAGAAGCATTAAAAGAAATAGATCCTAAATATTTTGATGCACTTCAAATATTGGAACATGAAAGAGAACAATTATCAGGACTTGACAAATTCCATAATTTAGATGAGTCATCTAAGAAACATAGATAATATAACACTGAATTTTCAGTGTTTTTTCTTAAATAAATAAAATATTTTAATTAAGTTTTACATATAATTTTTTAGGTGAAATCATGAAAAAAATAATATTACTTTTACTTTTAATAATTCCAATAAAAATAAGTGCAGTTGAAACAAGTGCTAGAAGTGCAATACTTATGGATATAGATAGCAACAGAATACTATATGAAAAAAACATAGATGAAGTTAGAAGTGTTGCAAGTATATCAAAAATAATGACAGCAGTAATTGCAATAGAGTCGGGAAAATTAAATGATAAAGTTATAATAGGTGAAGAAATAAATAAAGCTTATGGTTCTGGTATATACATAAAAGTTGGAGAAGAATTAACACTTAAAGACCTACTTTATGGACTTATGCTTAGAAGTGGAAACGATGCGGCTGTTGCTATTGCAAAATATGTTGGTGGCACAGTAGACGATTTTGTCAAAATGATGAATGAAAAAGCGAAAAAAATAGGTATGCGAAGTACTACGTTTAATAATCCTAGTGGACTTGATCAGGATAAAGGAAATTATTCAACTGCACGTGATATGGCAATTTTAACTGCGTATGCTATGAAACTTGATGATTATAAAACAATTACTGGAACAAAAAAATATACTCTAACAACAAATAAAAACACCTATAGTTGGATTAATAAAAATAAACTTTTATCAATTTATAAATATACAACAGGTGGAAAAACAGGATTTACTGAAATAGCAAAAAGAACACTTGTCTCAACAGCATCTAAAGATAATACGAACCTTGTAGTAGTAACTTTAAATGATGGAAATGATTGGCAAGATCATCAAAATTTATTTGAATATGGATTTAACAACTACACAACTTTACAAATGTTAAAAAAAGGAAAATTAAATATATACGATGAAAAATATTATAGTGATTATGAACTTTATATAGAAAATGATTATAGCTATTTAATAGGAAATAGTGAACAGGATAATTTGCTATTTAGATATGATTTAGAAAAGAATAGAAATATAAAAGATGGGGATAATGTAGGAATATTAAACATATATTTAGGGGATAAAAAAATACATCAAGAAAATATATATGTTAAAGAGTTAAAAAAAGAAACAAGTAAATCATTTTTTAATAAAATAAAAGAATGGATATGTAATTTATGGTAAATATAATATGGATGGTATTAATACTCGTAGGTATATTTTATAGTATCATAACAAATAATTTAGAAACTGTTAATACAACCATAGTAGATAGTACCAAAGTAAGCCTAGACATGCTCTTTAAAATATTTCCAGTAGTCGCACTTTGGATGGGGCTTACGAAAATAGCTGAAACATCCAAATTACTTGAAAAATTATCAAAAAAATTATCTCCAATGTTAACAAAAATATTTCCTGAAATTCCAACAGGGCATGAATCTTTAAGTTTAATTGCTAGCAATATGATAGCAAATCTTTTTGGACTTGGAAGTGCAGCTACTCCATTTGGACTTAAAGCCATGTCCTCACTTCAAAAACTAAACAAAAAAAAGGATACAGCAAGTCGCTCTATGATTACTTTTTTAGTAATAAATACAAGTGGACTAACTATAATTCCAACAACAATTATTTCACTTAGAATGATGTATGGTAGTCTAAATCCCACTAAAATAGTATTTGCCTGTATACTTAGTACATTATTTTCCACATTTGGAGGAATAATTATGGATAGAATTTTAGCAAGGAGGTATAAAAATTAACCTTATCTCTAATTTAGTAATACCACTTATGGTGGTCTTTATAGTATTTTATGGCTTTATAAAAAAAGTAGATGTATATGATACATTCATAGAAGGTGTTAAAGAAAGTTTCTCGATGATAACTAATCTGTTTCCTACTTTTATAGCAATGATTTTAGCAATTAATCTTTTTATAAACAGTGGATTTCTAGATTTTATTCTATCATTTTTAAAACCAATATTTGACTTAATAAGTGTTCCAGTTGAAATTTTTCCACTCGCACTTGTAAGACCAATTTCGGGAAGTGCTTCCTTAGCATATTTAAATAACATATTTTCGACATATGGTCCTGATAGTTTTATAGGACTACTAGGTTCAGTACTTCAAGGTTGTACCGATACTACCCTTTATGTTATAAGTCTTTATTTTGGAAGTATTGGAATAAAAAAGATAAGATATAGTTTATTTGCTGGGCTTTTTGCAGATTTAATAGGAATTATTGCTAGTATAATCATAGTAAATTTATTTTTCAATTGATTATTGTTAGTGTAAAGAGTTTTTGGGATTTTTAGTAAAAATATCTAAAGACTCTTTT